>CALVHV010000068.1 GCA_944328845.1 uncultured Clostridia bacterium | reverse complement strand
TCTCGCCAAACGACGCGCCTGCGGATTGCCGTGAGTTTTCTTCAAGAAATTTCTTTCAAGCTGATGAAAGAAATTTCCGTGATCTGAGGACAACCCCACGGGTTCGCCATAAGGCCTTCAGAGGCATCCTCTTTAAAAAAGCAAAAACACTTGCGGCAAAAGGGCGCGAAAAAAGAAATACGCCCACAGTCGCAAGCGTTATTTTAGCATCTTATAAAAATTTTGTCAACCGTTTGAACAAGATTATTTCCGCGAACGGTCAAATATATGACAAAATGCGCTCCCTGCGCTCAGTTCCCCTTTCCGGATCCGAAAATATCCGTTCCGGCGCCCGCCGCCATGATCTTTTTGTACGATTCATCCTGCGAAAAGTCCCGCTGTTTCGTGTATTCGCCGCCCAAAGCCTCGATGGCAAATTTAAGCTCCTGAAAGGTGACGAAATCGATATCCTCGCGGTCGATCTGCTCTTCCAGCGCGGACAGTGCACGCTCGTCTCCGTACGCCGCGAGATATCCCGCATACAGCGGCACTTCCTCCTCTTCGCCCGTGCGGAAGGCGGCAAGCAATGCTTCGAACACGCGGTCGTCCCGTTGTCTGCAGCGGGAGAGAATCTCCAGTGCGTATGGCTTGTTTTCCGTTTTGACGAGAGGCAAAATACTCTCTTTGACCTCGTCTGCTCTCTCTTTGAGCAGATCGGCGAGCGCATCCTTGATGTGTTCGTCGTACGCCTCTTCGGAGAGCATCTCCGCATAACGAGGCAAGGCACGGGGATCGCTCCCGATGAGGTTGAGCGCGTAGTGCACCAATTCCTCATCCGTCTCGTTCAGCAGCGCAAGAAGAGCGTCGCTCGCGCCGCGTTTTTCCAGTTCGCCGCAAAGGATGTCCGGCACGGGGACGTCCTGCAGAATGTACTCCTTCAGCGTCTCCACCAGCCCGCTCTCCGTCATCTTTTCGAAGTACTGACGGGGCGTCATGCCGATGGCGCCCATGTACGTATCCCCGAACTGTTCGTACGCCTTGGCAATGGCGTCTTCCCACTCCTCTTCCGTACGTTCGCCCGCGTGCTTTTCCAGCATTTCCGCCACTTTTCTGTTGAATTTTTCGTCAAAGTCAATGAGTTTCATCCCCGTTTTCCTCCCGTTGTTCCTCGTTTTCCTCCGAGCCGTCCGCAACCGCGGCCTCTTCTTCCCGCGCGCCGAACACGCCGCGCACCGCACTGAGGATACCCGCCACCGTGAGCGGATCGGCATGCATGGACTGCATCACCCGCTTCATTTCCTTGCCGTCCGCGCCGCCGACGGCGGTGAAAAAGACGGCGCAGGCAAGACTCTCCACGTCCTTGACCAGATCGAGTTTGCCCGCTTCTTCCAGCGCCCCGTACACCGTCTGCGCCGCAAGGCGGAAATGCTCGGCGTCCGCGTCCCCCAGCAGGGAGAACCGCGCGAAGCAGAGCGCATACGCATCCACGAATTTTGCGTGCTTTTCCCTGCCCACTTCCAGCCTGTCGAAGGCGCATTTCCTGTAGATATTGGCGATGACCGCACCGAATTCCAGCCCCTTGTTCCTGCGGCAGAGGCGATGCACCGTCTCTACCTTGACCAGATCGTTGACGTCGGGATCGAGCAGCAGTTCGCTGACGAACCACTCCTGCCCCGCGCGCAGGGCGACGCTCACCGCAAGCATCTGCAGTTCGAATTCGCGCCCGTCCGACTCGTCGAAGCACCATTCGAGCAATTCGCCCGCATCCCCGTCCTCACGGAAATAGGCGCGCGCCTCGGCGGGGCGCATCTTATCCAGTTCTTTGAGCAGCGCGATGCGCTTTTCGCGCTCTTTTTCGGGTACGTGGCAGAAAAAATTCGTTTCGGGCGGCTCGCCCCCTTCCTCGGCGAAACGGCGCACTTCCCGAAAATAATAGCGCACCACCGCCGCATTGGGGCGGATATCCAAAAGCTTTCCGAAAGCAGCGAGACATTCTTTCACCTTGCCGCAGCGGAACGCCGCCACCCCCTTGAAATACAGCATCGTCCTGTCGTATCCGACGATCTTTTCCAGCTTGGAAAATTTTTCGAACGCCGCCTCGTACAGCCCGTTTTCGCAGCAGACGGTGGCGATCTTGTACAGTTCGTCCGGCTCTTCCGCGGGGAGAGTGGACAGTCTGAGCGCGACGCGCGCGCTCTCGTCCTTTCTGTCCTGTTCGGACAGCACCGCCGCGTACGTGGAGAGAGTCTGCACGTTGTCCGGCTTTTCCTTCAGCGCGGTGAGACAGCACTCCTCCGCCCTGTCCGATTTCCCCGCAAGCAGATAGCAGACGGCAAGATAGTTGCACGCCTCCGCATAATAAGAAGAATCGGGATGGACCTTTAAAAATTCCTTTTCCGCAGCGGCATAATCTCCCTTGCGCAGAAGGCGCAGCCCCGCGTCCAGTTCCTGCGAATAGTCCGCGCGCTCGGGCGGCCAGGAAATGCGCATGCGCGGAGAAGGGCGCACCGCCGCCTGTTCGAACAGTTCGCCCATTTCCAAATTGTTTTCGGGCGTGACGTACTTATCCGCCAGCATTTTTTTATAATAATAGGAAGCCAGCCCCTCGTTGCCGAGGTTGTAAAAACAGGCGGATAGCCCTTCGTACCCGTCCACAGCCTCCTCTTCCGCGCACACGTCCAGGTATTGGAACCACGCGGCGGCGGAAAGTTCGAACAGCTCCATCTCTTCGTACGTATCGGCGAGGGCGGCATATTCGTCCGCGGCGGGGCCGTACAGTTCCAGCGATTTATGGATAAGACGAAGGGCGCCGAGATGATCCCCCTCGTCCAGCTTTGCGTCCGCAAGATCGAGCAGCCTGTCTGCGCTCAGATCAAAACGAATGGTTTTTTGTTCCATAGTAGACCTCTCATTTGCTCCTGCCGCGGCGGACGATCTCCTCCACGTCCTGCGGGGTAAACGTGTAATCGGTGTTGCAGTAATGGCAATGCACCTCGATCTTCCCCTGCTCGGAAATCGTCTCTCGCAGCTCTTTCTCCCCCAGTGCGGCAAGCACTCCCTCTATATAATTTCTGCTGCAGTTGCACTTATATACGGGAAAAAGAGTGTAAAATTGTACCTCTCCGAAATATTCGGAAAGCAGTTGTTCCGCGGTCTTTTCCTGCAAGATCGAACTGACGGCGCCGAATTTTGCGATGTTCTCCTCTACGAAACGAAGGCTCTCCTCGCTCGCGCCCGGCATGGGCTGCAAAAACACGCCGCCTGCGCCCAGGCAGGTGCCGTCCGTGCCGATCTTTACCCCCACCGCGAGCGCCGTGGGGAGCTGTTCGCTGTACGCGAAATAGGCGGCAAAATCTTCGCCGATCTCGCCGCTCACCAGCGGCGTCGTGCCCACGAAAGGCACGTTCTGCCCGTCGTCCCGCACCACCGTGAGTGTACCGTTTTTGCCGACGCAGCCGCCCACGTCCAGCTTGCCGAGCGCATTGGGGGGAAGCTGTGCCTGCGGATTTTCTATGTAACCGCGCATATGCAGCGCCTTGTCGCCGCTGACATAAATACTGCCGCCCACGCCGTCTCCCTTGACAGAGACGGACAGCGCGCCGCTGTCCTCTTTCAGCGAAGAACAAAGATACGCCGCCGCCGTCAGCGTTCTGCCCAAAGCCGCCGCCGAGAGGGCGGAAAGGCCGTGGATGCGGATGGCTTCATTGACGAGCTGCGTCGTGTCTGCCA
The DNA here is from genome assembly GCA_944328845.1 of uncultured Clostridia bacterium. GTDB lineage: Bacteria > Bacillota > Clostridia > Christensenellales > Borkfalkiaceae > Borkfalkia. Next base: position 7,763 of record CALVHV010000068.1, on the reverse strand, counting down.
CAGCGACGGAAACTTCCCCGCCGCAGATGAGTCCTCGTACGATCTTATCTTTCTTTTCAGTCATGATCTGCTCCCGTACCGATCGCCGCGAAAACAAAAGGACGTCCCCTTCTTTTACGATCGGACACACAAAAAATTCAGGCGGGTCCTGTCCGCCGCTTCGCCGAAAGCGCCTTCGCGCGAGCACACGCGGAAACCTGCTTTTTCCGCCGCGTCCGCCAGGAAGTCGCCCTCGTGGATATATTGCGTATGATGCTCGTCCGAGCGGTCGAACCGCCCGTCCGTACCCTTGACAAAGAGGGTGATGTCCATCTCTACCCTGTCCTCTTTGCACTGGTTGAACCAAAGGTACGCCACCTCTTCCCTGTCCTCGCAAAAGACATTGCTGCCGACGATCTCGCGCAGCTTATACGGCGAGGAGACGTCGAACAAAAAGGCGCCGCCCTTGCGCAGGCAGTTCGCCGTCCGTGCAAAAAACGCGGGGACGTCCTGCGGGGGGATGTAATTGAGGCAGTCGTTGACGCACAGGGCAAAATCCGCCCTGCCGCCCGCCACGCGCAGCTTGCGCGCGTCCGAGAGGACGTATCGCACCTTGCCGCCCGCACCCAGCCGCTCCGCCTTCTGCAGCATCTGCTCGCTGGAATCGTAGCCTGTCATGTCGAATCCGAACGCCGCAAACGCGCGCGTGAACGCGCCGCTGCCGCAGCCGATGTCCAGCCCCCTGCCGCTCGTGACGCCGAGAGAGCGCAGCCGCTCATACAAGTACTGCGACCATTTTTCATAGTCGCAGTCTTCATTCAGATATTCGAACCAATCGGCAAGCGATGAGTACGCGTCCGTCATTTGTTCTCTCCGTCCTTGGCGGAGCCTTTCTTGTCCTTTTTGCCCTTTTTGTCCTTCTTGTCCTCTTCTTCCTCGGGCTTTTCGAACTGGGCATTGTAAGTGACGTATTTTTCGTCGTTCTTATGCTCTTCCGCGTACTTTTCGGTATCCTCGATGATACGCTCCTTGGATTCGCGCAGTTTTTTCAGATCGTCGCGGGAGAAGGAATCGGGAAGCTCGTACACCTTGAGATCGTCCGTAATGGGCTTGATGGGACGGGAAGAGAGGTCGGACTTGACGTTCATCGCCGCCTGCAGGTTTGCTTCATACTCCTGCACCGCCTTGCTCTGCGCGCCGCCCTTGCCCACTTTGGCATAGATACCGCGGTTGACCTTGCCGCCCTCGCGCTTGGATTCGAAGAATTTGTCGAACGCCCACTGCGAATAGTCCAGCCAGACAAGAAGCATATACGAGATGCCGAACAGGATCATGATGATGATCCCGATCATCTGGAAGATGGAACCCAACAGGATGAGGATGACGGGGATCGCCATCAGCACGACAAAGAAAATGTTCTGGAAGATGAGCCCGAAGGTCATCAGGAAAGAATTTTTGAGGAGCTGGAAAAATTTGAGCTTGTAGCTCCCGCCCATGGACAGCATCCAAAAATACATCATGGTGACGATGGCGATGGCGACATACGAAACCGCCATAGAAATGCCCATCCAGACGCTGCTGCCCGTGCCCGAAGCGATGATGTACTCGGAAAACTTAATGGACATGGTAAAGGCGTACAGGCAGACGGCGTAGAACAGCGTGGACTGCAGCACGATGACGATGTTGATCTTGACGCCGCGCCAGAAGTCGTTGGCGACGAAGATGCCCTCCGTCCAGACCATGTTGCGGATGACGTACATGCCGCCCGAAATACCCACAGCCGCGATGAGGGCGGCGACGATCATGATCGCGCCGAAGGTGCCCGTTGAAGAAAGGTTGATCTGCTCCGCCGCGCCCATCATGTTGGGATATGCAGGGAACCCGATGAGCAAGCCGCTGGAGAAGGGATACATCATCCCCATCGTCGTGGTCGACATATACATGAAGAACCCGACCGCGATCAGCGGAATAAAAAACAGAAGCATGAGCAGATTGACGATGATGAGTTTGGAAAACCTGCCCTTGAAAATATCCCAAAAAAGCCCCCAACGGCTGGAAGGGAGAGTACTCCTCGCGTATTCCTCGTCGCGCTCCTTTCCTTCGAGCATGCGGGCAATAAAGCCTTTCTTTTCGCCTTGCTGTGCCATTTTTACCTCCGTTTGGTGCCATCCGCAAAGTTGTACGGATGTTCCCGAATATTGTACTACAAAAGCGGAAATATTTCAATTAAAATACCGCCGCTTCTGAAATTTTTTAAAAACATTTGCGCGGAAGCACTGCCCCCGCCGCAGAAAGAAAAATTTGCCGCCCTTTTTTCTTTGACTTTTACGGACGGATATGCTACAATGTCCGTGCGAAATAGAGGAGCGGGCGAGCAAGAGTACTTCCGCCGCACAAAAACCGGGATTTTTGGCGGAAGAAAAGGGCATCCCCGCCGAAGCGCAGGGCGGGACCGGTCCCCTGTCTGCTGGGCGTACGGGTCAATACCTGTGCGACTGTCACCGACGTGGAGAACTATTTGCCCCAACCGAACGCCCTGCGGGCGTACGGCATATTCGGAGAAAAAGTCTGGCGGCGGTGTACATTGCACCGCCGTCTTTTTATTCGCGGCGAAAAACGAGAAAAAATTTTTTATCAGGAGTTTATACGAAAATGAAAGAGTACAACGTGGCCATCATCGGCGCGACCGGCATGGTGGGACAGCGCTTTTGCCTGCTTTTGGAGAACCATCCCTGGTTCCATGTGACCGCCCTGGCGGCTTCCCCCTCTTCCGCGGGCAAAAAGTACCGCGACGCGGTGGCGGGCAGATGGGCGATGACCTGCCCCATTCCCGAAAAAATGGCGGACATGGTGGTCCTGGACGCGGAAAAAGACATCGATAAGATCGGCGAGCTCGCGGATTTCGTCTTCTGCGCCGTCAACATGAAAAAAGAAGAGATCAAGGCGTTGGAAGAAAGGTACGCAAAGGCGGAGATCCCCGTCATTTCCAACAATTCCGCGCACCGCTTTACCCCCGACGTGCCCATGATCATCCCCGAGATCAACCCCGACCACGCGGAAGTGATCCCCGCACAGAGAAAGCGCCTGGGCACCCGCCGCGGCTTTATCGCCGTCAAGAGCAACTGCTCGCTGCAGTCGTACGTTCCCGCCCTGCATCCCCTGATGAAGTACGGCGTTTCCAAAGTGGCCGTCTCCACCTATCAGGCGATCAGCGGCGCAGGCAAAACCTTCGACCGCATGCCCGAGATCCTCGACAACATTATCCCCTACATCGGCGGCGAGGAAGAAAAATCCGAGCGCGAGCCGCTCAAGATCTGGGGCCAAGTGAAAGACGGCGAGATCGTCAACACATCTTCCCCCGTCATCACGGCGCAGTGCCTGCGCGTTCCCGTTTCGGACGGGCACACGGCGGCAGTGTTCGTTTCCTTTGACAAAAAACCTTCCAAGGAAGAGATCCTGAAAGCGTGGGAAGACTTTTCGGGCGAGCCGCAGAAGCTGGGACTCCCCTCCGCACCCAAGCACTTTTTACATTACTTTGAAGAGGACAACCGCCCGCAGGCGAAACTCGACCGCATGCTGGAAAACGGCATGGCCGTTTCGGTGGGCAGATTGCGCGAGGACATTCTCTTCGATTATAAGTTTGTATGCCTCTCCCACAACACCCTGCGCGGCGCCGCGGGCGGCGCGGTGCTGATGGCGGAATTGCTGGCAGCAAAGGGATATCTGGACTGAAAACGGGCTTTAGCCCCCTTTAAAATACATTTCAGGGGAAAACATTCATGTTAAATTTCTTCAACGGCAGTGCGACGGCGATGATCACGCCGTTCACAAAAGAAGGTAAAATCAACTTCGAAGCGTTCGGGCGGATGATCGATTTCCAGATCGAAAACGGCACGGACATGCTCGTCATCCTCGGAACGACGGGCGAACCCGCCACCATGACGGAACAGGAAAAGATCTCGCTGATGGAGTACTCCGTACAGAAGATCGCGGGGCGCGCCAAGATCGTGTTCGGCACAGGCTCCAACTGCACCGCGCACGCGGTAGAAGCGAGCAAACTGGCACAGAAGATGGGTGCGGACGGACTTCTCGCCGTGACCCCCTACTACAACAAATGCACGCAGAACGGGCTGTACGAGTACTACAAGGCCATCGCTTCGGCGGTGGATCTGCCCATCATCTGCTATAACGTACCCCCGCGTACGGGCGTGAACATCCTGCCCGCAACGATGAAAAAGATCGCCGAGATCGAAAACATCGCTGGCATCAAGGAAGCGTGCGGGAACATGGAACAGATCGTTACCACCGCGCGCATGATCCGCGGCAAATGCGACCTTTATTCGGGCGACGACCACCTCAACCTGCCCATCCTCGCCATCGGCGGGGCGGGACTCATCTCCGTGTCCTCCAACATCCTGCCTAAAGAGACCAAACAACTTTACAACTTCGTCAAGGCGGGAGATCTGGCGGCGGCAAACGCCATCCAGGACAAGATGCTGCCCGTCATCGACAACCTCTTTACCGAGGTCAACCCCATCCCTGCCAAGGCGGCGGCGGACATGATCGGCCTGGAAGGCGGCGCACCGCGCGCTCCCCTCACCGAAATGGAACCCGCGCACAGGGAAGCCCTGCGCAAGGCATTGCTCGAATTCGGGCTGAAAGTTACCGCATAAACACAGAGCCCTCACCTTTGGCGAGGGCTCTTACAAAAAAAGGAGAAATCATGGTCAATATTTTAATCAGCGGCATTTTCGGGCACATGGGCAGAAACGTGCTCGAACTGGCACAGGCGGACGCACAGATCGCCTGCGCGGCAGGCGTAGACCTCAAAGAAGGCGAACTCTGCGGCGTGCCCGTATACGACAGCTTTGACAAAGTGACGCAAAAGATCGATGCCGTCATCGACTTTTCCAGCGCGGCGAACCTGGACAACCTCCTCGCCTTTGCCAAAAAAAGCGGCTGTGCACTGGTGCTCTGCGCGACGGGGTATACCTCCGACCAGCTGGCAAAGATCGGCGAGGCGGCAAAGACGATCCCCCTCTTTAAGACGGCGAACCTTTCCGTGGGCGTCAACCTCCTGCAAAAACTGGTCAAGCAGGCGGCGGAAACACTGGGAGAGGCGTTCGACGTGGAGATCATCGAACGGCACCACAACCTGAAAAAGGACGCCCCCTCCGGCACAGCGTTCATGCTTGCCGAGAGCGTGAACGAGGCGTTCGGCGGCGCCAAAGAGTACGTGTACGGGCGCCAGGGAATGGTGGGCGCGCGCAAGAGCGCGGAAGTAGGCATCCATGCGGTGCGCGGCGGCACCATCGTCGGCGAACACGAAGTCATGTTTGCGGGCGAGGATGAGATCGTGACCCTCTCCCACAGCGCGCGCAGCAAAAAGGTATTTGCGGCAGGCGCCCTGAAAGCCGCCAAATTCATGTGCGGAAAACCTGCGGGAAAATACGACATGCAGGACGTTCTTGCCTGAAAGATCCCGTCTTTTTATGGCGCCCGAAGAGCATTCGGCTCTTCGGGCGCCATTTTTTGCTCTTACAAGAAAAAGCTTACTAAAAGAGGTTTGAGCCTTTCAAACGCTGTTTTTCTGCCACAAGAAAGAATCTTACTAAAAGAGAGCCTGACTCTTTCAAACGCCGTTTTTTCTGTTGCAAGGAACATGCTTACAAAGAAAAGGATTGGAATTACAAAGGGTTGGGGCGCCGCATTTGCGGCGCCCCAACCCTTTTTTATCAGTGTCCTTTTTGTCCGTGCTTTTTCCGTGCCCTTTTCGTCCGTGCCGTTCTCCCTGTCCGACACGCAAAGCGCCCCCCCTCCCCGCGGCCAACCGCAGGAAGGAAAAGCCGTCGGGCAGGGTCGGGCGGTGTATCTTTACAAATTCAGCAAAAAGTACAGAATGCCGACGGCGGTTCCCGAAAGGACGCCGTACACAATGATAGGCCCCGCGACCACAAACATCTTGGCGGCGAGCCCCGTGATGAGCCCCTCCGTCTTGAATTCCAGCGCGGGGGAACACACGCTGTTGGCAAATCCCGTGATGGGCACAATGGAACCCGCCCCAGCCGCTTTGCCGATCCTGTCGTATACCCCCAGGCCCGTCAGCAGGCAGCCCAGAAAGATGAGGACCATCGAAGTCGTCCCTGCCAGCTCGTCGCCGGAAAGGGCGAGCACGGTCTCCAGGAAAACGCGGATAAACTGCCCGATACAGCAGATCAGCCCGCCCACGGTAAAAGCGCGAAGACAGTTGTGCAGATGCTTTGTGGGCGGCGCAAAAGAGCGCACGTATGCCAGATAATTTTCGTTGATATTTTGCACGGGCGCGGCGCCCTGCTTGCGGACGGACATTCAGCGCTCCTCCTTCCCCGAAAAGGCGGGAATACAGCTTTCCCTCTCGTCGCGCGTTTTAAATTCGTGCGCGGGCATGATTTTCTTCTTCATGCCCTTTATTTTTGCTCATTCCGAAAAAAAATATGCGTTTTCCCCGCAGATCAAAAGACCCGTCCGCGGCACAAAACTGCGCCGCGGACGGGGCCATGCAAAACAAAACGGGCGCGCTTTCTGCGCGCCCGTACGGTTACAGGGAAAGGAACAATCCGCTGATGAGAATGGCCGCCATGCAAAGAGGGCCTACGTAACGGATCATGATCTTATAGTACATGCGATAACCCTTTCTGCGCATGCCGATCTCGTCCATCAGACTGTTCGTATCCGTAAAGTACCCCGCGATGACGCAGGTACCGATTGCCACGATCGGCATGAGGATGCTGTTGGACAGGTAGTCGAACATATCCAGAATCCCCTTGCCTGCGACGGAGATCATGCTCAGCGGGCCGAACCCGAGCGAACAGAGGATACCCAAAACAAACATCGTGCCGAACACGATGGCACACGCCGTCAGGCGGCGCAGGTGCAGATTTTCGCGCAGAACGGCAACGATGGCTTCCGCCAGCGAAATGGAAGAGGTCAACGCCGCAAAAATAACGAGCACAAAGAAGACAACGCCGATCACCCTGCCTGCGAACATCCCGTTGAACACCTGAGGCAGGACGATAAACATGAGAGAAGGGCCGGAGGAACCCATGGCCTCCTCAGCCGCTGCGCCGCCGCCCGTCACCGAGTAAATGGACGGAATGATGATGAGCGCCGCGAGGATGGCAAACAACGTATCGCAGATGGAGATCTGCCTGCCGCATTTCTGGATATCCGCGCTCTTCTTCATATACGAGCCGTACGTGATCATGATGCACATGGCGAGGGACATGGAATAGAACAGCTGCCCCAGCGCCGCCAGCAACGTTTCCGCACGGAAATCCGCAAAATCGGGCACAAACAGCTTTTTAACGCCTTCCAGCGCGCCGGGCTGGCACATCGCATACACGGTGAGGAAGAGGGCGAGGATCGCCAAAAGGGGCATCAGGATCTTGCTGACGCGCTCGATCCCCTTCTGCACGCCGAACACGACGACGAGCACCGTAGCCACCGCGAAGATGAGGAAAAACAGGATCGGCTCCCACGTGCCGCCCGTAAAGGAAGTGAAGTAAGAAGCCGCCGTCGATTCGGAGGCAAAAGCCTGCGTGTCCCCGATGAGGAACGCCCACATATACTTGAGCACCCAGCCGCCGATCACGCTGTAATAGGGCACGATGATGATGGGAACGACAATGCAGAAAAATCCGAACCACTTGAATTTTTGATTCAGGTCCTTGAACGCGCCGATGACGCTTTTGCCCGTCTTTCTGCCGATCGCGATCTCCAGCACCAACAGCGAAAAACCGAAGGTG
>CALVHV010000067.1 GCA_944328845.1 uncultured Clostridia bacterium | reverse complement strand
GCTCTTCCGATCTGGGGACCATATAGCTGTCGTAATAGCTGTACGAGCCGAACAGATAGGAAAGATAATTTTCCGACGTGCGGCTGTTCCCCACAAAAGGAGCGGTGAAAGATACGAGGGAATTGCAGCCGCTGAACGCGCCCCTGCCCACTTGCTGCACGCTGTTCGGCAAGGTCAGCGAGGTGAGCGAGATGCAATCGGAAAAGGTATACTCCCCTATGTAAGCGAGCCCGTTGGGGAAGGTCACGAGCGAGAGGTGCGGGCAGGACTGGAAGGCGCTGTTCCCGATGTTCGTCATCTTTTCGGGGAGTTCTGCGCTGATAAGCCCCTGACAGTTGTAAAAAGCGCCCTCCGCCAAAACGGAACTGTCCGTCAGGCGGACTTCGCTCAGCGAGAAAGGAATACAATAGCTGTCATAATAGCCGTACCCGCCGAACAGATAGGCGAGGTAGCCCTCCTCGTAGCGGCTGTGCCCGACAAAGGGAGCGGTGAGAGAGGTAAGGGAACTGCAGCCGCTGAGTGCGCCCCTGCCCACTTCCTTTACGCTGTCAGGCAAGGTCAGCGAGGTGAGCGAGGCACATTCGGCAAAGGCATACTCCCCGATGAAAGAGACTGCCTGCGAAATGCCGAGCGAGGAAAGCTGGTTGCAGTTTGCGAACGCATACTCCCCGACGGAAAGGACGCTATCGGGGATTTGGATGCTTTTCAGCTGCGAACAGCCGCAAAACGCGCTGCGGCCGATGAGCAAAAGCCCCTCGGGGAGCTGTATCTCCCTCAGATTGAAGCAATCGTAGAAAACGCCCTCGTTCAGAGCACCCGTGCCCGTCACGCGCACCTCCCGCAGCGAGGCAGGCACGACGTAGCTGTCCGTATAGCTGCCCCCGCCGAACAGGTATGCAAGGAAAGGAAAGGCGTTGTACGTGCTCGCAAAGGGAGCGGTGAGTTTTTCCATGGCATTGCAGCCGCTGAAAATGCCGAAGCCTGCGGATGCAACGCTTTCCGGCAGGGTCATCTCCCGCAGGGAAGAACAATTGGAAAAGGCATAGCTGCCGATGTAAGAGATCTTTGCGGGCAGCTGCAGCGAGGTCAGCTGTGCACAATCCTCAAAGGCATTGTCCCCGATCTCCGTCAGTGAAGCGGGCAGGGACACCTCCGAAAGTCTCCTGCACCAATAGAAAGCGCGGTAACTGATGTATCCCAGCGAATCGCTTTCCGAAAGGTCGACGCTGCGGAGGGATTCGCACTCCTCAAACGCCGATGTCCCGAGATATTGCAGGGAATCGCTCTCAAATGAGGAGATCTGCGTGCGATAAAACGCATAGTCGCCGACCTCCGCGATGTTATCGGGCAGGTCGAGCTGCGAGAGGCGGACACAGTCGGCAAAGGCGCTTGCCCCCACCCTTCCGTTCTCTATGCTCCCGATCGAAACTTCGGAGAGGAATTGGAACCCTCTGCAAAACTCGTCGCCGAGCTCGCCGATGGTCCCGACGGAAAGAGATTGCAGTTCCGCCTGCGTACCGCCGAACAGGTCTGAAAGACGGATGCCGCGCTCTTCCTTGTCGCCGCAGTTGTACAGAGAAAGGCTGCGCAGAGAATAACAGTCGGAAAAGAGGCCGTAAAGCTGCGCATAATCGGTCTGTTTTTCGATCCGCACCGTTTCCAGCTCGTTACAGAAGACAAAGGCGTTATCGCCCAGATACAGGGACGCGCCCTCGCCGCCGATGTACACGGAGCGGAGAGAATTGCAGTTCTGAAACGCCCTCGCCCCCACGTATGTCAGCGCGGAAGAATTGACTTCCGAAACGCCCGTGTTGCAAAATGCGTCGGCCCCGATGCTGATGACCTTTTCGAAATTGACCTCCGAAAGCTGATGACAGTTATAAAAGGCGTCCGCACCGATGCTCACTTCCTCGTCGAAAGATATCTCCGTCAGCTGTGTGTTGCCGTTGAACGCGCCATCGCCCACGCGCACGACCCTGTAGCCGCCGACCCGCTGCGGGATGCGCACCTTATTGTTGCTGCCGCGATAGCCCGTGACGGACAGCGTGCCTTGGGCACTCTTGTCGCCGTTGATAAAGGAGTACTCCACCCCATCGCACAAAAAGCCCGTGGCGGTCTCCGTATAGCGCTCGACGCCGTAAAAGCCCAGCGCGCAGACGCACGCCGCCAACAGCAGCGCAAACAGGCAGATGAGGACGGATACCTTGACCCTGAAAGGGGTCACGCGCACCTTTTTCCCCTTCATCCCGCGCTCTTTTCCCGTGACGTCGAAGGGCTTATCCTCCCCTTCGGGAACGTACTCGACGCACACGCCGCCCCTGTACTTGTTGTAGGCGTATTTTCCGTAGCGGACACTGAGCACGCTCACCCGAAAATCGGCGCAGTCCCTGCGGAGCGGGATCTTGTCCGCAAGCACAAAAAGCCCGTTTTCCGCCCCGACCTCGCTGCCGTAGCGATATCGCTCGGAAGAGAGCACGGCGCCCTCGGCGCTGTATTGCGTCACCTTCAGCGTGAGGGCGTCGAACGGCTCTTCGCGGCCGTTGCGCAGCTTGAGGAGGAGAAAGCGGTCCTCCCCTTCCTTCACCACCACATAGCTGTCTACCGTGACGGCGCCCACGTTGTGGGCATGCAAATATTTCCCCTTGGCTGTCACACGTTTTTTCTGCATACGTTTATCCCCTGCGGCTCCTTCTGACCACCTTGCACCTGACATACACCAGCATGATCAGAGCATTGACGGCAACCACCATGACGCACAGCAATGCGGTGAGGATGTTGCCCGAAGACGAAAAGACGATGCTTTCCCAAAAAACCCCGCCGAAAAGCTTTGCGAGGCACAGTTTGCCGAGAAACACGCAGATGAACTCCGTTGCCAGCGCACACAGGAGAAACGCCGCCCATTTTTTACCCGAAACCTTGCCGCGCAGGGGGTTTTTAAATTTTTGATCGTCCGCGGCGTTGAGATACAACGTGACGTAGGCAGGATCGCCCGGGAGCTCGATCTCGTCGGTATAGCCGCTGCGGGTGACGATCTGCTCCACCCTGAGCAGGCGGAACACTTTGTTGTCGGCGCCGTAAAGAGCGACATCAAAAGAGAGATAGCGCAAACGGTCGTCGATGCGCAGGATCAGCCGCTTTTTGCCTCCCCGCTCGGAAACGATGTACTGGTACACATACTTGCGGATGCCCGCTTCCGGTTCGTAGACGATGCTCGCCCCGTCCGGCTCGGCAACGACGCGCACTCCCCTGCCGACGGCGGGCGCCTCGAAATTGACCCTGAAAAACAACAGGGGAAAAGCCACGGCGTGCATCACGACAAACAAGACCGCCGCAAGCGCGAGCAGGCTCCACCATAACACTTCCATCTGTCCGCCTCCTTACCCTCTTTTTTCCGCAAACACTGCAAAAGCCGCCCCTTTCCCTCCGCCGACGGAGCAAAAAAAGAACAGAATTTCTCTGAAATTTCACAATGTTATTATAAACAATTAACATTTTATCACTTGCCGCTTTTTCTGTCAAATCTTATGCAGCAAAATATGAAGGATATCCGATATAAATGAAAATTTTTCTACCTTAAAAAAAGCGGGCGGGGCGACAAATGTCGCCCCGCCCGCAGCAGGGAAAAATCTCTTTACAAACAGAAAAAAACTCTTTACAAACTGCGCATCAGAGTATTCAGCGGCTGCCTGTGCAATCGCACCAGTGGCAGGAAAACGGCAAAGATCTCTACCCCTGTCGCGGCGCCGAGCGCTGCCAGATGCCAGATGTTGACGCCGAAATAGACGACGCCCTGGCCGAGCACCTCCTTATATTCGATGAGCTGTTGGGTCAGAAGGGCCGTAGCGCCCCAGAACAGCAGTAACCCCAGCGCCACGGCAACCGCATACAACAACAAAAACTGACAGACAAAGATCTTGACGAGATCCCAAGTCCTCGCCCCCAATGTCTTCAGTACCCCCGTTTCCTTCTTGTTGTCCGTGACGGACAGGGAAACAAACAGAACGGTGAATCCCACCATCACCGCGGCGGCGATAATGCCCACCATCATCAGCAGAGAGCGCACCGCGAGCAGCCCGTTTTCGATCTCCTGCGCGATGGTCACGCCCGTATCCGCCCTGAAAGCGGAACAGTACTTGATCTGCGTGATCTCGGCGGGGAAATCGCGCAGAATATGGTAAAAGTCCTCCTCGCCGATGCTTCCGTAAAAGATCACCCAACGCGAGGGCGCCCAGTGGACGTCGACGATATACCCGTTGCGCGCGAGGTAGTCCTCCGTGGTGAGAATGTCGGGAAAGATGGAAGCGCCCCTGTCTTCGAATACGGATGTATCCACGATGCCGCCCACGACGCCCTCCAGGATCCCCATGTTTTCTGGGTCAGGGGAAGCGTCGAACAACTCGACGGTGTCCCCCACGCTGACGCCGTGTTTCAGCGCATACGCGTCGCTGACCAGTACGTCGCCGTTCGCCTCGCCCGAAAGTATGGTAAGGCCCAGTTCTGCATACGACTCGCACGCACCGCACGCCTGTTCGATGACGCTGCCGCCGTACAAGATACAGACGCCCGAATAAAAGCCCTCGGAATTGGCTTTCAGGTAAGAATATTCTTCCCGAACAAACACTTGTCCGTTATACTTTTTATCCCGTGAGTATTGGTTGGCGATCTCTGCCCACTCCGCCTTGTCCTTTTGCCAGAAATTCCAGGTGACGGCAGCCACGTCGATGTCATACGCCGTCGGGAACAGGAACGCCAACATGAGGATGATCGCCAGCCCGATACAATACAGCGCGCTCTTGAATTTATTCCTGCCGATCTGCGCCATGGCAAACGCAAACGAATGTCCCTTGGGCGGCGCTCCTTTCTGCCGTCTGAGGACGGGTGCCTCCCGCGCGGGCGCTGCGCGCGTCTCGTCCGATATGATCTTCCCGTCTTCCATACGGATCAGCCGTTCGGCATAGGCACACGCGCTCTCTTCGTCGTGCGTGACGACGACGACAAGCCTATCCTTTGCGATCTCCTGCAGGATGCGGAACACGCGCTCTGCGCTCTCCTCGTCCAAAGATCCTGTCGGTTCGTCCGCAAGCACGATGGAGGCGTCCTTTGCCAGCATACGCGCGATCGCCACGCGCTGTTGTTCGCCTCCGGAAAGCAGGCGCGCCTTTCTCTTTTGCGCCTCTTCCATTTCTACGGCGCGCAGATACTCGGCGGGTTCCGCCTCGTTTTTTCTTGCAAACGCCTGCGCCGCAGCGATGTTTTCTTCCGCCGTCAAAAAGGGAAAAAGGTAAATATTTTGAAACACGTACCCCACTTTTTGCAACCATTTTTTAGGTCGGGGCAACGCTGCGTCGTTGTAAAAGATCGCCCCTTCCGTGGGACTGTCCAACCCGCCGATGATATTGAGAAGAGTGGTCTTGCCGCATCCGCTCTTGCCCAATATAAACACAAGCCCGCGGTCGGGAAGGACCAGATCGATGCCCCGCAGCGCCTCCGTCTTTTCTGCATTGCGATACACTTTGCGTATCTTTTTCAGCTCGAGCATCTCTCATTCCTCCCGCAGCCGTTCCGTCAGCTTTTTATCGTACGCGTTCCGCGCGCAGAGCCCTGCAAGAGGCAGAGCCATCCCCACAACATAGAGGAACAGATACAGATATTCCCATCCCGTTGCAATAAACAGCCTTACCTGACAGCCTCCGAACACAAACCCCGTCCATGTATTTAGCAGCCCGGGGATCGGGTAGGACGCCGCGGCGCCCACTACAAAACTGACGGCGGACAAGATCCCCACGAGGACGAGACAATACAAAAAGATCTTTTTCCGCGGCACCCCCATCGCGCGCATCAGTGCAAAGTCTCGGCGACGCGTCGCAAAGGCGCTGAAAAACATCTGACTCGTCAAGATCAGATACAAAATCGAAAGCACGATACAGATCAGTATTGCCGAAACTTTCAAATTATCAATCTCTTTCTCGCGCTCTTCCATGCGACTTTTTATGTTCCCGCCCGTTTCAGAATATTTTACATCCTCATCAAAAGCAGTGCCTTCTTTCCAGTCTACCACGCCTATGCATTCTTCATCGTTTTGCAAAATACGCACGATCTTTTCTACCGTTTGCACGTCCTCTTTTCCGTTTATCGCTACGTATGTCACCAACATCGCACGGGAGATCAACTGCGGCGTGTCCGTCCTTTCCTCAGACAGGAGATAACCGGAAAAATTTGTTGCCTCCTGTTGCTCGTCTTCCGTTCGGCTTCGCACGATCCCCCCGAACGTGAGGACGGGCACCTTTGCCTTTGCTTCCAACAACGCCTGTTCGCTCTTAAAGCAATGATGCAGTCCGCTTTCATCAATTGAACTTTGCACTTGCAGCAAAAAGAGCGCGTCTTGCGCATATTGTTCAAGGAATACGCTATACAGCTTTATTTTGTACCCGACCAGATCAGTCAGTTGCTTTTGCGTCTGTTTGAGGTATTCTCCGATGGGGATCTCCTCCCCGTCCACGACCACGACGTCCATCGTATACAGATCTTCCGAAGGACAGGGCAGCATATACCTTGCGTCATACTCATCTATATCATAGCTGTCCGTTCGGTAGTAATAAGAGACCGTTGAGCCCTCTGAATCAGGGATAAGCACATAACGACTGTAGGAAAAAGCAGGATTGCCTCCGCTTGATTTATAATAAAACGTATCCTCTGACAGCGGCAAACACGTCTCGTCCTTTACCCAGCCCCATTCGGCGATCTTTTCGTCGTTCATGTCAAAATAAGTGCCGGAAAATGATGTCAAAACGTCCGAAAATTCTTTTATCTCGGCATATGCCTGCGGAACCTTCGGCATTTTTGAATCGTAGGGACAATCATACGTATAATGTGTAAGCGATATATAGTTTAAAGAGTCTGCATATGTATAACAAAAATCCATAATGCTGCGAACAGGAGACGCCCCTGCCGCCAAAAATAAGATGTAGATACAAACCGAAAGCAACGCCGCCAGAACAAAGGAGATCGACGTGCGCCATTTTTTATGAAAAACACTGCGAAAACAGACTTTCGCTGCCTGCGAATACATCCTTTTTTCCATCTTGTCTCCTAAAAAACAGGGGACGCCCGTCTGCGCGCCCCCTGTCCTGCCTTTTTATGTTTCCGAAACGATCTTGCCCGCGCGCATTCGGATGATCGCGTCGCCGTATTTTTCGGCGCTCTCCCTGTCGTGCGTGACGACGATGACAAGCCTCTCCTCTGCAATTTCGCGCAAGATGCGGAACACTTCCTCCGCCGACGACGCATCGAGATTCCCCGTCGGCTCGTCACAGAGCAAGACGCGCACGTTTTGGATGAGAGCGCGCGCGATCGCCACCCGCTGCGCCTGCCCGCCGGACAACTCGTTGATGCGGCGCGCGCACAGTTCTCCTATTTCCAGACGTTCCAACAGAGGCAGCGCTTCGTCCTCGCTCCCGCCGAAAAAAAGATATTTTCGTGCACGTTTAAATCGGAAAAGAGATTGCCCGACTGAAAGATCATGCCCACGCTTTGCGAGCGGTACTGCTCGAGCTCTGCCTGCGTAAATTCGGAAAGATCTTTCCCGTCAAAATAGATTTTGCCCGACGTGGGGACATCCAGCCCCCCCAACAGAGACAGCAGCGTGCTCTTTCCGCACCCGCTTTTGCCCAAAACAAAGGCCATGCCTCTCTCGGGAAATTCGTACGAAAAACTGCGGATCGCATCCACTCTTTCATACTTCGTCTGAAATACTTTTGCCACTTGCTCTGCTTTCAGCATATCAGGTGCACCCTCCACATCGGTATTCCCCTCCTCTATATTTTCTATCTTCATCTGCATTATAACATACACAGACCGATTGTGCAATACCCTTTTTAAATAATTATACCTGAAAGCAGAAAAAAGCTGTTTTTTGCGGACATTCCCTACAAAAAACAGCTTTTTCTCTGCAAAACAGACAATTTTTGTATATCTGTATACTTTTTTCTGCATTTTTTAGATTTATAACACAAAATGGCGGTCGGAAAGCCTTAAATTGATGTCTTCCGCCTGAAAATATATGCCGTTTTCCCTGCATAAATTTTCGAACTCCGTCAGCGCTTTTTTGCCGCCGAAGAACTTTTTGAGGCTTTCCAATAAGTTTTCCGTATGAAAAATCTCCGTCAGTTTTTGCGTGTTTTCCCGATCGAAGTTGTAAACGTATGCCGCTTCCCCATCTCCGTAAGCGTGGGAGATGCCGGGGATATTGTCGTACCCGTTGAGGGTAAGTTCCCCGTCGTAAATACTGCCGCGCAGGGTATACGTGTTGTTCCCGTCGCAGATCTCAAAAATATACAGAACATCTTGCAAGCCTTCCATACCTTTCCTCCCAAACGGCGCCGCAAAAGGCGCTTTTATCGACATCATTTTACCACATTTTTACAGAAAATGCAAGTCTGATGACGGGAGGCCGCCTCTGCCCCGCCGATCATTGCAGATAGGTGTGCAGAAAGGATACGATCTTGTCAAAGGGAATGATGTCCGTGCGGTCGTACAGGTCTGTGTGAACGGCGCCGGGGATGATGAGGAGCTGTTTGTTGTCCCCTTTGAGCTTG
Source organism: uncultured Clostridia bacterium (assembly GCA_944328845.1). Taxonomy (GTDB): domain Bacteria; phylum Bacillota; class Clostridia; order Christensenellales; family Borkfalkiaceae; genus Borkfalkia. The sequence continues at coordinate 3,395 of CALVHV010000067.1, read as the reverse complement.
GCAAACGCGTCGCGGCTGAAATAGCAAGAGTGCGCCTTTTCGCCATGGATGACGAGGACGGCATTTCTGATCTCCCCCGCATACGACAAAATGGGCATGTTCAGAAAGGAGAGCGCGGAAGTGACGTTCCAGCCGCCGTTGGAATTGAGCGAACGGGGATGATACCCGCGCTTTGTCTTATAATAGTCGAAATAATCCTTGACGAAGAAGGGGGCATCCTCCGGGATACTGTCCGCGACCCCGCCCGCAAGCGCATAGCTTCCGGAGCGATAATCGGCAGTGCGCTGTGCGTTGAGCTGTTGCCTGAGCTGATAGCGGGCATCCTCGTCCATCGCATCGAAATAGCCGTTGGCGGTGACCCTGCTCATATCGTACATGGTGGACGTTACCGTCGCTTTAATGCGCGTATCCATCGCCGCCGCATTCAGAGCCATGCCGCCCCAGCCGCAGATCCCGAGAATACCGATGCGGTTCGGGTCAACGTCACTCTGCACGGACAAAAAGTCCACTGCCGCACAAAAATCTTCGGTGTTGATGTCGGGCGAGGCGACAAAGCGGGGCTGACCGCCGCTCTCCCCCGTATAGGACGGGTCGAAGGCGACCGTAAGGAAGCCCCGTTCCGCCAGCGTCTGCGCGTACAGCCCCGCCGCCTGTTCCTTGACGGCGCCGAACGGACCTGCCACCGCCACGGCGGAAAAAGGCCCCCGCACGCCCTTGGGCACATACATATCCGCTGCCAGCGTGATGCCGTAACGGTTGTGAAAGGTCACTTTTTTATGCCCAACTTTGTCGCTTTTCGGAAACGTTTTGTCCCATTCTTCTGTCAAAACCAATTTTTCTTCGTTCATACTTCCTCCTCATTTTTCCAAAGTGTCGTACTCCTGTGCGGAGACGGGCTCCAGCCACTCAGTCGACGTTCCTTCGCCGGGCAATTCTGCGGCAATGTGCGAAAACCAGCTGTCCTTTTTTGCGCCGTGCCAGTGTTTGACGCCTGCGGGGATCTCCACCACGTCTCCGGGCGCGAGGCTGCGGGCGGGTTTTCCCCATTCCTGATACCAGCCGCTGCCCGCCACGCACAGCAGAAGCTGTCCGCCGCCCTTTGCCGCGCGGTGGACGTGCCAGTTGTTACGGCAGCCCGGTTCGAACGTGACATTGGCAAAAAAGGGCTTGCAGGCGGGCGAAGTAAGCGGATTGAGGTAAGAATTGCCCGTAAAATACTGTGCATAGGCGGTATTTTCGCTGCCCTTGCCGAATACATTTTGTTTTTCGAATTGTTTGTCTTGCATCTCTATTCTCCTTTTCCCAACTCTTCTTTACAGCAGTTCAGAGCGTTGAACAGCCTCGGGAAGCCCATGTACGGCATGGCGTGCACCAGCGCACAGACGATCTCTTCCCGCGTGTTCCCCGCCTTCAGCGCGCCGACAACGTGCGCGCGCAGTTGCATTTCCGCGCCGCCCTGTGCAGCGAGCAGGACGACGGTAAGCAACTCCCGCCTCTTTCCGTCCAGTCCGCGCCTTGTGGCAAAATCGCCAAAGCAAAGTTCGGTCAGCCACTGCGGAAGACTTTGCGCAAACTCCGCGGGCAGCCAGGTATACCTCTTTGCGATCTCGTCCCCGTACAGGGGTGCCTGCAGGGCAAGACCCTTTTTGTACCTGTTCTCTTCCCCCACCGTCTCCGCGCTTTCGAGGGGCAGAGCGATCCCGCGCGCCGAAAAAGTTTCGTTCATGGCGGCGATGGCATTGAGCGTCTTAGGAAACCCGATGAACGGGGCGCACTGATACACCGTTTCGCGCACCTCCGAGGGAGTGAGCCCCACGTTCAGGCAGGCAGCCACGTGCGCTTTCAACTGCGGCAATGCTTGATACACACCCAGTACGGTCACCGTGACGAGCTCGCGCATGCGGTTGTCCAGCGAACCGACATAACTCACCTCGCCGAAAATAAACCGCTGTAAAATACGCATAAATTCGGCGTCTGCCCCCTCGTTTTGCGTAGGTATGCCGCCGAAAAGCTCTTTGAATTTCTCTTCCGTCCTCTCTGTCCTGTCCATGCTCCTCCTCCCTTTTTTTGCGCGCCCGCCGCGGGGGTGCGCCTGTCTCGCGCACATTCCTCCGCCCCTTACAACCCAAGGTCCCGAAGCTGCCCGCCGCAGGGTTGCGGCGTTTGCATTGCAAGAAAACCGCAGAGCGCTTTTTTAAACTTGCCCTTATTATACCACGCGCGCGCGCCGATGTCTAATACCTATATCGCATTGCTTATTATACGTTTACTGTATAGCATGAGCGACACTTTGAGAACGCCCTACAGTAAAACAGAAAAACGGAAAAACAGAACAACACGCAAAATATAAAAATAACGAAAAAAAGAACATTATAAAAAATATAAAAACAATGGGGAAATATTATTCCGACCATAAAGAAAAAAACATACATAAAGTATAAAAATAAAACAAAACACGAAAAAAAGAAAAAATATAGAAAATTATAAATAAATTAAAAAATCGTAAAAAATAAACAGAAAATTCTAAAAAAAATCGATAAAAATGACATAAAATAAATATAAAATTATTATAAAAAATTAAAAAATAGTAAATAGCGTAAGAAAAAAGAGTAACCCTTTACTAAAAACAAAAGAGGACACACTCCACTAACGAAATGCGCCCTCTTCTGCAAAGATTTTTATTTTTTCAAATACAAAAGAAAAACAGAAAGTCTGCTACGCTGAAGCGTGTATTCCCTGCCACTCCCGAAACGATATTGATTAAGCACTGCATGCCGTAAGCATGCTTTATCCCCAATCGTCGCAATTGCCAAAGTTAAACTATTTTTAGTCATTGTTTTCCCTACTCAATCTCGTACCTTATTCAAAAAACTATTTATCGTCTGTAACAAAATATAAGATAATTCTATTGCAACAAACAAAATCGGCAAATTCTGTCATAATTAAAATATTTATTCTAATTTAGACAAAAAAATATTCATCCTGCCCTTTATTCAGATACTTCACAAAGAGATTCCTCTTTTCCTTTTTTTGTTTTAAAGCAGAGTTCGGTATAAATCATCTTCTTTTCTCTCTCCATGAACCGTCTATTCCCCCTACTTACATAAAAGGCGCATCCTTCAGTCATTTATTACCCAGTTTTCAGCATCTTGTTTTGTAATTATTATCATTGAAAATTATACGTTATCCTATACTTTTACATTAAAGTGCGACAACAATAATATACTATACATTCGTTACAATGTCAATCTGTACAGAATAATACAATTAAACATTAGTCAACTTACCGTAATAAAAAAGAGACTGTAACCGAAACGGAATCATACCATGCAGAGTAATCATTTCCCTGCTTAACATCATAAGTAACAATCCTTTTCATTAACTTTACCTCTTAA
>CALVHV010000066.1 GCA_944328845.1 uncultured Clostridia bacterium | reverse complement strand
GGCAGCGACGCCGTCCGCTGATATTTTTACACCTCCAGCGCGCCGTGGATCCCGTCCCGCTTCTATCCCGAAGCGGTATCCGAGGCGCAGCGCCGCTACATGGGTCCGCTGTGGAACTCGTACGCTTTCTTTGTACTGTATGCGGAGATCGACAAGTACGACCCTTCGAAGTACGATCTGAAAAAATGCAAACTTTCGCTGATGGACAAGTGGATCCTCTCCAAGCTGAACACCCTCATCAAGGAGACGGACGCCGACCTGGGCGAATACAACATCACGGACAGCGCCCGCGCCCTGCAGGATTTTGTGGACGTTCTGTCCAACTGGTACGTCCGCCGCGGCAGGGAACGCTACTGGGGCAAGGAGATGACGGAGGACAAGGCGGCGGCGTACACCACGCTGTACACCGTTCTGGTCACGCTTGCCAAGCTCACCGCGCCGTACACGCCTTTCCTTGCGGAGCAGATGTACCGCAACCTCGTCCCCAATTTCTATAAAGATGCGCCCAAGTCGGTGCATATGTGCGCTTTCCCCGTCTGCGACGAGTCCGCCATCGACCCCGATCTCGAAAAGGGGATGGATTCTGTGCTCGACGTCGTCGTTTTGGGCAGGTCGGCGCGCAATGCGGGGGCGCTCAAAAACCGCCAGCCGCTCGCCGGCATGATCGTCGCATCCGAGCGCGATCTGGACCTCAACGAGGAACTGCAGGGCGTTATTCTGGACGAGCTCAACATCAAGAAGATGACGCTCAGCAAGGACGCGTCCGCGCTGATCACCTATAAGCTCAAACCGCAGATGAAGACGCTGGGGCCCAAGTACGGCAAACTTCTGGGCGGCATCCGCTCCTTCCTCGAAAGCTGCGACGGCGCTGCCGTCGTTGCCGCGGTGAAAGACGGCGGAACTTTCCGCACCGAGATCTCCGGCGCGGAAGTGGAACTGACCGAAGAGGATCTGCTCGTCTCCACCGAGAGCGCGGAGGGCTATGTGTCCGCAAGCGACAAGGGCATCACCGTGGCGCTGGACACCAAGCTCACGCCCGAGCTCATCGAAGAGGGGATCGAGCGCGAACTCATCTCCAAATTGCAGACCATGCGCAAGGAAGCGGGCTTCGAAGTGACCGACCGCATCGACGTGTACTACACGGCGGAAGGGCAGACAAAGCAGGTGCTCTCCGCGCATAAAGACGCCATCGCCGCCGTCGTCCTCGCGGACAGCGTGCAGGAGGGCAGCGCTCAGGGCTACACCAAGGAGTGGGAACTGGGCAAAGACAAAGCGACGCTCACCGTCGTCAAAAAATGACCATGCGTATCGCAGAAAACTGGGAAGATTATGCCATCCTCGCCACGGGCGACGGGTATAAGCTGGAACGCTGGAAAGACGTCGTCCTGCTTCGCCCCGACCCGCAGGTCATCTGGCAGGCACAGCGCGACCTCTTTTCCTACCCCGGCATCAACGCCGTGTACCGCCGCAGCGACAAGGGCGGCGGCGCGTGGGAATACCGCAAGCCCATGCCTGAAGAATGGACGGTCAATTACCGCGACCTGACTTTCAAAGTCAAGCCGATGGGCTTCAAGCACACGGGGCTGTTCCCCGAACAGGCGGTCAACTGGGACAGGATGTCCTCTCTCATCGCGGGGGCGGGCAGAAAGATCAGAGTGCTCAACCTCTTCGCCTATACGGGCGGCGCCACCGTCGCCTGTGCCAAGGCGGGCGCGGAGGTGGTGCACGTAGACGCCGCCAAGGGAATGGTAGAGCGCGCGGGCGAAAACGCGCGGCTCTCCGGCATCGGCAGCGGTATCCGCTACATTGTGGACGACTGTAAAAAGTTTGTCCAGCGGGAGATCCGCCGCGGCAACCGCTACGACGCGGTGATCATGGACCCGCCTTCGTACGGCAGGGGCCCGGGCGGCGAATTGTGGAAGATCGAAGACAGCCTGTATTCCTTTGTGCAGCTGTGTTCGCAGGTGCTTTCGGAGGATCCGCTCTTCTTTCTCATCAACAGCTATACCACGGGCCTGCAGCCCATGGTACTGCACAATATTTTAAAACTCTGCCTTTCGGGGCAGGCGGGAAAAATCGACGCCTACGAGGTGGGGATCGCCACGCAAGAGGGCATCCCTCTGCCTTGCGGCGCGGGAGGAATGTTCGTCCATGAATGACCTTACCATATTATACGAGGACAATCACATCATCGTGGTGTTAAAGCCGCAGGGCGTTCCGTCCTGCGGGGACGAGAGCGGGGACGACAGCCTGCTCGAAGCGGTGCGCCGCTACGTCAAAGTCACCTACGACAAGCCGGGTAACGTGTACATCGGGCTCATCCACCGTCTCGACCGTCCGACGGGCGGGGTGATGGTGTTTGCCAAGACCAGCAAGGCGGCTTCCCGTCTTGCCGAACAGATGCGCGGCGGCGACTTTGAAAAGCAGTACCTCACGGTGCTGGCGGGGGTCCCTGCGGAAAAGCGCGCAACCCTCGTCAACTATCTGAAAAAGAACCCCGTCAACAACATGGTGTACATCTGCCCGCAGACGACGGACGGCGCCAAGATGGCGTCCCTCGAATACGAAGTGCTGGAAGAAAAGGGCGGCTGTTCGCTCGTCCGCGTCAAGCTGCACACGGGCAGGACGCACCAGATCCGCGTGCAGATGGCAGGCATCGGCACGCCCGTTTACGGCGACATGCGCTACGGCGGCGAAAATGCCAAAAAGGGCGGGCTGGCGCTGTGGGCGTATTCGCTCTCTTTTACCCATCCCGTCACCAAGGAGCGCATGCGCTTTATGGCGGAACCGCCCGCGGACGTTTCCCCGTGGAAGCATTTCGATGTGGAAAAAGCGCTCGAATTGTGACGGAACGGAAAAAATTTCTTCTCACGCGGAAGAAAAGGGTAAAATTTTGTTGAAAGAGAAAAAATGCGTTTGACAAAAACCCCTTTATAGGGTACAATAATCGGGTACAAGCATTTTTCAGGGCGGAGCGCGCGTAAGCGCCGCGCCCGTTCAATTTGTTTATTGGAGCAAAGGGAATGAACAAACAGAAAGTCAGCATACTTGCATTGGTAGTGGCGTTTGCGCTGTGCATGGCGGCAATGTGCTTCTCCATCGGCTTTATGGGTGCAGATGCGGTGGCCGTCTCTTATTCGGGCGTGTTTACCACCACCGGCGCCAGCAAAGAGGAGAGCGAAAACAACTACCTCGCCTACAAATTGGGCGAGGGCGGCACCGTCACTCTGCGCAAAAATCTTGCGCTCAAATGGTATTCCTTCGCGGACGCCGAAGACAAGGCGGTCACCGATCCCGGCGCCGCGCAGTATTTCTCCCTCAGCATCTCGCTTGCGGATGCTTCCTTCAACTCGTTCACGGTGGCGCTGGAAAGCACGCAGATGAGCATGAGCAAAGAGGGCAAGACGGTCAACGAAGTGGTGTTTACGCCTGCCGAAGAGGGGAAAGTCAACGTTTCCGTCAACGGAACGCAAGGGGCTGCCGCTCTTTCCGCTGCCGAACTCACCATCTCCTTTACGGGTGACGACGGCAACGGCAATTTCGATGTGAAAGTTTCCGACGGCACCGATTCGGTGACGGGCACCTTCACCAACATCGGCAAATATTACGCGCAGTACGCGTCTTCTTCCGCTACCACTCCCATCACCCCGCTCACCTTTAAAGCGGCGGGCGAGGACGTGGTGTTCGAGATCAGACAGCTCAACGGACAGAGCTTCCTGCTCGACGAAAACGACAAAGTCGAAGACGACGTGGCGCCTGTACTGGTCATCAACAGCGAGATCAAGCAGTTCGTCCTCGGTGAGGAACTCGATCTCGATTACGTCGCCATCGATGTCTGCTCTTCTTCCGTCACCACCACCCGCTACTACCTCGTGGATGGGATGCCTGTCATGGACGGGGATACGGAAGTCGCCGCGGAGTTCGACGAGGACGGTAACCTGAAGGGCTATAACGACCTCGCGTCGGACAAGCGCTTCAACGAGACGGATTTCCCCGATAACAACTTCGAAGGCGGCAAACTCAGCATTGCCTTCAAGCTGACGGACGGCAACATCAACAGCGGATATTACTTCATCGAATGGTACGCGGGCGGCGAGCTGAACATGGTCAACCCCAACAGCGTCGATTCTACCCCGCAGATGAGCTTTGTCTCCGTAACGGAGCAGGGCGACGGCTACGAGCTGACCGAAAACACCGCCGATATCGAGGCGTATCGTACCGCAGTGACGGAAGCTTCCCGCAAAGACGGCAAGAGCATCCAGGTCGGCAGCGGCGCCTATTACTATGTTCCTTCCCTTAAAGAATACATCTCCGACAGCTCCTGCGGCTATACGGACATGAGCTTTACCGTGTATTATCGCACGGGCACGAGCGACACGCAGACTGTTTCGGGCGATTACGACGATCTGCGCATCCCCGTCAATACGGAAGGGGATTACGCCTTCCGCGTCGTTCCCACCAACAAGGCGGGCAAGGTGATGGTCGGTTACGTCAAGCAGGCGGACGGCAGCTATCAGCCCGAAGAGATCACCTCTTCCAACGTCTGGGATGTGGAAAACCTCGTCACCTTCTCCTTCAACGTTCGCTACTACGGCGCCTTCATCGAGGAGCCGGAAGAGGCTGAAACGGGGTACAGGGACGTCACGTATACGGTAGAAAGCTTCGAGATTATCGCGCTCAGCGGATACAAGACGGAATACAAACTCTTTATCTTCGAGGCAAACAGCGGCGTGTCCATTTCCTCCGTTTCGCAGATCAAGGAAGCGGAACAGGCAGACGGCACCAACACCCTCGGCACGTGGAAGGAGATCGCCGTGTACGATTCTTCCCTCGACGCAGACGAAGGGGACAACGCGTACAGCTGGAATCCTACCAGTTCGCTCAGCTTTGTCCCGCAGGAAAAGGGATACTATAAAGTGCAGGTGACTGTCGACGACCAGAGCGGCATCACCCAGAACGAGGACGGTTCTTACCCCTCCGCTTACCAGATCATCGGTATCACGGCAGAAGCGGTGGTCATCCCCGGAAACACTTATTGGCTGCAGAACAACATCCTTTCCGTTGTCTTCCTCGGCATCGGCGTCCTCTGCCTCATCGGCATTGTCGTCCTGCTCGTCGTCAAACCCAAGGATAAGACGGCTGCGGATAAGGCGCGCGAAGAAGAACTCAAAAACAAACGCGCAAACAGATAAAATAACAAGGCAAGGTCCCGCACAGTGTGCGGGACCTTTCCGCGCCTGTTTTTTTGCCCGTCTTTTTTAGCCGCATCCACGTTTTGTTTCCCGTTCGGGCTCGTCCGCTTTTGTTTTGCCGTGCCTTGATTCCCCGCGTTTCGGTGATCGTGCCGCGAGCGGAAGGGGAAGTCACCGTGCAGGGGGGGCGGTATTGTGACGAAAAAAAATTTTCTCTGTGAAAGGATTGCGAAATCTTGCGTTTTTTGTCGGACAATGTTATAATAAAAAAGATGGGTTTCAAGTCATTCGAAAAATAAAAAAATTTATAAGAGGTTTTACCAATGAAGTTGATCTACGGCGTAAAAGACAGACCCAAAGCGGTACAGCTGATTCTGTTTGCCCTTCAGCAATTGCTCGCCATCCTCGCGGCGACGATCGCCGTGCCTATGATCGTCGGAAACGGCATGTCCATTTCCGCCGCGCTGTTCGGCGCAGGCGCGGGCACCTTCGTCTACCTGCTCTTTACAAAATTCAAGAGCCCTGTGTTTTTGGGCAGCTCGTTTGCGTTTATCGGCTCCATGTCCGCGGCGTTTGCGGGCGGCGTTTCCGCTTCTCTTGGCTATCTCGGGTTGATCATCGGTGCCGTCTTTGCAGGCCTCGTGTATGTCGTCATCGCCCTCATCATCAAGCTGGTGGGCGTCAAGTGGATCGATAAAGTCATGCCTGCCGCCGTCATCGGGCCCACGGTCGCCATCATCGGGCTTTCCCTTTCGGGGAATGCCGTCGGCGACGCCGTCAATGCCGTCTTCGACAGCGGCGCAAGCGCGTATCTGATGGACACCAAGGCCATTCTTTCTCTGCTGTGCGCACTCGTTACCTTCGGCGTCACCATCACTTGCTCCGTGTACGGCAAAAAGTTCCTCCGCATGATCCCGTTCATCATCGGTATCCTCTCGGGCTATCTGCTCGCGGCGATCTTTACGGTGTTCGGCATCGCGTTCGAGGTAGATGCGCTCAAGATCATCGACTTCTCCCTGTTCAATTCCATGGAATGGTATCCTAACTTTACCTTCCTGCAGATCTTTAAAGGCAGCCTGACCCCCGCGGAGGGGAGCAGCATCGGCGCATACATCGGCACCATCGCTGTGGCGTATGTGCCCGTCGCGTTCGTCGTATTTGCCGAGCACCTTGCCGATCACAAGAACATTTCTTCCATCATCGAGAGCGACCTGCTTGTCGATCCGGGCCTTTCCAGAACCCTCCTCGGCGACGGTATAGGCTCCATTGCGGGTGCGGTCTTCGGCGGCTGCCCCAACACGACGTACGGTGAATCTGTCGGCTGCGTTGCCATTTCCGGAAACGCGTCCGTCGCGACCACGTTTGTCACGGCCATCTTTGCTATTCTCTGCTCCTTTATCGGCGTATTCACCACCTTCCTCGACACCATTCCCGGCTGCGTCATGGGCGGCGTCTGCATCGCTCTGTACGGCTTTATCGCTGTCAGCGGTCTGAAGATGCTGCAGAAAGTCGACCTCAACGACAACGGCAACCTGTTCACCGTGTCCGTCGTCCTCATCGTCGGTGTCGGCGGGATGGCGCTCAAATTCGGAGCGGTCACCATCACGTCTATCGCCTGCGCGCTCATCCTCGGCATTCTTACCAATCTCGTCGTCAATGTCAAGAGAAAGAATACGGCTGCCGCTCAGGCCGCGGAAGTTCCCGCAGCTGAAAAGGCAGAGGAAAACGTTGCCGTGCAGGAAAACGCGGAGGCAACCGCGCCTTCCGACCAAAAGACGGAATGACCTTCTAGTTCTCCCGTACAGGCGGACAAATAGAAAAATATTTTGTAACCCAAAGACGGGGCAGATCTTCTGCCCCGTCTTTGTTTTTGCGCGGAACAGCGCCGTCCGTAAGCGTTGTGCAGGCGGCGCCAATTTTCGGGGTCGGGAAAGGTTTGCCGCGGCGGGAAAGGACGTGCGGCGGTGAAGAGGGAAATGGCAGAAGAGAGGGGGTGAGGCGCCGCCGTAAAAGCGGGTGCGGGGGCGGCATAACTTTGCCCTGTCGCGGCATACAATACCGTATGGACTTATCTTCGGTAGAGGCGGGCAAGGTCGCCGTGGTCAAAAAAATAGATCTTCCGCCTCTTCTTCGGTATCGGTTGCAGGCGCTCAACCTCGCGGAGGGGAAGCGGGTGCGCGTGGTGCGCATTGCGCCGTTCGGCGGGGTGCGCATGTTCGAGGCGGAGGGCGTCCGCTTTGCCCTGCGCGCGGACACGGCGCGCAAGATCTTTGTGGAGGTCCTGCCGTGAACATTCTCTTTGTCGGAAATCCCAACTGCGGAAAATCCACTCTCTTCAACGCCGTGACGGGCGCGCACGCGCGCACGGGTAACTGGCAGGGGGTCACCGTCGGCGCGCTTTCCCGCCGCGCAAAGCTGGGGGAGCGAGAGTTTATCTTTACCGATCTGCCCGGGCTGTACTCCCTGCAGGCGTATTCGATGGAAGAGAAGGAAGCAAGCGCCGCCCTGAACGAAAATTTCGATGCCGCTGTCTGCGTGGCGGACGCGCTCACTCTTCCCCGCTCTCTGCCTTTGTTGGGGGAGGTGCTCGGCAGGGGCGTGCCCGTCCTTCTTGCCGTCACCATGGCAGACCTTTTGCGCCGCCGCGGGGGGTATCTCGACGAAAAAGAGCTTTCAAAGCGGCTGGGTATCCCCGTTCTGCTCATCGATTCGCACGGCAAAAAGGACATTCGGCGCCTGCGGCAGGCGCTTTGCGACGGATCGGCGCGCCGCGCCCCCGCCCCGCGGGAAGGGGTGCTCGAGGGCATTTATGCGGCGGGCTCCGCCGAAGAGAGCAGGGTGGAAAAGCTGCTCTACAATAAGTATTTCGCCCTGCCTTTTTTTGTGTTTCTGCTCCTGTGCGTCTTTTTCTTTGCCTTTGCTCCCTTTATGCCCGGTGCACTGCTCAAGGGGCTGCTCGAGCGCGGCATCGGCGCTTTGGGCGACAAGCTTGCGGACGCCGTTTCCGCTTCGGGCGCTGTGGCGGCAGGGGATTTTGTGCGTTCTCTGTTCGGCGGCGCGGGGATGCTCCTTTCCTTTCTGCCGCAGATCTTCATTCTCTTTTTTGCCCTCTTTCTCATGGAAGAGAGCGGGTATCTCTCCTCCCTCGCCTTTATGACGGACGGATTGTTTTCCAAAGTGGGGCTGACGGGCAGGGCAGTGTTTTCTGTTCTGATGGGGTTCGGCTGTACGGCGACTGCTATCCTCACCACGCGCGGGCTGGAAAACAAAAGGCTGCAGACGCGCGTCGTCTGTATCCTCGCCTATATTGCGTGCAGCGCAAAGATGCCTGTGTATCTCACTCTGTGCTCCGCATTTTTTGCGCGGCCCTTTCTCGCCGTCGTTGCGGTGTACTTTGCGGGGGTGCTCCTCGCCTTCGGCGCGGCGCTCGCCCTGCGCGGCGAAAGGGAGGTGTTTGTCCTCGAGATCGCGCATCTGCAGTGGCCCCGCCTCGGCGTTGCCGCAAAATCGTTGCTATTTTCCGTCAAACAGTTTATAATAAAGATCGTAACCGTGGTCGCCGCTTTTCTGGTGGCGATGTGGTTTTTGCTCTCTTTTACCTTTACTTTCGAATACGTGGGAGCGCAGAGCGAGCACAGCATGCTTGCGCTGTTGTGCAGGGGACTGTGCGTGTTCTTCTATCCGATGGGAATCACGCAGTGGCAGGTGGCGCTTGCCGCCCTTTCGGGGTTGGTCGCCAAAGAGAGCGTGGCGGGCACGCTGTCTCTCTTTTACGGGCAGAACCTCACTCTTGCCATGAGCGCCCCGTCTGCCGCCTGTTTTTTGCTCTTTCTGATGACCTGTTCCCCCTGCGTTTCGGCGATCGCCGCCACCGCGCGGGAACTGGGCGCGCGCCGCGCCCTCGCCATTGCGGGAGCGCAGACCGTTTCGGCGCTGGCAGCCGCCTATCTTCTCTATGCTCTGCTCGCGGGCGGGGCACTCGTCGCTTGCCTTCTTGCCGTGTTCTTGCCCGTCGCGGCGGCACTCTTACTCAAAGGAAAACGCCATGCAAAAATTCACCGTGCAAAAAAAACAAAATTTAAGGGATTTCACCGATGAGCACTACCCGCAGGGCTCTTTTGCCCTCAGCCGCCTGCTCCGCAGCGGCGATGTGCGCGTCAACGGAATCAAGACGGAAAAAAATGTGCCCCTCTTTCCCGGGGACGAAGTGGTGTACTATACCACGGCGAAAGAGGAGGAGCGCGTCTTTTACCGCGAGATCTACCGCGACGAAAATGTGCTGGTCGTGGACAAATTTGCGGGCGTCAACGCCGAAGCACTTGCCGAGCACCTCTCCAGCCGATGCGGAGCCAGGTTTTTGCACCGCTTGGACAGGAACACCTGCGGAGTGATGTGCTTTGCACTGACGGAAGAGGCGGAAAAAGAGCTGCTCGCCGCCTTCCGTGAGCGCCGCGCCGAAAAGATGTACGAGGCGATCTGCTTCCATCCTTTTACCCATCCGAGCGCCGTCTGCACTGCCTATCTTCTCAAAAACGAGCACGTCGCCCGCGTCAAGATCTTCCCCAAGCCCGTGGCGGGTGCGGAAAAGATCTGCACCGAATACCGCGTTTTGGAAGATCACGGCGAGTATTCTCTCGTCGAAGTGCGCCTGCACAGCGGCAAAACGCACCAGATCCGCGCCCATCTCGCCTTTCTCGGCAACCCCGTGGCGGGCGACGAGAAGTACGGGGACGAGTTTCTCAACGCAAAATATCACGTCAGGCGCCAGATCCTCGTCGCCAAAACGCTCTCCTTTACCTTGCAGGGGAGGCTGTCCTACCTCAGCGGCAGGAAGTTTGTCTCTTCCTTTTCCGCGGTGTTTCCGTCCTGAACGCCGCCGCGCATAAATCGTTTCTTTCCGCGCGCCGCATCGATGCGGCGCGCGGCTTTTTCTTGGCGGTCGCCCGCATTTGGGCGTCGCGGCAGCGCTTTACACGCTTTTTTCGCGCCGCCCGCACGGCTACAATCTGTTCTTTTTGTTTCCCTGTTTAGACAAACGGAAAACCGCTCCTTTTTTGTAGCGGTTTTTTTGCTGTGCATCGCTTGACATTTCTGTATTTATAGATTAACATATGAATATAAATTAATACGTAAACCTATTTTAACGAGGTAGAAACATGGTACGGGAAAAGGAAGTACAAGACAGCGAGAGCCAGGCTTGCGAACACGACATGCTTGCTCTGCGCGCAAAGAAACAGATGCCCGCCGAAGAGGACGTGGCGCGCATGTGTGCGGCGTTCAAGGCCATCGGCGAACCTTCGCGCATGAAGATCTTGCTGGCGCTGATGGAAGGGGAGATGTGCGTCTATCACATCACGCGCGCGGTAGAGGGACTGCAGAGCAACGTCTCGCACCAGCTGCGGCTCCTGAAGGATGCCAAGATCATCCGTTCGCGCAGGGAAGGGAAAAACATCCTGTATTCCATTGCGGACGAACACATCGCCAGCATCATCCTGATGAGCAAGGCGCACCTGCATTGCGGCGGGGAGGAATGAAGTATGCGCAAGGAAATCAAAATCGTCGGACTGGATTGCGGCAAATGCGCCATGGCGCTGGAAGAGCGGTTGAAGAGGACGGAAGGGGTCACCTCCGCGCGGGTGGATTTTGTGCGGCAGAAGGTGATCATCGAATACTCCGCACCGCAGGCGCACGAGCGGGCGGTGGCGGAGATCAACGGCTTTGAAAATGTGCGCGTCGTGCAATCGGAATCGGAGGGCGCGCGGGGCAGGGCGGCAGAGATCGCCTGCATTGTTCTCTCCTTTGCCTTTCTCGTTGCGGGGCTTCTGCTCGAATATTTCGCCGCGGGGCAGGCGGCGGAGATCGCCTGCTATGTCTTATACGGGCTCTCTTATCTGATCGTCGGGTGGAAGATCTTGTGGGAAACGGTCAAAAATATCTTACGGGGCGAGATCTTCGACGAAAACTTTCTGATGACGATCGCCAGCATAGGCGCGATCGCATTGGGGCAGTATGCGGAGGCCGCGGAAGTGATGGCGCTGTACAGTCTGGGCGAGTTTCTGCAATCTCTCGCCGTGGGCGCGTCCCGCCGCTCCATTGCGTCGCTGATGCAGCTGAAAAGCGAGACGGCGACCCTGCTCACCGCTGAGGGGGAAAAGGTCATCCCGCCCGAAGAGATCAGAAAGGGTGACCGCCTTCTCGTCAAGGCAGGCGAAAAAGTGGCGGCGGACGGCATCGTCGTGCGCGGCGTCACCTCGCTGGATACCCGTTCCCTGAGCGGAGAGGCGATGCTGCGGGACGTCGGCGAAGGGGACCGTATCCCCGGCGGCTGTATCAACGCGGGCGGCGTCATCGAGGTGGTTGCAGAAAAGGACTACGCGGACAGCACCGTCGCCAAGATTCTCGACCTCGTGGAAAATTCTGCCGAAAAGAAGGCAAAGAGCGAGCAGTTCATTACAAAGTTTGCCAAGATCTATACTCCCGCCGTCTGCCTTGCGGCGCTTCTGATCGCCTTTCTCGCTCCCGCCTTTACGGGCGCGTATCTCGAGAATTTAGGTACATGGGTCAATCGCGCGCTTGTCTTTTTGGTCATTTCCTGTCCGTGCGCGCTGGTGATCTCCGTGCCTCTCTCCTATTTCAGCGGCATCGGCTATGCGGCAAAGCACGGCGTGCTCGTCAAGGGCTCTACGGGGCTGGACGCACTTGCCTGCGCGCGCATCGCCGCGTTCGACAAAACAGGTACCCTCACCTATGGCAATTTTGTGCTCGGAAAGGTCTGGGCGGAGGACGAAAAAGAGTTCCTCGAAGTTGCCGCCGCGGCGGAAAAAAACTCTTCTCATCCGCTGGCGGAGGCTTTCCGCGCGCTGCCCACGCCATATACGGCGGAGAACGTCACCGAGCA
>CALVHV010000065.1 GCA_944328845.1 uncultured Clostridia bacterium | reverse complement strand
ATGCGGACAAGGACGAGCAGACCACCGTGCGGGTACAATGCCTGTACGACAGGAAGGGAGGGTATTCCGTCAACCTGTATCACGTTGCGCCCATCAGCGAAAACTCCACGGCAAGCTACGTACATCCCCTCACCGTTCCCGAGGGGCAGGGCATCACTTTTTCGGACGGAACGTTTACGAGCACTCTGACAGAGGGCAGCTGCGAGTTCAGGCCGGAGGACAAACTCGACCTTTCTTCGGTCATTGCCGACCCGCTGTACAAGGCGGCGGCAAGTCCGCAGGCGCAGCCTGGAAATTATATCATCTATCACGTTCTGTCCAAGAGTTACGAAGTCAACTTCAGGGTCCTGTTTGTACAGGCGTCGCGGTCGGGGGTGTGATATGTACGCAAAAATCAAAACAATCTTGCTTCCCGTTCTCCTGGCGCTCGCCATCGTTTCGCTGCTCACCGTCTCTCTCACGCTGGGCAGGTACACGGAAGAGAAGGGCTCGGAAGGTCAGTATTCGGGCGACCTTGAGTATATCGTTTCCAACCAGGTAGAGATCAACAAGGTAGATGAGTTTTTCTCCGCCATCGAAAACGGATACAGCAACATCAAGATCGCGGACGACGTGGACAATCCCCTCATCATTTCGGGCGGGATCAGCGACGTCAATTCCGATCTCGTCATCGATCTCAACGGGCACGAGATCCAGCGCAACAACCGCGAACCGCTCCTGAACGTCACGCAGGGTGTGCGCCTCACCATCATCGATACTTCCAAAGAGCAGACGGGCTGTTTTTACAACCCCGTCGGCAGCGTGCTGCAGATCAGCGGCGGAACGCTCACCGTTTCGGCGGGCGTGTTCGAAAGCGGTCCCCGCAGCGGCGAGGAGGGCGCGGCTCTCAGCGAATATTACGGTTCGGGAGAAAACGGCAAGGACACGCAGCAGGGCGCCCGCATCGATGCGTCCCGCACCGACGTCACCTTTTTCGAAAGCGATACCGATACGGGCACGGCGGGCAGGATGCCTGTCATTTACCCGTCTGTCGTCACTTCTTCGGCAGGTGAAAACGCAAAACGTTCTGCCAACGGAAACATCTATTTCGGCACCGATTACGGCGCCGCGGAGCTGACAATGCCCGTTTCCGCCGATACCTATCTGTATTTTACCGTGGACGATCCGACGGTGGAAAAATCCACTCTCGCCGCGCCCGGCAGTGCAGATTACTTTTACACTTATTATCTGGACAAGAGCCTGACCGTCTATCAGGGCACGGACGCTTCGGATGCAGATGACATCCTCATCACCGTTTATGTCTATAACGATGTAAAGGGTTCCGCGCAGAGCAGCGATTTTTCTGCCATCGGGATGAAAAAGGGCAACCTGTACGTGCGCGGCGGCACCTATCGTTCTTATTTCGGCGAGGAAAACACCTATTGCGTCGACGCTTCGGGCGGGTATATGGCCATCGAAAGCGGCAGCTTTTACGCCTATGGAAGCGGCGTCTGCGTGCAGTGCGCCTACGAAAACGTCGATACGGAAAAGGAATATTTGCGCGTTTCCAACGGTACGTTCTATTCGGAGATCGGCAACACCATCGGCGTTTCCGGCGGAAGGATGGTCGTTTCCGCCGCCTCCTTTACGAAAAATGCGCTCGGCAGTACCAAGACGGCGGCGCAAAACGCAAACGGCTCTGCGATCTACGTTTCGGGCGGTTCGCTCAGTGTCTCCGCGTCGTCTACCATCCGCTTTTCTCTGTACGGCGCTGCCATGAACGGCATCAGCGCGGCTTCAGGCGCCGTTGTCAACGTCAAAAACGTAGAGATGGATTTTTACTCGGATTCGCTGAGCAGCACTTTGCCGGGCAGTACTTCCTATAATTTCGGCATTTATTCTTCGGGCGGGTCCGTCACCTGCGACGGGACCACTGCCTTCCACGTCATCGGTTCCCATTCTTCGGGCATTTATTCAAACGGCGGCACCGTCAACATCGACGGGGATTCGTTTACATGCTCTGTGGCGATGGACGGCGGCGATAAAATCCTTTCCAGTACCGCCATCAGCGCGGTCGGCGGCGATATCAATTTCAATGTCGCGCAGGCGGATATCCGATCCAACGGGCTGGGCATCACTGTCGGCGGCGGCAATATTCAGTTTGCCCACAATACGAAGGAAACCATCAACATCACAACGACGCGCGGCACGGCGATCTTTGCGTACGGCGGCAAGGTGAGCGTCGATCGCAATTCGACGCTCAGCGTCAAAAGCACCATCGCCGACGGCTGCGTCTGGGCGGCGGATACCAGCGGCGGCACGTCGGGCGGGACGGATACGGGCGTCAACGTCAACAACGGCATCTATCTTTTGGGCGGATCTTTCGATTCGAAGGGGACCCTCGAGATCACTCATACGGGCGTTCCCAACGCCGCAGGCAGCGACAGCAAGATCAGAAGTTACGCCGTGCGTGTAGACGGCGGCGATCTGAGCGGCGGGTCGGGGACGATGTCCTCTTTTGCAGCCAAAAATCTTACCATTCAGGTCATGGATCACGGCGGCGGATTGTACGTCAACGGCGGTTCGATCACTCTCGGAGAGGAAAACTCCGCCGAGGGGGACGAGGCGGTCATCACCGCGCAGGGCTACGGGATCGCCATGCGCGGCGCGGAAGGGGACAGCGTTACCGTCTACGGAACGCTGACGCTCACTTCCGAATGTACCACGGGCATCTACATCACGGGCGGCTCCCTCCTTCTGCATAAGACGGCAAAGGTCACTTCTGCCATCGATCCGGGGTATGCCTTCAGCCCTGCCAACGACAGCAACAAGGCGATCGACTCTTACGACGGCATCTTCATTGAAAACGGCACGCTTACCGCCGACGGGGATTTCACGGTCAATTTCACGGGCGTTTCCAACACGGCGGAGTTGAAGGGTACAGATCTTATTGACAGCATGATCAGGAGCTATGCCGTGCGCGTGGACGGCTCCGCTCTGGCGGGCAGCGCTTCGTTCAAGGCGGAAAATCTTCAGATCAATGCGGACGGATATAAAGAGGGCGGAGGCGTCTATGTCAATCAGGGTCGGATCATCCTCGACAGAGCCACCATCCGGGCCGAGGGTTACGGCATCGCTCTGCGCGGCGCATCTGCGACCGACTCGGTCACTGTCAACGGGGCGCTCGACCTTCAGTCTGCCCGCGCCACGGGCATCTACATCACGGGCGGCTCGCTTACGCTGAACGGGGAAGCAAATATCATTTCATCGATCGATGCCGCCTATACGTTTGTAAGCGGCGCTCCCGGCACGGTCTCTTACGACGGCGTGTTTGTGGAGGGCGGGACGTTGATGGCATACGGCATCTTCAATGTGTCGCATACGGGTATTTCCAATCCGTCGAGAGTCACAGGCGCGGATTATGAGTTCTTAGGACATGAGATTACCAGCTATGCCGTCCGTGTTACGGAAAAAGAAAACTCTTTACAGGATTCCAATGTCACCGTTTGCAGAGGCAAGATCGAAAATTCGGTCGGCGGCGGTGTATACGTTTCGGGCGGTACGGTCGTTTTGGGAAACCAAGGAGACGATCACACGGCGCTTACCGTCACTACAAACGGAACCGAATTGTACGACGAGGAAAAGAATGTTGCCAATCAGCCAGGCTGGAAATATTTTTTGAGCGAGGAAGGCGGGCACGCTGTTGAAGTCAAAGGCGGCAATCTTACCGTCAACAGCGGGACCTATACGGCAAAGCAGGGGAACGGCATCCTTGTGCGTAACTTTACTTCCAAATCTCAAAACAGTGTTACCATTAACAACGGTGAGTTTTACGGATACAATGCCGGCTATAATCTTCAGGATGACGAAAGAAAAGTAGGCCCTGCGGCCTCTGCCGGCCTGTACGTTATGGGAAACAATCTTACCGTCAATATTTACGGCGGAACGTTCGGTAAAAAAACAGATACGAGCAACAGTGCGGCCGCATTTTTCGGTACTCCCGTTTCGGACAATACCAAGAGGGCAGAAGTCAATATCCTCGGCGGTGCCTTCTATGGATACAGAAGCGACGTAATGAGCGTATTTCGCTTTGTCAATTTGACGATAGGACAGGAAGGTGGTTCCAACGCCGCGATCGTATTGCAAAATGCAGGACAGGATGAGTCTGCGGCTCTTTCCATTCAGGATGATTTTTTCTACACATACGGCTACAGGAATCGCGGCTCTCAGGTAATGATTCGGAGCGGTACATTGACGGGAACGGGAATGGCTATTTATTTCGGGTCTTCTGCCGAAACAGTAAAACTCAGCGGCGGTATATTCGAAACAGCCAAATATAACGGACAACCGTTGACCGGGACGTATTATTATGGCGAATCTTATATCCTTGTTACAGGGTATAAATTCGACAAAAGCGCAGACGGCAGAACATGGACGGTCATTCCTTCCTCTTCCTGAACAGATCGTATTCCCGCCGCACAGGTTTTGCGGCGGGAATATTTTATACTGCCTTTTGTTTCAGAAGACGTTCCCTTTTCGGCGGCGCCAGAAATAAAATTATGATTGACTTTACGGCGGGTTATTGGTATAATAAAATTATGAAACGGGCGCACCGACGGCGCGCCCGTTTGCTTTTCGATCCGATCAAAAACAGGAGGTAGTCAATGTCCGAAAATGCAGAGGGAGAACGCCGCGAATATCTTCGGTTGATCTCAGAAAAATTCCCCACCGTACAGGCGGCGGTGACGGAGATGATCAATCTTGAAGCGATCCTGCGGCTGCCCAAGGGCACCGAGCATTTTATGAGCGATCTGCACGGCGAGTATGAGGCATTCTGCCATATTATGAACAACTGCTCGGGCGTCATCCGCGAAAAGGTGGAGCGCCTGTACAGCCAGACCATGACCAAGCACGAAAGGGACGAGTTTGTAACGCTTATCTACTATCCCGCCGCGATCATCGCCGAAAAAGAAGCGCAGGACGCGGACGATAAAGACTGGTATCTCGTTCAGCTGCACAGGCTGGTAGAAGTGTGCCGTTCTGTCGCTTCCAAATACACTCGCTCCAAAGTGAGAAAGGCGCTCCCCGCGCATTTCGATTATATCATCGACGAGCTCATCAATATGGACCGCGACGACTTCGACAAGGAAGCGTATTACAGCGAGATCTTTACGTCCATCATCGATTTGGGCAGGGCAAAGCAGTTTGTGGTCGCCATCACCGACCTCATCAAGCGCCTCGCGGTAGACAGCCTGCACATCGTGGGCGACGTGTTCGACCGCGGGGAAAACCCCGACAAGATCATGGAGCTGCTCATCGGCCATCACAATGCAGACGTGCAGTGGGGCAACCACGACATCCAGTGGATGGGTGCGCACATGGGCAACCTCGCCTGCATCATGAGCGTGATCGATATCTCCCTCAAATACAACAACGCCGATCTTTTGGAAGAGGGGTACGGCATTTCTCTGCGCAAGCTCTCCACGTATGCGGCGGAGCACATGGACGACGACCCCCGCTTTTACCCCGCGGGCGCCGATCCCGCCACGGCAGGGGAAGAGACGCGGCTTTGCGCCAAGATGCGCAAGGCGGCGTTCCTCATGCAGCTCAAGGCGGAAGGCGCCATCATTTCCCGCCGTCCCGAGTACGGGATGCAGGAGCGGAACATCCTCGCCAACATCGATTTTCCGAACGGCACCTTTTTCGGCGCAAAGCTCACAAATCCTTCTTTCCCGAACGTAGACCCCGCGCATCCGCTCGCCTTTACCGAGGAGGAAAAAGAGGTGGCGCAGGCGCTTCGCAGATCTTTCCGTTCCGGCGAAAAGCTGTCCAGACACATGGCGTTCCTCATGCACAACGGCTCTGCATATAAGATCTGCAACAACAACCTCATCTTTCACGGCTGCGTGCCCATGGAAGAGGACGGCAGTTACATGAATTTCTGCGGGCATGAGGGCAGAGACCTGCTCGATTACTGCGAGCACATGGTGCGCCGTGCCTATGCCGCCTTTCGAAAAGGGGACGAGGACGAAGAGGCGCTGGACTTCTTCTTCTATCTGTGGTGCGGCAGGTGCTCGCCTCTGTACGGGCGGGAAAAGATCACCACCTTCGAGCGGCTGTACATCGCCGATCCCGCTTGGCACGTCGAGGCGGACAACAGCTATTACAAGTGGTGCAAGCAGCGCGATTTCTGCGAGCGCATCCTGCACGACTTCGGCATTTCAGGAAAATACAGCCACATCGTCAACGGGCACGTTCCCGTGCGCACAAAGCTGGGTGAAAACCCCGTCAAGGCGGACGGAAAACTCATCGTCATCGACGGCGGGTTCTGCAAGGCGTACCACGAGCGTACGGGTATTGCGGGCTATACTCTCATTTACAACTCGCACGGGCTGCGCCTCTGCGCACACGAACCGTTCGACAGCATCGAAACAGCCATTGAACAGCGCAAGGACATTCATTCGGAAGTGACCGTCTTCGAGACGCGGCAAAACCGTCTCCTTGTGCGGGATACGGACGTGGGCAAAGCCCTCCTCGAACAGCTGAAAGGGCTGAAATTGCTGATGGAAGAATTCAGAAACAGAAACAGGGATTAAACGGACAGCCCCGCGGCGCAAAGCGTGCGCCGCGGGGCGTTTTTTTTGCAGATATCGAAATATCTCCATAAAAAAGTGTATTTTGCAAGTATGAAATGTGTGCAAATATTGACAAATTAATGATAAAATGGTATGATTATATGGTATAAAGGAGAAGTGTGTCGAATGTTGTCCGGATACTATTACGACCGCCTGGACGAAAGGCAGAAAATTGCATATCGGACTGTGTGTTCGGGCATTGCGGGGATGCAGCCGTCCGTGCGGGTGAATCATGCGTTCAGCGGGGAAGAGGCGAGGCAGATTATGTACGCCGTGCAGCGGGAGAACCCGGAGTTTTACCACTGCATCTTTCAGCTGGTCCTGTACAGGGGCGCGCCTTCTCCGTGCTTTGAATTCGAATATCTCAATGCGGACGCGGCGGCATACGGCGAACGTCTTTCCCGTCTGCAGGGGCTCGTCGCGGAGCGGCTGGGCGGGCGTCGGTCGGAATACGATGTCTGCGTCGCCGTGCACGACGTGCTTGCCGAATGGGTCTCTCCGGACGATGAGAGCGCCGATCTCGTGGCGCAGGCAGACGCCGCAGGAGCGGACACGCAGGCGCGCGCCGCTGTGGCCAGGCAGATCATCGAAAGCGGGGCAGCGGCGGCTTTTTCCGCTTACGGCGCCGTGGTAAACGGGCGCGCCGTGTGCATGGGCATCGCGGCGGCGGCAAAACTGCTTCTCAACAGCTACGGGGTGAGCAACGCGCTTGTCGGGGGCGTCGGCCCAGGCAATTCCGCACATATGTGGAACGTCGTGGAGATCGGCGGGGAAAGGTACAACCTGGACATCACGTCCGACCTTCCGCTGCCCAATTTCAACTTTGTCCGTTACAACGGCTGTCTCCTGCCGGACAGGATCTACAGCCGCACGTTCGTTGCGGATACGCAGCTGGGCTGTAACGGCATGAAGGACAGTTACTTTGTCAGGAATCGCGCTTATTGCAGGGATCTGCAGGGCGTCGTCGATTTTCTCGAACAGGTCAATTTCTCCAAACCGCGGGGCACGATCTGTTTCCTGTACGAGGGCGGGCTGTCCGAGGATTACATCAATGCCTATGTTTCCAAAATATTCAGCGCCCGCCTGCGGGGATACCGCGTCAGCGTCCTGGGCGCGAGCGCGGGCGTGTTTCAATGCGGAGCAGAGCGGCGTTAGTCCGCAACAGATACAAAGATAAGGAGAGGACCATGGATAAAAAGAGAAAGATGAAATGGCAGACAGACCTCGAAAAATATTTCGACGTGTATTCCAACTTCCTGCTCGACGGATATGTGGAAGATCTGCAGCCTGTCGGTGTGGGGGAAGAGGGCGTGGAATATGTCAGCCTGCCCGAGTATCTCGAGCGGACATACGGCGTGACCAACGGGCAGGAGCCCAAGTGCGTCATCGTGTACGATCCTTTCGAATGTGCCGACCGCAGGTTCGACATCCGTTCCCCGTACACGGAGACGGAGGAAACGGCGGAGGACGGCACGACGCGCACGGTGAGAACGTACGAGAGCGTGTACGCGCAGCATTTTTACGATATCCTGCACAACGATCAGCTCCCGCCCGCCATGATCCAGCACGAGGCGGACGGCATCGGGCTGGACATCGCGCGCATCCATTACGCCGTCAACGAGCTGTACCGCAGCACGAGCGGGTTCAGCGCCTTTATCAACTCCCTTTTGGGGAGGGACAGCGGCGAAACGGGGTATCTGTTCATCATCCGCTCCGCGTCGCGGCTGCTTTCGGGCAATTCGCAGAACAACGGCAGCGTCTTTCTCGACAGGGACGAGCTCACGCTGTTCAGCGAGATGCTTAAGATCACGCATCCCACGACCGCAGGTACGCAGGAAGCGACGGGGCTTCTCTTCGAGTCGGGCGACCGCGCGCGGCATAAGTTTTTCCTTTTGGCGAACAAGGCGACCGATCTGCCGTACTGGCTGTACGACGAAAGTACCAACCACTTTATCAAAAAACTGACGGTCGGCAAACCTACAACCGAAAACAAGCGCGAATTTTTCCGCGAGATGGCGGGGGAATTCAACGGCGGCAACGGAGATTTCCCTGCGCAGTTCTGTTCCTCGTTTGCGCAGCTCGGCGCCGATTCCAAAGAAGAGATCATCAAGCGTTTCCTCGCCTATACGGACGATTTCAGCATGCAGGCGCTCGTCTATTACCGCGACTACGTCACCCGTCACGGAGAAAAGTTTACCGACCCCGAAAAGGTGGCGTATACGGTCACCGAGTTCAAGTCGGGTGAACAGGTCAACCCTTGGGACGATGACAGGATCGTGCGCGAGATCCTCAATCTCGGCACCAGAGTCAAAGAACGGCTCAGCGGTCAGGATCAGGCGATCGACGCCGTGCAGTCGGTGATGACGCGCGCCGCCGTCGGGCTGGACAGGATCAAAAATCCCTCCGCGCCGCGCGCGGTGCTCTTCCTCGCAGGGCCTACGGGTACAGGTAAGACGGAGATCTGCAAATGCCTTGCGAGTATCATCTTCGGCAGTGAAGACAAGATGGTGCGTTTCGACATGAGCGAATACAGGCAAGACCATTCCGATCAGAAGCTGTTCGGCGCGCCTCCGGGATACGTCGGCTACGAAGAGGGCGGCAAACTGACCAATGCGATGAAGGCGGAACCCTTCTCGCTCGTCCTGTTCGACGAGATCGAAAAGGCAAGCAGTTCCATCATGGACAAGTTTTTGCAGATCCTTTCCGACGGACGTCTGACGGACGGCAAGGGCGAGACGGTCAGTTTCAGAGACGCCATCATCGTCATGACTTCCAACGCGGGTATCTCCGAAAGTATGCTCTCGGCGGAAAACGAGGTCAAGGCCAACAAGGGCGATCATATCCGGAGCGAAGAGGACAAGCCTCGCGCCGTCAATATGAACGTCGTCATTGAAGACGAAAACAACGGAATTTCCGCGCAGCAGACATACGAAGATCTGAAAAATTATATCCTTTTCAATCTTCGCAGATATTTTGTGTACGAACTCAACCGTCCCGAACTGTTCGGCAGGCTTTTCGACGCCATCGTCTGTTATAATTTTATCGGGCGCGACGTGGTTTCCGTTCTGTGCGACAAACAGATCAAGAGCATCAACAAAGCGGCGCGGGGGATGTTCGGCGCCGAAGTGGAATGTCCCGAAGAGGTGTTGCAGGCGGTCGTCCGCAGCTGTAACGAGAGCGATATCCGCTCCAACGGCGCGCGCGGCATCAACAAACAGGTGAATACGGTCTACGAGACGGGACTTTCCGCCTTTATCGGAAAATATCTGCGCGGCGTTACCGAAAACGGGGTCATGCTCGAGCGTTCCATGCTCCGCGGCGCCGTTCTGCGCGCTTCTCTTGTCGGCGAAAATATTTCTTCGCCGAACGATATTCAATGGAACCTCGTCTCCTGAGGGAGGATAGGATGGACAAAGACGTTCTGGAATTGGGGCTCATCCTCGAACAGAAAGGCAAAAGCGAGGCGGCGGCACAGCTGTACCGCAAATATGTCAGCGTGCTGGCGCAGTCGGACAATGCGGATGCCTTGCAGATCTTTTACGGCGACAGGGTGTACGATGCCATCGTCACGGCAAAAGATGCGGCAATGTATTCTGTCATTGCGGAAAGTGCGGCAAAGGTCTGGAAGAGGATCTGCGGCAAAGGTCTGCCCGTCGCTGCCGAAAAGACGGACGGGACGCTGGCAGAGCTTTTGTGCCTCGTCAAAAACCACAACACATCGGGCAGACGTGCGTCGGCGGCAGAGGACAGGTACGATTTTGCCAAGATCTATGCTTTCCTCGCAAACGAATCTTCCATGCGTACGGAAGCGGGAGAAGGCGTGCTTGTGCTTCCGCTCAAAGACATCGTCCTCGGCGTAAAAAGCGGCCGCATTTCTCTCCGCTCTTCTTCGGACGCGGGAACGCCGTCCGGCAAAAATTACGTGGTGATCTGAAATGGGAGAAGAGTATCTCGTTATAAAATGCAAGGGCAACAAAAAGGCGCGGCTCGCCTGTAATACAAGGAGCCGCGTGGCAAAGTGCCCCTCTGCCTGCAACTGCTTTTACAGGGGAAAGGTATTCGCGTATTCCCTGTCGGATATCTGTCCCCCCGGCACGCTCCCCGAAGTGGACGGGGGCGCGGAAAAAGCGAGCGCTTCCGCGCCGCAAAAACCAGCAGCGCCAGCACCTGTAGCGCAAAGACCCGCAGCGCCTGCGCCTGCAACGCAAAGACCCGCGGCGCCCGCGCCTGCAACGCAGCCCCCCGCAGCGCCTGCACCTGCAACGCAGAGACCCGCGGCGCCTGCGCCTGCAACGCAGAAACCTGCGGCGGGATCAGTTTCTCCTTCCGCCACGGCACAGTCGCGCTACGGCGTGGTGTCCGCGCGGCAGGATGACAGATATGCAGACATGGAGGCGGCTCTGCGCGGCGCTTCGCAACCCGCGCCCGCGGCAGGGCAGAGTCCTGCGGCAAGCCCGTCCGTTTCCGCGGCAGGGCAAAACAATGCGGGCGCGGAGGGCGTTTCCGCCGCGGCACAGTCGCGCTACGGCGTGGTGTCCGCGCGGCAGGACGACGGATACGCA
Organism: uncultured Clostridia bacterium; assembly: GCA_944328845.1. Classification (GTDB taxonomy): domain Bacteria; phylum Bacillota; class Clostridia; order Christensenellales; family Borkfalkiaceae; genus Borkfalkia. The sequence continues at coordinate 929 of CALVHV010000065.1, read as the reverse complement.
GACATAGAGGCGGCTCTGCGCGGCACCTCGCAACCCGCACCCGCGGCGGGGCAGAGCCCTGCGGCAAGTCCGTCCGCTCCTGCGGCGCCCGACCCTGCGCCCGTTCCCGCGCAGACAGGCGCCTTTGCGGGGAAAAAGAAATGGCTGGTGACGGGCAGGGTGTTCGTCAACCCGCGCGACGCGCTGAAATTTATTTTCGAGCACTGGATCACCTACGAAGTGTTTGAAAACCGTACTCTTAAAAAGTATTTTCTGGACATGGCGAATGCCTGTAAGTCGGGCTGTCTCGCCGCGGTGAGGGAGATCGGCGAGCGGGAAGAGGACGAAAATTTCAAGTTTTTCCGCATTTTTCATCGCTGTATTTTCCCAGAACGACAGGATTTCTGTTTTTCCGTTTCGCCCGTCACGGGGTACGGGCAGAGGGTCATCCCCATTTTTTCCTCTCGCGAGGATATGTGGAAAAAACTTTACAAAGGGGAAAGGTCGGCGGAGTTTTTTGTGAAGATGAAGCCCGTACTCGCCGAGTATCTCGGGCTGGAAAGGGAAGACGACCTGTTCGCGCAGGCGACGCAGGAGATCTGCCGTCTGTACGGAGCGCTCTATGTCTTTGCGGACAGGGGCGCCGGCAAAGCGGGGCTTTCGTTCGGGGATATCGGTAAATTTGCCGAATCGCTGTCCGAGCCGCTCTCCGCGATCGGTACGGAGAGGGAAGAGGCGCTGCGCACCGTTTCTCTCCGCCCTGCAACCGTGAGTTACACGGTGGACTGTTCCCGTCCTGCCTTTACGGCGGCGGATTGGGAGCGGGAAGCGCCCGTGCCGGACGACGACACCCTGCGCCATTTCTTCCCGCGGGATTATTCGTCCGTGTACGCAACGCTGTGGAAGAGACACGTTTTGTTCGTCCATTACAGCGTCAACGTGCTTAAGCG
>CALVHV010000064.1 GCA_944328845.1 uncultured Clostridia bacterium | reverse complement strand
ATGTGTGCTGATATCCTTTTAAAAAGTCGGACGCCTTGTCGATGAGGTTGTCGACGGGATCGTCGCCCGCATGGATATAGCGGCAGCCCTTTCCGTCGTCAATCAAAAAGCCTGCAGGCTTCATGGTTACGACCGCACCGCTTCCGCCTGCAAAAGGGATGCTCTCATCCTCTTTAACGACTTTTGTCTCCCCGAGGTCACTTCCGCCCGAAAGATAGCCCACGGTGATCCTGGAAACAGGGATAACCTGACACCCGCTCGACGTAACGATAGGCGTTCCGATCACGGTATTGACGTCGGCAAGTTTGTTGAGACTGTCCATCGAACTTTGAACAAGATCATTGACTTTTTTGTTTGCCCTTTCTTTCATGAATACACCACTCCCATATTTTTTGTAACAAAATTTTTACGGCAGCTACGATCACCAACAGAAGATTGAACGCGAGGATCGCGCGCAAACTCACCCTGAGCCCGTCCCAGCCGAGGCGCAAAAAGAGATCTCCTCTGTAAGCGTCGCAATGTTTTTTTTGCATCAGATACACTCCGAAAAAATCGGAAAGCAGGCGCAGTGCCGCCGTTGCGATCAGGGCCCCGTCCCCGAGTTCCGTGCCCACTTCTGTCACGTGATTGCAGGCGACGACGGAAAATCCGCGTGTGATCTTAAATTTGTTCGGGGCATTGATCAACTCCTTAAAAGGAAGCAACACCGCCTTTTTTTTCGTCAGGTGAAAAGCGATGCCCTGATCGTACAATGTCACGTAGCCGCCGTAAATTTTAATGCCGTGCAGTACATACAGGGAAAACCACATCCTTTTCCTTTTCAGATCCAGATACACGTTGACCGTCAAAAAGATCGGAAGCAAGAGCAGGAAAACAGCAATCAAAACAGCGATTATCATCGAAGTATGTCAGACAAAGTACATCGCAAACGTTTAAAAACTTATATTGTCCAGTTTTCCGCAAGGTCTCTGATGCAATCGAAGTATCCGTTCTTTTTGGAATTCTCGTTTGCAAGCAGCGGTATGCGGTCGCTTTCCACTCCGTTTTTAAAGATGACCGCCTCACCTACACGATCCCCCACGGCGACAGGCGCCTTGACGCCATCCATGCAGATCTCTATTTCGATCTTATCTTCCTCCCCTTTGTTTGCAAACAAATAGCAGGGACGGGCAGGGATCACGGATATCTCTCTTTGTTTTCCGCCTTTGACCTCGCACTTTGCATCCTGCAAAACCTTTTCTTCCAGCACGCATCGGCTTGTGAAATTGGCAAAGGCATAATCAAACATTTCGCAAACCCCTTCGAACCGCGTCTTACTGTCAGGCGCACCGATCACGACAGAAACAACGCGCATTTCACCCCTTGCCGCGGATGCAGCCAGACAGAATCCCGCCTCAGAAGTGTATCCCGTCTTTCCGGAATCGCATCCCTGATAGTTGCGGATCAGTTTATTGGTATTCGCCATCTGCGTTACCCTGCCGCCGCTGTGATGCATCTCGTCCATCCAGATCTTGCTGAACGAATAGTATTTCTCCTTTTTAAGAAGTTCGCGAAGCATTACGGCGACATCCCTCGCACAAGAATACTGTCCCTCTTTCGGAAGCCCCGTGCAGTCGGAAAAGGAAGTATCTTTCATACCCAGCTCTTCCGCGCGTTCATTCATTTTCTTTACAAACAATTCTTCACTACCGCAGACAGTTTCTGCCATGGCTACGCACGAATCGTTTGCCGAGGCAATGCAGATGCTCTCGATCAGATCTTTGACGAGATATTTTCCTCCCGCCTCCAAAAACACCTGCGAACCGCCCATTCCCGCCGCACGTTCACTGATACATACTTCGTCCTCAAAAGAAATTTTCCCATCTTCTTCCGCCTCAAAGCTTAAAAGAAGCGTCATGATCTTGCACATGCTCGCAATGGGTAGATGCGTCGTTTCGTTTCTCGCATAAACAGTCTGCCCGCTTTTTGCATCACAAAGATAGACCGCCTTGCAATTTTGCGCAAGCGACATTTCTTCCGCCCTCACCGGCGAAAAAAACAAAGCTGTACACGACATCGTAAGCGCAAAAAATAAGAGCATAACTCTTTTCATAGAAAGATCCCCCTTCCTTGGTTATGCTCTTATTGTTTGTAAAAGTAAGTTTTTTATGCAAGGGCGGCTTTTGTACTACACCTCATTTTCGACATTCTTTTTTATTGCGAATGACAGACCGCCGAACTTCTTTTGCCTTTACTATTTTAACTGATTTGTTCCAAAGCACCCTCTAAGTGTTTTTTCGCAAACACGGGCAACACACTTCTCAATAAATTTCCGCATTGTGAAAAGCATTTTTTACCATACATCTTTTAAGTGTAATTTTCCGCAAATGCAGACAATAAGTCGCAAAACGTCTTTTCTCTCTGCAAAGATTGTTTCAGGACATCCTCATGCCTGATCTCCTGCGCAACCATTCCCGCGCCGAGGTTGGTGATACAAGAGATCCCCGCAACACGCAAGTGCAGATATCTCGCATAAATCGCCTCACAAGCCGTACTCATTCCAACCGCATCCGCGCCCATCATACGGAAGGCACGAACCTCGGAAGGCGTTTCAAAGGAAGGTCCGGGCACCTGCAAATAAACACCGCTATGGCATTTTAAATTTGTTTTATAGGCCGCACGATAGAGCGCATCGCGCAATTTCGCATCATACACCTCACTCATATCAACAAAAACAGGATAATTGTCGGTCGGATGCAATCCTGTCAGCGGATTTTTACCGGACAAGTTGATATGATCGCTCAAAAACATTACATCTCCGACGCCAAAAGAAGCGTTTATCCCGCCCGCCGCATTGGTCAAAAGGACCGAACGGACGCCAAGCTCTTTCATAATCGCAATCGGAAGTACTGTTTCCGAAACATCCCGCCCTTCGTATAAATGAAAGCGCCCCTGCTGGATGACGACGGGCACGCCACGCAGTCTTCCGAATACGAGATTTCCCGCATGCCCCGCAACGCCGCAGGCACCCAGCCCTATTTCCGCATAAGGAAAAGTTTTCACCTGCTCCAACGCAGCAACAACTCCGCCCCAACCGCTTCCCAGCACCAGCCCGAGAACAGGAGCATCCACTCCTGTGATCTTTGCCGCAATCTGTTTTGCACGATTTTGTCCGCCGTATTCTTCTCTCATTTTTCTCCTCCAAAAATTTTACGGTACCTTTCGTCACGCTCGCGCAATCCGTACCTCGCAAGGATCAAATCACAAATAAAATCGAATCCCTTGATCGTCCCAAGGTTTTGCGGGCGCACATCTTTTCCGCAGATCAAAAGTGGAACGTATTCTCTCGAATGATCTGTAGAAGGCGTGGTAGGATCGCAGCCATGATCGGCCGTAATCAGTAAAAGATCCCCCTCCTTCAAATTTTCATATACAGTTTTTATGTTTTTGTCAATAATCTTTAGCGCATCTGCGTAACCGCAAACATTGTTTCTGTGTCCGTACAGCATATCCGTGTCCACAAGATTGACAAAAACAAAACCTTCCCGCAGATTCTCGGACAGAGAAAGCAGCACATCGATCCCTTCCGCGTTACATCCTGTATGGTGCTTTTCACTGATTCCTCTGCCACAGAAAATATCCTCGATCTTGCCCACTGAAACAACGTGTATTCCAGCGCCATACAATTTGTCCAGCAAGGTTTCTCCGGGTGGCTCAAGCGAATAATCTTTTCTGTCTTTCGTTCTGGTAAATTTACCGTCACTGTGGACGAACGGCCTCGCGATCACCCTGCCCACAGCAAGTTCACCCGTCATAACACGGCGCGCCGCCTTACAGATCTCGTACAGTCTTTGCAGCGGGACAACAGAAGTATCCGCCGCGATCTGCAAAACAGAATCCTGGGATGTGTATAAAATCGGATATCCTGTCTTGAGATGTTCTTCACCGAGCCTTTGAATGATCTCCGTGCCGGAAGCAACTTCATTTCCGATAAAACGGGTACCCGCTTCTTTTTCGATAGCCTGCACAACAGCTTGCGGAAACGCGTTTGGGAAGACGCGGAAAGGATGCTCCAAAACGAGACCTGCTATTTCGTAATGCCCTGCCGTCGTGTCTTTGGCAAACGTCTTTTCCGACAAGCGCGCGTACGCCGCGAGCGGAGATTGTACGGGCAAAATTCTTTTTCCGTTCGAAAAGGTTTTTGCCACGCCGTCAATATTGTTCAACCCGAAGGAAACGAGATTGGGCAGTTCCACACCCGTTTCCCGAAAAATATTACCGTACGTATCCGAGCCCTCGTCCCCGAACGCCGCCGCGTCCGGCATGGCGCCGATCCCAAAGCTGTCAATAACCACCAGAAAAGTCCGCATAAGTACCTCCTGCCAGTATTATACCACACTTTACCTCTTTTGAAAAGAGTTTCCTTAAAAAAGTTATAACATGCCATTTCACTACCTTTTCTGCATTTTATGTCACACATAGTACATCGCAAAATTCTGAATATCGTCTTCATAATACGCAATTAAACACTTTTCGTATATACTTTTTTTGGGCGCACCAATACGCCCAAAAAACAGAGGCGGTAAAAAACCGCCCCTGCCTGATCCAAAAAAAAGGAAATATTCGATTCGCACAACCACCGTGCACTTTTAAATTCTATACACATATACGCAGAGCGGCTCACTAAATAAAAGCCCTTCTTTATCCCCCTCCCCAGCAAAGAAGCAAAGATCAAAAAAACTTTAAACATTCCCCGCGTGAAGAGTCCGCAGTTTTTCGCGCAGAATTTGGTAAGCCTGCTCCGCGTTGTCCGTACAAAGCACTGCTTTCTCCATAGGGCAGAGATCCGTTCCTGCCCTGTTGATGATGGCAGGAGCAAGCGAATCGTACAGAACGGGAACGCCTTGTGTCTCCAGATATTGTTTTGCACTTTGAGAAAGCGTTTTGGCATATACCGCAGCAATCCCGCTTCGGACAAACAGCATTGCCGCCGCTTTTCCGACAACGAGATCGGCAACGCAATAACCCGAAAGATCTTTTCCTTCCCCGATCAGATCCATCATCGGAGAAATGCCACGCTTTTCACTGAAAAGGCAAGCCCCTTCTTTGCACAGACAAATCGTATGGCCGGCAAGGTTATCTCTCGCAATAAAAAGATCGGGAAAGTTTTGTTCCAAATTCAGCTCAGCCATTATCCCCTCTCGTCAGCAATTTTGCAATACCCATGACAGCAAACGGCACAAGCACAGCCTGCACGATCATTCCCAAAAATCCGCTTTGGATCTGCGACCAGGCAACAGCGGGCGTAAAGGGCGCAACCGATTGAAACAGGACAACGAGAAGAAAAAAGAAAGATCTGCCCGCCACCTGCGCCAAGAGAACGGCGGGAAACGCCGTCCAGGAATTTTGCGCAATCTTTTTGGAAAACAGCCCGGACACCGCGGCAAACACAGCGAGCTCCGCGATCATAAACGGAAGGCGCGACGCAGCAGGCATCCCTTCCCCAAACGAAGATGTGATCAGAAAACTGCAAACGGGCGACGCGATCCCGACACCCAGTCCCCACGCCCAGCCCAGCAAGCAACCGCCAAGCAAAACAGACAAATACATCGGCATCCAGGTCATGCCGCCGGAAGGTCCTGCCAATACATGGACAAGCTGCGGCAGCAGAACGGACAGCGCAACAATCCCCACGGCGATCAGGCTTTTAATGGTTACTTTTTCAAAAAAAGAGCAACGCGCTCTCTGTAATACACTTTCAATCATGTCAGTTTCTCCTGAAAAATTTAAATTTAGTTTTTACCCCGTACGTCGGCGGAAATCATTTTTCAAATTCTTTGGCGACATCCTTTAAAAGTTTGCGGATGGGCAAGTGCTGCGGGCATATTTTTTCGCACTTTCCGCAGCCGATGCAATCGGACGCCTTGCCATTATTTTTTGTGTAAACTTCATTATAGAAAAAGTCGGCATCCCATTTCCGATAGGTGTTTTTGTTGTTGAGACAAGCAAACAGATCGGGGATAGAGATCTTTTTCGGGCACCCGTCCGTGCAGTAACGACAGGTGGTACAAGGGATCAGCCGCAACGACTTAAATGCTTCGCAGACATTTTTAACCGCCTCCATTTCCCCTTCGTCAAGCGGACGAAAATCTTTCATATAGGAAACATTGTCACGCATCTGTCCAAGATCGCCCATTCCCGAAAGGACCATAAAGATGCCCTCAAAACTTGCGGCATAACGAATGGCATAACTGGCGGGAGTAGCGTCTCCGAGCTCTGTGAAAAAATGCTCAGCTCGTTCTGGCAGATCGACAAGATTCCCTCCCTTGACGGGCTCCATGACGATGATGGGCTTTTTGTGTTTTCTGCAAACGTCGTAGCATTTTTTCGACTGAACAGAAGGATCGTCGTAATCGATGTAATTAAATTGAATTTGTACCGCTTCGATCTGCGGATATTCGGTAAGGATCTGATCGAGCACATCCGCCGTATCATGGAAAGAGATCGCAAAATGCCTGATCTTGCCCTCCTCTTTTAATTCGAGCGCCTGCTCGTACGCACGGATACTTTTGAACATAGCAAAGCTGTCTCTCGACTGTGCGTGCATCAGATAAAAATCGAAATAGTCCACGCCGCACACCTTCAGCTGGTTTTCAAAAAAGGGACGCACATCCTCTTCTTTTTTTAAAAAGACGCCCGTAAGTTTGTTTGCAAGAACGTAGCTTTCTCGCGGATAACGGGCAACGAGACATTCCCGCAAAGCAATTTCGCTTTTACCCTGTATGTAACCGTGCGCCGTATCAAAATAACTGAATCCACTCTGCATAAACAAGTCGATCATTTTACAAAATTCTTCGCGGTCGACTTCGCCCTCTTTCATAGGCAGGCGCATGCAGCCAAACCCGAAATTTTTATGTACTCCCTGAAACATCTTTTCCCTCCGCAATACGATTTTCTTTTGAAGAACTTACATTCTCGCAAACAAAAGTCCTTCGTCTTTACAGATGTTTTGCTACGAATATACTCATTATAACATACTTGTTTTCCGTTTTCAAGATATTTCAGAAAAAGGCTGCTTCCCTCAAAATAGCATAATTTTATCGAATTATGTCTGGCATAGTACCGTGCAAACAGCAATTTTTACTCGATTTAATTAAAAAAGGCAAATATTTCACCCATTCGAATATAATAAACGAAGCGACGGAACATCGATTGAACTTTATAAATTTTCTTTTTCCCCTACAAGACAGCCCCTCCTGCAGCCCCTTTATAAATAAAAAAGCCGTCGTATAAGCGACAGCTTTTTTAAAATCAGTTTCCGATCATGTTTTCGATGGCAATGCCGTATCCCCTCGTTGGGTCGTTGAGGAACACGTGAGTGATCGCACCGATGAGCTTTCCGTTCTGCAAGATCGGACTTCCGCTCATGCCCTGTACGATGCCGCCCGTCTGTTTAAGAAGTTCGTCATCCGTGATCTTCAATACAAAATTTTTGTTCTGACGGTTAAACGGATCCACTTTTACAATGCTGACGGAATATTCTTTAGGCGTGACCCCGTCTACGGTCGAATAAATGACCGCCTTTCCAGGGCAGGCACTTTCGCTCGTTTCGACCAGTTTCAATTTGGAAAGGTCGTACGACTCGGAAAAAGTACCGTAGATTCCCGTCTCGCAGTTTTGCTCCGCCGTCGCGATCCCGCTTTCGTTGAGAAACAGCCCTTTCAACTCTCCTGCCCTGCCGCGCACGCCTTTGACAACATTGACAATGCTGCACGCATAGATCGCGCCGCCCTGCAAGTTCAGGCTCTGTCCTTTTTCGTCAGAAACAGCATGCCCGAGCGAGCCGAATCTGCGCGTACCCTTTTCAATGTATGTGACCGTTCCGATCCCGGAAACGCTGTCCCGAATGAGAACGCCCAGCTTATATTTTCCGCAGGAAAGATCTTTGGCGGGAGTAATTTTTTGACAAAACTCTTCCTCCTCCCTGCGCACACAGATCTCAACACTGCTGCCGCCGTGCGCAGACAGAGCTTTGTCGATGTCCGCCGCACTTTCTATCTTTACGCCTCCGTACGTCAAAATGACGTCCCCGACGTTCAATTGTGAGTCCCGCGCGGGACAGCTGACGCCGTCCTCTGTTAAAATCTCACAAATACCTACAATCTGCGCTCCTCCGAGCCCCATCGTAAAACCTGCAGGCATACCGCCCACATATACTTCCAAGGGCTGCGCCGAAACACCCAGCGAAGACGCCGCAATAACGAGCAACAACCCAAAAACTATCATGACTGCGCGAATTTTTTGGAAAAATTTTTGCATGGATCCCTCCGTTTACCGTATATGCCCTTACTTTGTGTAAGAGAAAAGGGAAATATACTAAGAAAATTTTCCCTGCAAAAACATCTTTCCAAAACTTTTGCTCTATAAAAAGAGTCCGGCACTATACCGGACTCTTTGCTGTTTATTCCTGTAAATCGGAACCCTGGAGCGACTGTTTATATTTTTTACAGCCCGCAAGAAGCTCTTCGGCGAGCGTATTGGCCGCCCCGCTGTTTTCGTCCCCGCCAAGCAAACGGATCAGTTCGCGCTTTTTTCCGTTTTCGTCCAGCGGAAGGATCTCTGTCTGCGTTTTTTCGCCCTTTTCAGATCAAAAAGTTATTGTCTGCCATCGCCGAGATCTGCGCAAGATGGGAAACGGCAAGGATCTGTTTATCCCTGGCGATATCCGCAAACTTTTCCGCTACCGTCTTTGCCGTATTTCCGCTGATACCCGCATCGATCTCATCAAAAAGATAGGTGGAAATAGCGTTTACATCCGACATTTTGGTCTTGATTGCGAGCATCAGACGGCTCATTTCGCCGCCACTGATCACCTTATTGAGAGGTTTTAAAGGCTCGCCCTTATTAGCGGAAAAAAGAAAACGCATCCTGTCCAGCCCGTCTGTTGAAGCGCGAGAAGCGTCCTCTTCCGAATACGGTTCGAATTCGGCGCAAAACTGAGCGTTTTTTATATTGAGTGTCTTCAGCTCTTGTTCTACTCTGCCGCAGAAATCTTTGCCCGCCTGTTCACGCAGCGCCGTCATTTTTCTGCAGACGCCGTAGATCGCAGAAAGGACCTTTGCCTGACGCGCAGACAGCTTTGCAAATTCTTCGTCACAATGAGAAAGAAGATCATATTCTTCCGCGACCGTATCCCGATACGCAAAGATCTTTTCGACGGATGCGCCGTACTTTTTTTTCAAAGATTTAAGAAGATCCAATCGCTCTTCCGTCTCGTTGGCGGCGTTTTCGTCGTAAACAAGATTTTCCGCCAGCGACTGCAGGGTCTCGGACACATCTTCCGCTTCCAGCGCAAGACTTTCCAGACGATCTGCCAGAGAAGAATATTCCTCATTCAGCGAGGCAATGTCCGAAAGCGAACGCTTTGCGCCGTTGAGGGAATCGACCGCTCCGCCGTCCTCCCCCATCTGTTTTGCCGCTTCGGAAACGGCACGCATGATCTTTTCGATGTTGTTAAAAAAGAGCCGTTTGGAAAGGAGTTGCTCTTCTTCCCCTTCCCGCAGGGATGCATTTTCGATCTCGTCTAACTGGAACTTTAAAATATCCAGCCGCCTGCCCCGCGCCGCTTCGTCACCGCCGAGGGAAGAAAGCTTCTGTCTGATCTCCCTGTTTTCGGCAAGCAGAGAAGCAAGCCCTTCCTTTGCCCGTGCGAGGGGCGCACCCGCGGCTTTATCCAAAAGCGCGAGTTGATTATTTTCGCTGAGAAGATAAAAATGTTCGCTCTGTCCGTGCACGTCTACAAGATTGACGGTGATCCTGCGCAGCATGGTGGCGTTGACACTGTAACCGTTGACCTTGATACTGCTGCGCCCGTCCGCGGAAAATCTGCGGGAAATGACAAGCTCTTCGTCTCCTTCTATTTCCAGTTCGCGCAACACATCAAACACAGGATTGTCCGTGCGAGGCAGAAAGACAGCCTGCACACTGCACTCCTTTTCGCCGTGGCGGATCATGGATTTGTCTGCCTTGGCGCCCAAAACAAAGTTGATGCTGTCCAAAATGACGGATTTACCCGAGCCCGTTTCACCAGAAAGGACATTCAGCCCCCTTCCGAATTCTATTTCCGCCCTCTCGATCAGAGCGACGTTGTTGATGACAAGTCTGCAGAGCATATTATTTCAAAAACTCGTTGAGTTTCTCCACCACGATCTTTGCATCCTCGGGACTCTCGGTGACGATCAGCAGCGTGTCGTCCCCTGCCAGGGTACCGACGATTTCGGGAAGATTGACCTTGTCTACGATCATGCCCGCATTGCTTCCGTTGCCGCGCAGCGTTTTGATGACGACCTGATTGAGCGCAGGACGCATGGACAGGACGCACTCCCTGAACAGGTTATGCATCTTGGGAGAGATCTTGTTGTTCCCGTCATCGATGTATGCATACCTGTACTTTTTCTCGACACCGGCCACTTTAAAGAGGCGCAGTTCCTTGATATCACGCGAGACAGTCGCCTGCGTCACGTTATAATTGCGCTTTGTCAGTTCTGCGCACAGTTCTTCCTGCGTTTCGATTTCTTTGGAAGAGATGATCTCCAAAATCACTGCCTGTCTGCCACTTCTCATATCTGTTCCCTCACTTGCTCCATTTTGTCAGTTTCGAAAGCAGCTTATCAAAAAAATTGTTGCTGCCCTTTATAAATTCCACACTGAAATCCGCCCTTTTAAGAATCGCCGTCTCTATGGGCTGTAAGGTACATTCGTACCTGCCGTCGCAACAGAGCGTAAGCCCCGGCCCCGCCTCCGCATGGATGGCCAATACGCTCGTATCGGCATACACGATGGGACGGTTGTGCAGAGAATGCGCACAGACAGGCGTCAGGATAAAAGCGGCGATGTCCGGCGTGAGGATGGAACCGCCCGCCGAAAGAGAATAAGCCGTGGAACCCGTGGGCGTACTGACAATGACGCCGTCGCCGATAAAATGGTCCACCGTTTTCCCGTCGATGCGGACATGGATGTTGACGACGTTGTCGTCTGCCGAAGGATTATAACTCCTCTGAAAAACGGCATCGTTGAGCGCATAATAGTCCTTGCCGCCAACACTGACCTGCAAGACGCTGCGTTTTTCCGTTTCGAACCCGCTGCAGAGAAGTTCGACCGCTTCCCCGACCTGTTCTCCTTCGAATTCCGACAAAAATCCGAGAGTTCCCGCATTGATCCCGAGCAGTCGGATCCCGCTGCGCCCCGCTTCGATGGCAGCTTTTAAAATGGTCCCGTCTCCGCCGAGCACGATCAGAACGTCCACATCCAGATCAGACAGATCGTCGCACACCTTGGGCACGATCTTCTTTTCTTTCAGACAGCGAAACAGTTCTTCGCGGATGGGAATAAATTTGTTTGACGAACGGTTACAATATACGCCTACTTTCATGCTAATATTATACAATATTTTATACATTTATGCAATCGATTTGCAAGAATCCTTCGGGCAAAACACAAGAATAATCATCCACGTGCAGAGCACGTGGTTTTTATTTTTCGGGCATAGCCCTTGTTTACTGGCGTAAGGCAAATGCGTTTTTTAGTTGGCCTGCCAGCCATGCATTGGTTACTTGCTACCCGTCAACGGGTTTCTCGGGTCAAAGATGCTCAACTGGTCTGCTTCCTTGTCCGTCTTCAACTGGTTTGCTACATATTCTTGTATCGCTTTCGCATTCTTCCCTACCGTTGTGACCTAACTTTATGGACACTATGAAATTAGGAGAAACAGAATATAGAAAAGCGCGTGAGTTCTTATAAAACCCACGCGCTTCTTTTCATCGATTCAGTTTATAGCGCAAAACAGATGCGATATCGACTTTGTAGACAATTTCGACTTCTCGTTCTTTGCCCGTGTGTTTGGGATGTGCGCCGATGATGATACGGTCTATCAGCACATAGCACATCTCGCGCGTCAATTCGGGTACATCAAGGTATTTCTTGACGTTGGAGACAAAATCATCCACGCTCTGTTTCGCCGTTTCCGTTTGCTCGACTTTTTCTTCTATGGCTTCGATCTCCGCTTTGAGCGTTTTCTGTTCGGCAGAGTATTTTTCTATAAAGCCGATACAGATATCTTCGGGAATCTTTCCTTTGACTCTGTCTTCATAGGCGACTTGCAT
>CALVHV010000063.1 GCA_944328845.1 uncultured Clostridia bacterium | reverse complement strand
TCCTGAGGGAATTTTGCAGCATGTCGTCCGCGGCGGCGTCGAAGCGCCCGCGTTCCCCTTCCCTGCGGGAAAAGGCGCGGACCACGCGCGCCCCTTCCAGATTTTCGTTGGTGATCTGGGTGAGGCGATCCAGTTTTTTCTGGTTTTGCGAATAGTACGGGACGGACTTGTGCATGATCCCCCACAGTAGCACCCCCACCAGCACGGCGACCGCCGTGACGATGAGTCCGATCTGCCAGTCGATGGTAAAGCACAGGATCACCGAACCCAACGCAATGAAAGGCGCGCGCACGACCAGGCGGATGATCATGGCGACGGCGCTCTGCATCTGGTTGACGTCGTTGGTCGTGCGGGTGACGAGGGACGCCGTGCCCAGTTTATCCAGTTCGCGATAAGACAGCGTGTTGATGTGGCGGAACAGCGCGTTGCGCACGTTGGTGCCGAAGCCCTGCGACGCGATGGACGCGCTGCGCTGGCAGAACACCGCACAGCCGAAGCCTACCGCGCCCATGACAAGCATCACGCCGCCGCCCGCCAGCACATAGGTGATGCTGGCGCGCTCGCCGATGCCGACGTCGATGATGTTGGCGACCACCAGCGGAACGAGCAGTTCGAGCACCGCTTCGATCCACTTGAACAGCGCGCCGAGGATACAAGACCACTTGTATTCCTTTAAGTATTGTAAGTACCTTTTCACGTCCGTTTACACTCACTCTCTTTATTACCTTTCTATTATAGCGATTCCCCCCGCGAAAAGCAAGTATCTTGCTCCTCTTTTCTGATTTGCCGCCTCGCGGCGGCAAATCAGAAAATATTTTGTTTTTAAATATTTTTACACAAAGATTGACATTTGAAAAATTAAAAAGTATAATAAATAAAGGTAAAAAATACCTAATCTGAAACAAGGAGAATATGGCATGAAAAAGACAAGATTTCTCCTCTTTCTCTGCTGTCTGTTTGCCGTGTGCCTGGGCATGTTTGCCCTTGCCGCCTGCGCCAAAAAGCAGGACACTTCATACGACGACGGCGACTACATCGTAGACAGCAGCGAAGTGGAATGGGAAGAACAGGTGGACGGCTCGACCGTGCGCCGATACAAGGATGACAGCTATGAGATCATCTATCTTTCCGGAAACCGCTCTTACATCACCCTGGAGGGCAGCAAACTTTCGGAAATGGCGGTGACGGGATACAAGGGCGACGTCCTCTCCTTTTCTCTCGCCGATCTGGAGTCCATCGAGGTCTCCGGCGAAGCGGTCTCCGTCAACGAGATCAAGGAAGATGCTTTTTCCGGCTGCGTTTCGCTGGAAAGCGCGGATCTGACAAAGAAAAACGCCTCTCTCGATTTCACCGTCGGAAACAATGCCTTTTTCGGGTGCAAAAACCTGGAACAGCTCACCCTCCCGACAGGCGGAGAGAACGGCGTATACACCAACGGGAATACCATCGGCGACTACGCCTTTGCGGGCACGGCGCTCACTTCCTTTTCGATGGACGATACATATTCCTCCCTGGGCGCAGGCGCGCTGCAAAACTGCGCCTCTCTGTCCCTTGTGGAGTTGCCAGAAACGGTAACTGTCATCAACGATTCTACCTTTGAGGGCTGCGCGAGTTTGACTTCCTTCCGTTTTCCCACCACGGTAACATCCGTCGGGAACAGGGCGTTCAGCGGCACGCAGATCTCCTCTTTCGACCTCTCTTCCATGCCCGCCCTGCAAACCGTGGGCAACTACGCCTTTGCGAACAACGCGGCTCTCACCTCCCTCATCGTCCCCGACACGGTGACGAGTCTCGGAAAGGGCGTATTTTCCAACGACGTGAATTTCCGCTCGCTGACCATTGCGCGCTACTCCTACGATGCCGCGCAGCCTGGCAATCCGCTCCAGCCTGCCGACATCCTCACGGGGAACATCGCCTCCCTCTTCGGCGGGGACAGCCGCGCGGAAGGCTTTTACTCTGCCGACGGCGTTGCCGTGCCCGAGACGTTTGCCTCTTTGACCGTCGGTGGCATGCAGAGCGTACCCGACTCCTTTGCCGCGGGGCTGCGCTCGCTGGAATCGGTCAGTCTCTCTTTGGAGAGCGGACTTCTGACGGGGGAAGAGGTCGCTATCATCGGCAACAGCGCTTTCCGAGGCTGCGAACTGCTCGGCGAACAGCTCTCGATCAAAGGGGTCTACCGCGCGATCGGCGAATATGCCTTTGCAGACACGGCACTGACCGCCTTTACCGTGCCCGAAGAAGTGTACTACCTCGGCGATCATGCCTTTGAAGGAACTTCCCTCACGAGCTTTGACGTGCCCGAGAGCGTGATCTACTTGGGCGAAGGGCTATTCTATAACGTGGAAGGGCTTTCCTCCCTCCGCATCGGACAGGCTTACTGCTACGATACCGACACGCATGCCTATTTGCAGACCGTCTCTTCCGTGGCGGCGCTGTTCGGCGCCGACCCTCTGGCAACGTGGCTTGCCGAGCACCCCGCGCAGGACGAGGAAGATTATCCCTTCTACACCGCGTATAACAAAGCGGTGCCCGAGGCGTTCTCCACTCTCACCGTCGGGAAGATGCTCACCGTTCCCGACTCTTTCCTGCGCGGCATGAGTTCCCTTTCGGATGTTTCCGTCACCCTCGACAGCCGCACCGCAGCCCTCGCAGAGATCACCTGCGGGATCGGGGCGTATGCCTTTGACGGGTGCACCCGACTCGGCGACGATCTCTCCCTGACGGGGACTTATACCTTTGTCGGATCCCGTGCCTTTGCGGAGACCGCAATCACCCGCTTTACCCTGTCCGATTCCGTCACTTATGTGGGAGAAGGCGCCTTCTACGGTACAGAGAACTTCTCTTCCCTGACCGTCGAACAGAATGACCGCTACGACACTTCCTCTCGCAGCGTGAAGCGGCTCGTCGGCTCCGTCAAAGATCTGTTCGGCGCCGACCCTCTGGCAGAATGGCTTGCCGAGCACCCCGCACAGGACGAAGATGATTACCCCTTCTACACCGCGTATGACAAGGCGGTGCCCGAGACGCTCACCACCCTCATGATCGGCGGCATGATGACCGTCCCCACCTCCTTCCTGCGCGGCATGCGCTCGCTGACAGACGTCTCGCTGACACTCGACGCCGAAGCCGCCGTCCGCGCGAACGTGACCTGCGAGATCGGTTCGTATGCCTTTGAAGGCTGCAACAGCCTGGGCAGCAGGCTGCTGATCGACGGGACGTACACTTCCGTCGGGACCCGCGCCTTTGCGGAGACCGCCATCACTTCCTTCACGGTACCCTCTTCCGTCACCCGTCTCGCGGACGAAGTATTCTACGGCACGGAAGACCTCTTTGATCTGACCATCGAGGAAAACTCCTACTTCGACGACAACAACGGCAACTATTATACTCTCGTAGACAGGTTGAGCGACCTGTTCGGCGCCGACTCCCTCTCTGTCTGGCTTGCCGAACATCCCGCACAGGACGAGGGAGATTATCCTTTCTATACCGCCTACGACAAGGCAGTGCCCGAAGCGCTGACCTCCGTCACGATCAGCGGGATGCTGACCGTCCCCGATTCCTTCCTGCGCGGCATGCGCTCGCTGACGGAAGCGTCCCTTTCCGTCAACAACGACCGCGCCGACGCGGCAGGCGTCGTGCCCGAGATCGGCTCTTACGCCTTTGCAGGATGCACGGGGCTGGGCGACAGCATGACCGTCGACGGCGACTACGAGTCTATCGGCACCCGCGCGTTTGCGGAAACTGCCATCACCCGCTTCACCGTGCCCGCCTCTGTCTCTTCCGTCGAACAGGGCGCCTTCTACGACGTGCCGACGCTCGTCTCCCTCACCGTGGAAAGTTATTCCTCTTACGACGGCTACTCGTATCAGAACGCGTTCGGCTCTCTCGGCTCCCTTTTCGGTACCTCCGAGACGCTCAGCGGATGGCTGAACGAACACCCCTCCTCTTCGGAAGAAGATTATCCCTATTACACGGACACCAACGGCAACATCCTTCCCAAATCGCTGACGGAACTTGTCCTCGGCAACATCGCTTACCTCCCCACCGAGTTTGCGCAGGGTGCGTCTTTCCTCTGCGAAGTTTCGCTCGGCTTCGACGTAAACGACTATTCTTCTTACAACGACATCGGCGCGTATGCCTTTGAAGGTTGTACTTCCCTCGAAACGCTGACACTTTCGGGAGACTATCTGTATTCGATAGGAAATTATGCCTTTGCAAACACCGCGCTGACCGATTTTGTCCTGCCCGCCTCGGTAACGAGCATCGGCAGCGGGATCCTGAGCGGCACCTGCCTCGCCTCCCTCACCGTCGGGTCTGTCTCGGGATACAACAGCACCGCAGGCATTCTCCTGCTCTTCGGCACGAGCGTGCCCGACAGCGAAAATGCGGACGCTTTCTACACTGTCACCTACAATTCTTCCCGCTATTACATCCCCGCCTCGCTGACCAGCCTGACCCTGCAAAACGTCTACGGCATTCCCGAACGCTACGCATACGGGCTCGCCTCCCTGACGGAAGCAGACATTACGACAACCGCCGCGGGCAGCATCGGCGATTATGCCTTTGCGGGCTGCACCTCCCTTGTCTCTTTTGCGGTGGACGGAGAATTTACACAGATCGGAAACTATGCCTTTGCGAACTGCACCGCCCTGAGCGAATTTACCCTGCCCGACGGGTTAGTGACCATCGGCGAATACGCTTTTTCCGAATGTAATTCTCTCACCGTCACCACCCTTCCCGAAAGCGTGACTTCCGTGGGCGAAGGCGCCTTTGAAGGGTGCATCCTCCCCGATGCCGAAGACGGGCTTACCCTGCTCGGCGACTGGCTGGTCGGCTATTCGGGAAAAGATGTCATCGTTCTCCCCGCGGGAGTCACCAAAGTCGCGGACAACGTGCTGACGAGCTCCTCTGCGCCCGACATCATATACACGTTGGGCACGGAAGAAGAGTGGTGGGCTCTGCGCCAATATCTCCCCTCTTCCCTGCAAAGCATTGCTCCCGTCTATCTGACCGCGGAAAACTACACCGCGGCAGACGGCGTCGGCTATCTCCTGCAAACTTCCGAAGCGGACGGAGTGCCCGTCTCGGGTGCGTACGTCATCAACGTGGACGCGGCGCTGTCCGCCGCCGAGATCAAGCAGAGCGTCGTCATCGGTGAAACGCCCTATCCCGTGGTCGGGATCGCAGACCGCGCCCTGCGCTCGGAAGCGCTTGCCGTGCTCGTCGTTTTGGACAACGTCCTTCTCACGCAGGAAAATTGCGGCGAAAACCTCTATCTGAACGGCCTCAAAGTTTATTCCACGGGCCCGCAGGAAAACTGGATGCTCGGCTCCGCGCTCCCTTTCCCTTACGAATACGCCTTTGCCAACACCTATGTGACGTATACTTTCTATGACAGCGACAGGGAAAGCGTCCTTGCCACGCAGGAAGCGGCGTTTGCCACCGCGCCCAGCGTCAAGAAAGAAGGATTTGCCCTGGTCGGCTGGCGGGATGCAAACGGATACGCCGTGACCTTCCCTTACCTGAGCACATCCGAAGAGGACAGGACATTCTATGCCGAATGGGAAGAGATCACGACCGCCGTCACCTACGAGGACGTGATCTATTCGAATACGAGCAGCGGCAGCAGCAATTCGAAAAAATGGACGGTTTCCCCTTCCGCGACGGGACTGCTGGTGACAGATCTGACCCTCTCCGACCCCGACGACAACTGCAATGCGGTCTTTACCGTCACGGCACGTTGCGCCATGGAGATCACCTTCACGTACAGCGCCTCCATCCAAGAATCCTCTTACGACTACCTGGAGATCACGCACAACGAAAGCCAGCTTGCAAAGAACAACAAAATCTCCGCCACAATCGCGACCGTCACGATGGCGGAGGGAGACACACTCTCCTTCCGGTTCCACACGGATGTCTCCAATTCTCAGCCGACGGACACGGCGACGATCTCCGACATCTCCTATATCCGCATCCGCTGACCAAAAACGTAAGGAATTGCCAAACCAAGTGCAACAGTGCATGATACCATTCACCAATACGGCAAAGGAGCGCACCGAACGGTGCGCTCCTCTATTTTTGTCCGTATTTTATAACAGGATACAGATGACCCCGCCCTTGCCTTCGTTGACGATGCGCGTGACGGCGCGGCGCAATTTTCCGCGTGCGTCCTCGGGGACCGTCTTTTCCTGCAGGCCCTCGCGCACCATTTCCTTAAACGTCTTGCCGAACATATCCGTGTTCCAGAGTGCCAGGGGGTCTTTTTCGTAGCTTTCCACAATGCCGCGGGCAAGCTCTTCTCCCCGCGCCGCTTCTCCCGCCACGGGCGAGATCTCGCTGTGCACATCCACCTTGATAATGTGATATGTACATGCGTCTGCGCTCAGTTTTACGCCGCTGCGGCTGCCCTTGCGGTACACCTGCGGCGGCTGCAATTTCAGCTCTTCTTCCTGCGGGCGGGAGATCCCGTAACCACATTCCTCCGCGCGGCGGAACGCGGCGCCGTACTTTTCGTAAAACTGCTTTGCCTCGCGCAGGCCGCGCACATACGACATCAGCTGCAGTTCGTCCGAAAGTTCTTCCCCGCACTCCTCTCCGAGCACGCGGTGGAACAATCTTTCCCTTGCCACAAGTTTACAGCACACCGTGCCCTGCGAAAGATCACTTTCCAGCGATTCGCAATACATGTCCCCGTCCGAAAACGCTTCCGCAATGGCGGGACAATCTTCCATGCAGGAGACTTTTGCCGCGATCTCGCGGATATGTTCTATCAGTTTTGCAACGATCGCACTGTCCTCCGGCAACACGCGCAGCCACTCGGGGATGGTAAAATCCAGCCGCCTTGCGGGGAAGCGCAGGAGAAGTTTTTCAAAGAGATCGTCGTATTCCCTCTGTTGTTTGCAGTTGCAGGAAAGGGCGGGTGCCCCGTACTTTTCCTGCAGCGCCCTGCGCAAGTCTTCACATTCTTCCGACTGCGGCGCCGCGCTGTTGACAAGGATGACAAAGGGGATGCCCTCCGCGTGCAGGCGGGCGGCGAGAGATTCTTCCTGCGCCATCGTGTCGCTGCGCGCACCGTTTGCGGTGCCGTCCGAAGCGAGCAAAACGGCGGCGTTTCCCGTCCCGTTTTCCGAAAAGCGGAGCGCGAGCCCCTCCGCCTGCGCCTGTCCGCTCCCCTCTCCGGCGCCGAAACAGCTTTCCATGGCGCGGATGAGGGTGGTCTTGCCCGTGCCAGCGCCGCCGAGCACTGCCAGCGAAAGAGCGCCGCCCGTGCGGCGGCCCAGCCCTTCGTATACTTCGTTCGACATAAAAAAACAGCCTCCCATATACCAAACTTATTGGCTCGGAAGCCGTCTTTGCGAAGAGCCCCCGTCCGCCTGTTACAGTTCAGTATATGAGAACGCCGTTTGAAAAATGCCTTGTTTTTTTGCTTAGCTCTCTTTTTTGCCGTGCGAGAGCTTTTTGACGGAGGTGTGGTGTTCCTCCCCCGCCAACAGGGCGAGGATGTTTTTGCGGTGCGCAAACCAGGTGAGGAAACAGTCGAGCAGGAGCAAAAGGAAGATCGCCACGACAAAGGCATTGGTCATCTCCCCTGCGTAACGGAAAAAGAAGACGATGCCCTGCACAGCCGTCAGAAGGGAGACGCCGAGAAGAGAACCCATCGAGCCCCATTCGCTCGCCCAAATATAAAAGAGAGTGAGCAAAAGGATGGCGAGCACGATAAAGATCATCCACCAATACTCACAGCAGAGCGCAAACGAGTACATGCCCAGCGTGGAAGCGATGCCCTTTCCGCCCTTGAATTTCATGGTAACGGGGTAGATATGCCCTACGATGACAGATACGCCGCACACGTAGCGAGCGAGGTCGGAGACAAGCACATCCGTGCCCGCAAACACGTAGCCGCGGAAAATGAAATAAGCGATCAGCAGCGGCAGGCCGCCCTTGATCATGTCGCATAAGAGGGTCAGACCGCCGATCTTTAAGCCGAACTGACGGCTCATATTCATCGTGCCCGGGTTGCCGCTGCCCATCTTGCGCACGTCTTTGTGCTTGATCTTGGAAATAAGGAGGGCGAAGTTGAAGCATCCGACAAAGTAAGAGACGATCGCCATCACGATAAACCAGTACCAGATGTCAGAAAACAGAAGTTCTTTCATACTTCTCTCCTTTACAGGGTAACGCCCTGCCCGTCTTCGCTGCGGTTGCGAGTGACGATGCGGATAGGCGTGCCCGAAAAATCAAAGGAACGGCGAAGCACGTTTTCCAGATACCTGCGGTAGGAAAAGTGCATCAGCGTTTCGTCGTTGACGAACAGCACAAAGGTGGGCGGACAGACGGAGGGCTGGGAACAGTAATACACTTTCAGGCGCCTGCCGTTGTAGGATGCGGGCTCGTTGGTGCGCACCGCGTCCAGCACAAGGTCGTTGAGCGTGCCCGTGGAGATGCGGCGGTTGGCGTTTTCGAAGCTTTCCCGCGCCACGCGCAGCACCTTTTCCGCACGCAGGCCCGTCTTTGCAGAGATATACACGGACTTGAAATAGTCCATAAACGAGAGATCGACTTTCAGCTTTTCCTCGAACTTGTTGATGGTGTTGGTGTCCTTTTCGATGAGATCCCACTTGTTCATGACGATGACGGAGGGCTTGCCCTGTTCGTGCACGTAGCCGAGGATCTTGACATCCTGTTCGGTGAGCCCCTCGTTGCTGTCCACCACGGCAAGACAGACGTCCGCGCGGCGCACGGCATCGAAGGCGCGCAGCACGCTGTAATACTCCACGTCGTCCTCTACCTTTTTCTTCTTGCGGATGCCCGCCGTATCGATGAGCAGATATTTCTGCCCGTCCAGCTCGAAGGGAGTATCGATGGCGTCGCGCGTGGTGCCCGCGATGTCCGTGACGATGGAGCGCTCGAAGCCGAGCAGGCGGTTGACCAAACTGCTCTTGCCCGCGTTGGGTTTTCCCACGACGGCGATCTTCAGGCGGTCGTGCTCTTCCTCGTCCCCTCCTTCGAAGTGGGAGACTACCTCGTCCAGCACGTCGCCGATGCCCGAAGAATGTTCCGCCGAGACGGCGAAGGGTTCTCCCAGCCCCAGCGCATAGAAGTCGAACAGTTTGTCGTGCGAAAAGTTGTCTACCTTGTTGACGGCGAGGATGACGGGCTTGCGGCAGCGGCGCAGTTTGTCCGCCACTTCGTAATCGGACGCGGTGAGTTCCTCTTTGCCGTCCACGAGCAGGATGATGACCTGCGCCATCTCGATGGCGATGTCCGCCTGGCGCAGGATCTCACGCCACATGGTGTCCTGCGATTTGAGCTCGATGCCGCCCGTGTCGATGACGGTAAACTTTTTGCCCCGCCAGACGGCATCGGCATACAGTCTGTCCCGCGTGACGCCCGGGCGATTTTCGGTGATGGAGATCTTTTTCCCCGCTATTTTATTGAAAAAGGTGCTCTTCCCCACGTTGGGGCGCCCCACGATCGCTACCAAAGGATTTGCCATAATGTACCCGCCGATGTGATTTCTATTTTTTATGTGATTTCTATTTTATTATACAGAATCCGCCGCCCTTTGTAAAGAAAAAAAGCGGCTCACTTTGCAAGTGAACCGCTTTTCGCCTCTGTTATTTGGCGCCGATGTTGATAACGCCGATGCCCGTCAGCAATCCGAGCACACATCCGAGGATGTAGATCGCCAGCGCGATCCAGAAAATGATGCGCCATGCTTTTTTCATGCCGCGGCTGTATTCGTAAGCGGGGAAAGCGATCGCAACGAGAAGTGCGAGCTTACCGACGATCTCAAGAATAGAGCCCACTGCGGAACCGCTGAACAGTCCGCCGAACACAAACAGGAAAGCCGCAAGGATCAGTCCGAAAAATGCGCAAAGCTTGACAAAACTGCGCCTTGCCTCGCCTTCCGTTCTCTGTCTTTTAGCCATAATCACAAAACTCCTTTTCAGATTTCGTTCTCTCTTATTTTACCACAAGCAAAAATTTTTTACAAGCGTTCGCACGCTTTTTTTTACTTTTCGTAAATATAAACGGCGTCCTCCCCGTCCGTCTCGGCAAAGCGGACGGCGATGCCCTCCCTGCGGGAAGTGGGAACGCTCTTTCCCGTAAAATCTGCCTTGAACGGCAATTCGCGGTGTCCCCTGTCCACCAGTGCAAGAAACTGGATCTTGGCGGGCCTGCCCATGCTCATGATCTCGGAAATGGCGGCGCGCACCGTCCTGCCCGTATAGATGACGTCGTCGCAGAGCAGCACCGTCTTTCCCGTCACGCCGAAGGAGATCTCGCTTCCGAAAAACTCCACCTCGCTGCCCGATTCGAGATCGTCTCGGTAGAGCGCGATGTCGAACACGCCCATCGGCACATCCGCGCCTTCGATGGAATCGAGGCATTCTTTGATACGCTGCGCCACGGTGACCCCGCGCGTGCGGATACCGATGATGACGAGGTCTTTCACCCCGTCGTTTTTCTCCACAACCTGGTGCGCGAGGCGGCGGAAAGTGTTTTTGATGCCTTCCGCATCCATCAGTTTTCCCTTGATGTTCATCTCTTCTCCTCCGTTACAGCCTTCCTTCCCGTTCGAGCGTGTCCAAAACCTTTTTAAAATAGTCCGGAAGCGGCGCCTCGAACGTCATGCGCTGCCCCGTTTTGGGATGGGTGAGGGACAGCCTGCATGCGTGCAGGAGCTGCCCGTCCAGCTTGAATCTCTGTCTTTTGCTGCCGTAGACGGGGTCGCCCACGATGGGATAGCCCAGATAGCGGCAATGCACCCTGATCTGGTGCGTCCTGCCCGTTTCCAGACGGAATCGGACGAGAGTGAACCCGCTCCTGTAGCGCGCCTCTACCTCGAAATTGGTGGCGGCGTACCTGCCCTTTTCTTTGGGCACGACCGCCATGCGGACGCGGTCGGTCGGGTGCCTGCCGATGTACGTTTCCACCCTGCCTGCGTCCTCTTTGAACAGCCCCTCACACAGGGCGAGATACTCCCTCGCACACGTCTTGTCCGCGATCTGCGCGGAAAGGGAGAGGTGCGCCGCGTCGTTTTTAGCGACGACGAGAAGCCCGGACGTGTCCTTGTCGATGCGATGGACAATGCCCGGACGGACGACGCCGTTGATGGAACTGAGGCTCTTTAAACGGTACAGCAGAGCGTTGACAAGGGTGCCCGTCAGATTGCCGCTGCCCGCATGGACGGTGAGCCCCTGCGGCTTGTTGACGACGGCGATATCGTCGTCCTCATAGACGATGTCGATGGGAATGTCCTGCGGCGTGAGGTCGAGCGTCTGCGGCGCGGGGATCTCGGCGCAGACCTCGTCCCCCGCGGCGACGGCGTGCGAAGCCTTGGCGGGCGCGCCGCAGAGAAGGACGTTGCCCTCCTCGATGAGCTTTTTCGCCGCCGAACGGGTCACGCCCAGCGCGGACGCGACAAACACGTCCAACCGCTCGCAGGGTTCCTCCGCCGCAAAGATCTTTTTATCCATTTTTGGAAGAGTCCGTTCCATCCTGTTCGCTCTTGGCGCCCTCTACGAGGGAATGAGCCGCCTCTTCCAGTTGCTTTTTCTCCTCCTTGCGGTTTTTCCCGAGACGGAAGAGCGCCTCTTCGTCGATAAACAAAAGGGCGAGAATAAAGCAGATGGCACCGAAAAAGATGACGAGATCGGCGACGTTGTTGCTGAAACAGGTGAAACCGAAATCCATGTAGATGAGATCGCGCACGCCGCCGAGGACGACGCGGTCGATGAGATTGCCCGCCGCGCCCGACATGATGAGCACGAGCGAGGTGCGCAAAAAGCGGTGTTTGGGGCGGAGCCTGAACACAAAGAAGAGCATGACCACGATGGCAAGGCTGGTGAGCCCGATAAACAGCGGCAGCGCCCACGGCTGGTCGGCGCCGATGCCGAAAGACATGCCCTTATTGATGAGGGTGTCGAACCCGAACACCTTACCCAGCCAGAAACGCACGGGTTCGTTGACGTCCATCAGCGCAAACGCCGCCGCCTTGGTGATCTGGTCGAGAAAGAGCAGTAAGAAAAAAACGATTGCAAGTACCATAAATAATTCCCGTAAATGTATTTGAAAAGACGATCAGTCGTCCATCAGTCCCAAATTGCGGCACAGTTTTTCCAGATCGAGTTCCCCTTTCGGGTTGAGGACGTCGTCCAGATTGAAACCTGTCTCCTCTTCCGCTTTCACATACTTTTTGATGACTGTTTT
>CALVHV010000062.1 GCA_944328845.1 uncultured Clostridia bacterium | reverse complement strand
ACTGAGCATGAGCATCAACACGGTGACAACGACGATCTTGACGATACTGAGGATAAAGTTCATCAGATAGTTGATGAAAAAATCCGCAAGCTCGGTGATGTAATCGGTCACGCGCACGACGATCTTACCCGAAGGACGGTTGTCAAAGTAGTCAAAGGGCAGCTGTTGCAGTTTATAGAAAATATCCTTGCGGATGTCGGCGATGATGCCGTGCCCCGCGCGCCCAAGGCTCTTTTGCTGGAAATAGGTAATGACGATTTCCGCGACGCCGCAGACGACAAATCCGCAGACAGCAAGAATAAACGTCTTATATTCCCCTGCGGCGGAGTATTCGGGAATGGCTGTATCCACGATCAGACGCAGAAGCAGCGGGGTGACCATGGACGAGACCACGGCGATCAACATGACGACGAGAACAAAGGCAAACAGCTTTTTGTGCGGAGCCGCATAGCGCAGCAGGCGGCGCAGGTTTTTGACGTCGATCTTTTCCTGGGCGACGACTTCGTCCTGAAAATATGTATTTCTTTCTGCCATGACTCAGCCCTCCGTCCCCGTGGAAAGGATCGCATCCGAAATATCGTCCGGCGCTTCCCCTTCCTCCGTCTGCATCCTGTAGATCGCGGCAAAGCGGCCGTTGGCGGCGATCAGCTGTTCGAACGTACCGCGCTCGATGATCTCTCCGTCCTGCATATACAAAATCTCGTCACAGTCTGCGATACTGGAAACGCGGTGCGCCGCGATCAGCAGCGTCCTGTCCGGATAATTCTCCTTGATCCCCTGCATCAGCTTGCGCTCGGTCGAAACGTCCAAAGCGCTGGACGCGTCGTCAAAGACGAGCACGGGAGCATTTTTCAAAAGGGCGCGCGCAATGGAAATGCGCTGTTTCTGTCCGCCCGAAAGCCCCAGTCCCTTTTCCCCGACGATCGTCTCGTACCCCTGCGGCAGAGAGCGAATAAAGCGCCCTGCCTGCGCGAGTTCCGCCACACGCATAACTTCCTGCTTATCGACGTAAGGAGAATAGAAGGCGATGTTGGCGTCGATAGTATTGGAAAAGAGAAAGACGTCTTGGAACACGTACGCGAATTTGTTGCGCAAATCGTCCAGTTCGAACTTTTTGACGTCCTCGCCGTTGATCTCTATGCTGCCCTGCGTGGCGTCGTAGATGCGCACCAAAGATTTAAGCAAAACGCTCTTTCCGCTGCCCGTGCCGCCCATGATCCCGACCTTTTTCCCGTACGGGATACTGAGCGAAACGTTTTTGAGGATCTGCTTCCCGTCCTCAGTGACGGAGACGTTTTTCACCTCGATGTTGGGCACGGCGTTGATCTTGTCCGGGTCGTTCGCTTCGGGGATCTTGGTCTTTCTCTCAAGAAATTCCCGCAGCCTCTCGCCCGAGACCAGCCCGTACTGCATCTGATACGTGGCGTTGCTGATCTGCGTCAGATAGTCCATGATACGCAATACGTAGGTGACGCTCGCCGTCATGATACCGACCCCGAATTTTCCCTGAAAAACCATCAGGGTGCCGATGATAATGGTGGCGATGTAAGCAAACTGGCGGATGGAGTTGAAGATCATCCCGTATTTTGCGGCGACCTCCGTCTGCTCCCAGTAAGCGTTGCGCAGGTCTTTGTTGACCTTATCGAATTTGTTCTCTTCAAAGTCCTCGTTGGCAAAGGAACGCACCAATCTGACCGCATTGATGTTTTCCTGTACGTTGAGGTTCATGGCAGCGTTGCAGGAGCGTATCCGCGAGGAGACGCGGCGCGCCGCCTGCGTATAGCGCAGCAATGCGAACAAAAGCACGGGCGCCATAATGGCAGGCAGAATGAGCATGTACAGGCTGTTCATCGCCAACACGACGCAGGTTACGATAAGCACGTAAAACCCGTCGCCGATGAGAAGAAGAACACGGCTGAACATTTCCTTGAACGTGATGATGTCCGAGGAAAGGGTCGTTAAAAGTTCGCCAGTATTGTAAGAAGAAACGGTGGAACTGTCCAGCTCGACCAGCTTTTTATAGCTGATGTCGCGCAGTTCGTTTTCCATCGTAAGCCCGTTGTACTGAAACAGGACATTGCGCAGGTAGATGAGCCCCTCGCGCAAGATCTCCAACCCTCCGAAAACCGCCGCAATAGCAAAAAAGAGGCGCCATGTCTGCGGCTGTCCGAATTCTAGCAAAAAGGAAAACAAGCCCGGCGTAACCGATGCATCGTAATCCAAGATATAATCCACAAACATTGCGCCTAACAAAGGCAACAGGATATCGACGGTCAGTCCGATAAACCCGATGATCTGGCAGAACACTGCGCACGGAATATGCTTCTTCCAATATCGCAACCCGTATCGGAATACGCTCATAAGTAACTCCCCCACTTATTGAATCGTTTATTTGGATTGTATATATTGTAACGAAAAAAAATGTTTTGTCAACAATTTTGCAAAATTATTTTGGTAAAAATTTTTTTCTATAGTTTTTCCCGTCTGAAACAAAAAAAGCACGGTTTTTCCGTGCTTTTTTTGTTTCAGTTTTAATGGATCAGCTGCCCTATATCCGCATACGCGAAATAGTCGTAGCGATACATATTTTCCAGATTCTTCTGCTTTGCGTAGTATTCGTTGACGTTCAGCAAAAACGAAACGACGGAATCGGGGAGCATTTTTTTCATTTCGGACGCTACGATGAAGAGCATATCCCCCTCCTCGTCCTGCGTGACGCTATCCTGCACCACTTCCGCAGAATAGATCTTTTGAGTCCCTTCCTGCAAAACGCCGATACTGCCGTCCGGATACAGGGTCAGCTGCCCGTCGAACGAGCGGCACTCGCCCGAAGGCAGGAGCTCGGCATCCATGTAAAGGACTTCGCCGTCAAAATAAATCCCCTCGGTGAATATGCCCGATTCGCGGCTGACAAACACGTGCGTGCCTTCCCGCAAGACGCTGATGCCTTGGTACAGATTCTGGTTAAAATCAATCCCCAAAAGATCGAGAATCGTAGGCAGGATGTCAAAGGAGTTGCACACCTTTTCGATCCGCCCCGCTGGGATCTCGGACGTGCCGTCCAGGTGAAGCTCGTAATAAAACTCACCGTCGTAAACGGAATCGACCTGCGCGCAGTTATTTTGGTAGGAAACGCCCTCGTAGATGTTTTCCACATCCAGATCCATGTCCCCGAACCAAATAAAGAAGGGAATGTTGTACAGATGCGTGTTCCAATACTCGCCCTGCGTGACGCCCTTAAGGTCGTAGTACATGTCGTCGTAGTAGCAGCCATGGTCCGCATAGCAGACAAACACGGTATTTTCAAGTTCGCCTGCCTCGTCCAGTTCGTGGATAAGCCTGTTCAGTCCTACATCGAGGTCCATCATGCCCGCCTGATGCCGCTTATATTCAAGATAGCGGTAGGAAGGCTCTCCGTTTTCGTCGTATCTGTCCGCCTGGATGGCAAACTTATCGTCGAAATAGGTTTGCGGGAAATCGTCGATCTTTTCGAAGTAGACTTCAAGGTTTTTGACTTCGTATTTTTCCGAAAGCTTTTGCTTTTCTTCAGCGGAAAGATCGGAAGTATAGTCGCCGTTGTTGTACAGATCGAGATAATGACCGTGGCTGATCAGGCTGAGCATCATCGTAAAGAAGTTGCTGTCCCCTTCGTCAACGCGCGTAAACGCGGACAGGTATTGCGAGATCATCTCGCTGTCGCGGTCGAAATCGTAGAAGCCGTTCTTTTCGTAATACCCTTCCATGCGGTCCATCGTATCCAGGAAATTCACATTGTCGAATCCGTACAGATCGTGGTGGGTCAGTTCTCTCGAATAAAATTCCCCGTCGTTCGCATGGAAATAATTGGTCGTGTATCCCTTGCTCCCGAGCACGTTTGCGCTGGAAAACGCAAAATTGTTTTGCAGCAATCCGTCCTTATTGTTGAAGGAGGGCAAAATCGAATTGTTCGTCTCCACGGGATAGCTGCCCAGAATGGAGAGCGCTTCCGAATGGTTGGTCTTATCGCGTGCATAGTAATTGGTCATCGCGATCCCCTGCGATGCGAGCGCGTACAGCGTGGGCGTGTACTCAGGATTGATGCCCGACCATTCGCCCGTCTCCATGACAAGGAGCACGACGTTTTTGCCTTGCGCCCTGCCCGTCAAAATGTCTCCGTACTCACCGTAAGGCTGCAGCGAACTGTTCCACTCCCCGTCCGCAAAATAATCGTCGAGGATGTCGACATTTTTGAGGATCGTCTCTTCCGAATACTCTTCCTGTTTACTGCTGATAAAGTTGGCAAAATTGACGCAATAAAAGCCGAAAGAGCCGAACTTTTTAAAGGCGCTCATCGGAAGGAACTGTGTCTGCCACAGGTAATAATCGTCAAAAAAGACGTAGAAGGGATCTTCCGTGTCCAATGTCTTGAAGTTCTTTAACGAGACGTCGTACATCCCGAAAGAAATGAGCCCTGACAGCAGATAGAAAAAAAGGATCATGGGCACGGAATGAAGGACAAAGCCGACCTGTGCCGTCACTTTACGATTGATAAGAACGAGGGAAAACACGGCGATCCCGTACAACACGAGCGTGATGACGAGAAACCAGATATCCAGCAAACGGATAGAAAAGACGTTGCCCGCCTCCCCCGCGACGCTCAGCATGGAAAAGCTGAAAACGGAAGTACTGATGGAATACAGGGTGGAATTGACAACAGACAAAAGCCCCTGCACAAACAACAGTGCGCAAATGACGACTGTCTGAAAAATAAAGCCGGGCATGACAAACGTGCAGAGAGCAAACAGCAGAATTATGCCGAGGTCCAACAGGAAATATTCCGGCAGACCTTGCGCGATCCAAACAAATATAAGAGCCTCCTGCACGAGAGCAAAAAGAAGATAGCAAAGGCTTAAAGCCATCTTTTTTTTCACCATCTGAAGCACTTGCTCGCTTTTTGACAATGATGTAAGATTTTGCACCATACGCTCCTCTATACTTGTAACAACTCATCTTTTTCTTGCCTAAATGATAGCATGAATTTTATAATTTTGCAAATGTATTTATGCATAAAAGTTTTTTAGACAAAAAATCTCACCGTTTTATCATAAAATCGGTTGCAAAAAACATCTGTTTCGTGTAAAATAATACTGCTGTGCTAGGTGGGGAGTCAGCGGTGCCCTGTATCTGCAATCCGCTATAGCAGAACCGAACGCCTCCCTCGGACTGACGTGTGGAAGGTCTGCACACCGTAAGGAATGTTGATAGCAAGGTCTTATGCAACGGGCTGCCGTGAACCGTGTCAGGATAGGGATATAGCAGCACTAAGCGGATTTGTCCGTGTGCCATAAGGTAGCTTTGAAGGAGTCACCTGCGGTGTTTCCGCTTCGGCGCGCCTTTTCAAAGGAGGATGCACAGTTTTTTTGAACCTTTTTCCCCTGCACTCCGCAGGGGATCTTTTTTTTGCAAAAGAGTGACACCTCTTCTTCCGCTTTCTCCGCGCAACACTTTTGCACACGGATTTTAAACCTTTTTTACGCAACACTTTTGCGCACGGATTTTATGTAGTCCTTTTTGCGCAGCACTTTTTCGCATGGATTTTACGTACCCCCTTTTTGCACAGCACTTTTTTGACCCCGCCTGACCGAACGGACGGAACAACAAAGCCGCCGCACGCATGTTTCTCGCGTGCGGCGGCTTTGTTTTATTTTACAATTTCTTTTCCTTCCCAAACAGAAGGCGCCCGATCATTTTGATTTTGCGCGGCCGTTCCCCTCCTCATACTCCGTCTGAAAAAGCGCCCGCGGCGCTGCAAACGAAAAACACTTGCTCCCTTCCCTGTCCTGCTCTATCTGTAATTTGCCAAACCTTCAAGAATAAGTTTGTCGGCAACAAGCGCAATAAATTCGCTGTTGGTAGGCTTGTCCGACCCGATATACACGCGCACGCCGAACACGGCGTTGATGGCGTCCAGCCTCTGTCTGTTCCAGGCGACCTCGATGCTGTGCCGAATGGCGCGCTCGACCTTGCTGGGCGTTGTAGAAAACTTTTCGGCAATGCGCGGATACAGCTGTTTTGTAACGTTGTTGATGATAGACGGATCTTCCACTGCCATCTTGATCCCCTCGCGCAGGTAGCCGTAGCCCTTGATGTGCGGCGGGATCCCTATGGAAATAAAGATATTGCTGATCTTTTCGTCCAGCGAAACGGCCGCCCTCTTTTCGCGCACGGCGGGCGCCGCCTTTTCCGCCGACGAGGTGAGTTCTCTCACTCGCTCTGCCACCACCTCGGGCTGTACAGGTTTGATCAGATAATAACGCGCTCCCTTATTGAGCACGCGGGAGATGATCTCGTCGTCCGAAAATCCGCCCGTCGCGACCACCTGCACGGGAGAGTGTGCCTCCCTGAGTTTTTCCAAAACCCCGAACCCGTCCAGCCCCTTAAGGACAAGCCCGATGACGGCGACGTCCGCTTCCTCCGACAGGATGGTGCGCAGACCTTCCTCCCCGTCGTCCGTCACACCGCACACTTCAAAGCCCTCTCCCCGCAAACATTCCGCAATCCCTTGCGCCGTTTCACCATTGCTTTCCAGCACGGCTACCTTCTTGATGCCCATGCCTTCTTTCCTCCTTCCTTGAATTTAGTGGCTTTATTATACCTCTTTTTTCCAATTTTGTGAAGTGAATTTTGTACAAATATCGAAAAATTATTTACATATTTTATACAATAATGAAGAAAAAAGACGAATTTTGTAAAAAATTCAGGAGGCGTTTCGCCGTAGTTATGCAAAATAAGCGCAGGCCGCCCTTCATCGGCGATTTTTCGCCAAAAAATTTTGGAGGTTTCCACGGAAGATCTTTTCGACGTCCGCGGGCGTATAGCCCGCACGAAGGAAGAGCCCTTGCAGGTTTTCTGCCTGTTCGTAGTTCTTGAGGTCGGCAGGCAGATCGTCCGTCCCATAAAAATCGGAACCGAAACAAATGCCGTCTGCCCCATATTTCTGCACCGCATGATCGACATGGCGAAAAATATCCCGCGAAGAAGCCGTCCCCTGACAGAGAAATTTTCCGACAAAGGTGACGCCCACCAGCCCGCCCGCGGAAAGGATGCTTTGGATCTGCCAATCCATCAGATTGCGCGGATGTGCGTTGACGGCGTAAAAACAGGTATGCGAATCGACGACAGGCACAAGTTCGGATACCTGTGCCATGCTCTGCGGATTGAGATGGGCGCAGTCGACGGGGATCCCCGCCGCCGCCAAAGCCAGCGCCATCCGCTTTCCCCGCGCGGTGAGACTTCCTTCACTGAGACAGCCCCCCGCAAGTGCGTTTTGCCCGTTATGGGTCAGAGAAACGCAGACGGGGCGCCATCTGCATACCTCGTCGATATTGTCATCGTCCAGCCAGGAAGCGTCTTCCAAAGACAAATACAGTCCCTCTCTCCTCTCTCGGAAAAACTTTTCGACGAGAACTCGCACCTGCCCGAACATTCTTCCCCCGCCATACACGGCGCAAACGCACGCCGACGCGCCCGCCGTCAGCGAAAGATCGGGGTCCTTCATGGCCGTAAGAATATCGTTGTGAAAATCGGCTATCATATTATTTATAATATGTCGCGCGCGCAGGAAGGCGTGCGGCTTTACCTTCGATTTGCCCGCTCCGCCCGCACAGAAAATTTTTAAAAGAGGGATACAGGACTTTTTCGGCATAAAAAAAGAACGCCCGAAAGCGTTCTTTTTGCACGGGTCGGCCCTGTTTCAGGTGCCGCTCCCCGTCTGCGTTTCTCCGTCCGGCAAAGGCAGGATGACGGACGCACTTCCGTCCGTGATGACCGTAGAAGGAAGTTTTCCGTCCCATTTGGAAAGATACTCGATGTACTTGAGATATTCCGCGATCAGCGCCACTTCCTCCGGCGTCTTTCCTTCAAAATCGATGATATATTCCATTTCCTCGACGCCGTCCTCTCCCGTGATGGTACTTTCCGTGACCGAAAAGCCGAGCGCACGCGCGACTTCAACGGATTTGAGTCGTATGGAACGCGCTTCTGCCTGCGCGATCTCGATCTGTGCCTGCGCATCCGCCTTTGCAGATTCGATACGCGCTTCCGCGTTCAGCTTGGCAACTTCCAGTTCCTTTTCCGCGTTGACGATGGCCGTTTCCTTTTCATATTCCGCCTTAAGCTTTTCCTGCTCGGCGATCATTTTGTCTTCGACCGTCTGCTCGAAGGCGTCGCTGAAATCGATATTTGTCAGCACGACCGCTTCGATGTTGACATAATAGTTCTCGTCGACGGAATCTTTGATGGCCTGCTCCACTTCCGGGGAAATGGTCGCCCGTGTCTCAATGATGGTCATCGCCGAATAGGCGGACAGAGTGGACTTCGCCTTTTCGACCGAAATGCTCTGAATACGGTTTGCAAGCGTATCCAGCGTGCCGTAGTGATTCGCGATTTCGATGGCTTTGCTCGTATCGATCTGATACTGCACCGTCATGGCGATGTCCATCGTCTGTGCGTCTTTGGAATACGCGGAGGCGGTGATATCCATGTTCTGTACCTTGGCATCGTATCTTTCATACTTTTCCGTGATCCAGAAATCGAAATATGTACCTGCCGTGCGGATATGCGTCGCTTCCCCCATGTGCTTGACGACCGCCACTTCGCCCGCTTCCACCGTACGGAAGCTGAACGGAATCAGCAAAAACAACACAAAGAAAACCGCGCCCGCCGCAAAAAGCAGGAGACCGCGCACCTTCAGCGCCGCCGCACCCCCTCTCATCCGCGCACGGATGCTCAGTCCGCCCGCCACAAAAGAACCTGCGCAAAGCAACACGAACAAAATCCCCAAAATGACGCCTATTGTCATATTCTCTCCCCCTTCCTTCCGATCTTATCTCGCGTGTTTCGGCTCGGGATATTCCGTTCCGAACGTATCCACCGTCACAGTCGCAATGGTCTGAGGCTGCAAAGGCTTGTCGCGCATATCCGTCTGAACGCCCGCGATGGCGTCCACGGTATCCATGCCCTCGATCACCTTACCGAACGCGGCATACTGCCCGTCCAGATGAGACGCGTTTTCGTGCATGATAAAGAACTGCGAACCCGCACTGTCCGGCATCATCGAGCGCGCCATGGACAGGACGCCGCGCGAATGTTTGATGTCGTTCTGAGCAAAGCCGTTCATGCGGAATTCGCCCTTGATGGTGTACCCGGGTCCTCCCGTGCCATTGCCCGCGGGATCGCCGCCCTGGATCATAAACCCTTCGATGACGCGATGAAAGGTCAACCCGTCGTAAAAATGATGTTTTACGAGCGAAATAAAATTGTTGACGGTGTTGGGCGCCTTGTCGGGATACAGTTCCGCCTTGATGACGCCTCCGTTCTCCATTGTAAACGTGACTACAGGATTCATCCTTTTACTCCTTTTCGAGATCTTCATATTTTTGTATCAGGACGTTTGCCTCTGCAAACAGCTGCATGGAAAACTCGTCCGGATATCCTTCTTTATATACAACGCGGGAAATGCCCGCGTTGATGATCATTTTTGCGCAGATCACACAGGGCTGGTGCGTGCAATACAGCGTCGCCCCCTCGATCTTGATGCCCAACCGCGCCGCCTGGATGATGGCGTTTTGCTCGGCATGGACGGCATAACACATTTCATGCCGCGTGCCGCTGGGAATGTTCAGCTTGCGGCGAAGACACTCCCCCTTTTCCACGCAGCTTCGGATCCCGGCGGGCGCGCCGTTGTAACCCGTCGTCATCACGCGCTTGCCCAAAACGATCACCGCGCCGACGTGCCTGTTTTCCTGATAACAACTCGACCAGCCCGCGACCGTTTCCGTCAGCTCCATAAACCGTTTATCCCATTTATCCATTCTTTCCGCCCCCGCGTAGATTTGCTTTATTTTACCATATCCGCGGCAAAATTGCAAGTAAAGCCGAAAAAAAATCACCGCTCGCGCGTTTTAGCACTCTTTTAAGAAAAGTGCTAAAATTTTCATTTTTTGCCTTTCAAACATTTGACATTTATATGGAAATGAATATAATATATAGTAAATTAGCACTCAGGCATTGAAAGTGCTAAATCGATCAGAAATTTATTTGGAGGCGTAACATATGAACATCAAACCTTTATTCGATAAAGTTGTGGTTGAGAGCGTTCAGACGGAAGAAAAGACGAAGAGCGGATTTATCCTTCCCTCTTCCGCGCAGGAAAAACCGCAGACCGCACGTGTGGTTGCAGTCGGCCCCGGCGGAAACGTGGACGGAAAAGATGTGAAGATGGTCGTCAAAGTGGGCGACGTCATCCTCTTCTCCAAGTATTCGGGGAGCGAGTTCAAGGTGGACGGCAAGGAGTTCACCATCATCCGTCAGAGCGATATTCTGGCAATCGTTGAGTAAAGTTTGAATTTCAGGAGGATAACAATCATGGCTAAACAGATCAAATACGGAGACGAAGCCAGAAAGGCTTTGGAAAAAGGCGTTAACACTCTTGCGGATACCGTTAAGATCACGCTCGGGCCCAAGGGGCGCAACGTGGTCCTCGATAAAAAATTCGGCGCACCGCTCATCACCAACGACGGCGTGACCATCGCAAAAGAGATCGAGCTGGAAGACCCGTTCGAAAACATGGGCGCACAGCTGGTGAAAGAAGTTTCGACCAAGACGAACGACGTTGCGGGCGACGGCACCACTACCGCTGTTGTGCTTGCTCAGGCGATCATCCGCGAAGGACTGAAAAACCTCGCAGCGGGCGCCAACCCCATCATCCTGCGCCGCGGCATTGACAAAGCGGTCGACACCGCCGTTGCAGAGATCAAAAAGATCTCCAAAGTCGTTGACAGCAAAAAAGCCATCGCGCAGGTCGCTTCCATTTCCGCAGGCGACGAGACGGTCGGCTCCCTCATCTCCGACGCAATGGAGAAAGTGGGCAAAGACGGCGTGATCACCGTGGAAGAAGGCAAGACCATGAACACCGAACTCACCACCGTCGAAGGGATGCAGTTCGACCGCGGCTACGCTTCCGCATACATGGTGACCAACACGGACAAGATGGAAGCCGTTCTCGATACCCCCTATATCCTCATCACCGATAAGAAAATCTCCAATCTGCAGGAGATCCTGCCCGTCATCGAACCCCTCGCTCAGCAGGGCGCAAGGCTTCTGATCATCGCAGAAGACGTGGAAGGCGACGCGCTTGCCGCCCTCATCGTCAACAAGCTCAAGGGTGTGTTCAACTGCGTGGCGGTCAAGGCTCCCGGATTCGGCGACAGAAGAAAAGCAATGCTCGAAGACATCGCCATCCTCACGGGCGGCACCGTCATCTCTTCCGATCTCGGATACGAGTTCAAGGACGTTACGACGGATATGCTCGGCAGAGCCAATCAGGTCAAAGTCGATAAAGACAACACCACCATCGTGTCCGGCGCGGGCGATCCCGAACAGATCAAAGCACGCGTTTCTGCCATCAAAGCACAGATCGCGGAGACCACGTCCGATTACGACAGAGAAAAATTGCAGGAACGCCTTGCCAAACTTGCGGGCGGCGTAGCCGTCATCAACGTCGGCGCGGCGACCGAAGTGGAAATGAAAGAGAAGAAACTGCGCATCGAAGACGCTTTGGCAGCGACCCGTGCAGCCGTGGAAGAAGGTATCGTTCCCGGCGGCGGCGTAGCACTCCTCTCCACTTCCGCAGCACTGAAAAAGCTGATCAACACGCTGGAAGGCGACGAAAAGACGGGTGCACAGATCATCCTCAAAGCGGTCGAAGAACCCATCCGTCAGATCGCAAAGAACGCCGGTCTGGACGGCTCCGTCATTGTCGAGAAGATCATGTCCTCCAAGAAGGCGAACTTCGGTTTCGATGCTCTGAAAAACGAGTACACCGACATGGTGGAAAGCGGTATCATCGACCCGACGAAGGTCTCCCGCAGCGTATTGCAGAATGCGGCTTCCGTAGCGGCTACCCTGCTGACGACGGAGAGTGTCGTCACGGATATCCCTGCACCCGAGCCCGCAGCTCCCGCAGCTGGCGGCGGCATGGGCGGCATGTATTGATCCGAAACCCCATAAAAAAACTGACAGGCGCGGCAAATTGCCGCGCCTGTTTTCAGTATAGGTGAATTATACTATTAAGTGCAACACTTTGAGAAAAAAGAAGAGTTCATACAAATCTGTGGTAAAATAGAGTTGCGAAACCAAAATTTTGCCAAAGGAGATCTGTATGAACTACAAACATTTTACCATAGAAGAGCGCTGTTGTCTACGAGAATATTACGTCAAAGGAAAAAGTTATCGGGAAATTGCAAGACTTTTGGGCAGAAATGTGAGTTCGGTTTCCAGAGAATTACGGCGTAA
>CALVHV010000061.1 GCA_944328845.1 uncultured Clostridia bacterium | reverse complement strand
GAATGTTATGCCATTTGCTGTGTCCTGACATGGTTTTACTCCTCTATAAAAATTCAAAATTGTTTTCCGTGTTTTTTTGCAGCGAGTTCGTACATCAGAATACCGGCGGAAACGCCCGCATTCAGACTTTCGCAGCTCTCCCGCATGGGGATCCTGACAGTGTGCGCGCACGCCTGCCGTATCTGAGCGCTAACGCCGTTTGCCTCGTTACCGATAACGAGACAGAACTTGTCCGGCGCACGGAAGGCAAAGACATTCTCCCCGTCCATATCCGCGCAGAGCATAGGCACGCCGTCCAGGGCGCGCACGATCTCCTCCCTTTCGCCGATGTGCAGCCGCAGAAAAAAGATACCGCTCATACTTGCCCGGACGCACTTGGAAGAAAAGGGATCGGCACAGGAAGCGAGGTAGACGTCTTCGTATCCCGCCGCGTTTGCCGTGCGGAGAATGGTGCCTACGTTCCCGGGATCGGAAACTCCGTCCAGCAGCAGGCAATCTCCCTGCGGGGCGAGCACGGAATGCGCGGGCATTTTAAGCACCGCCAGAACGCCTTGCGGCGTCACTTCTTCAGACAGTTTCTCGAACACGCTGTCCGAAACCGTCTGCGAAAGTTCGGGAAAGAGCCTCTCGCCTGCAAAGCTCTCCGCATAGACGAGCAGGCTGAACGAACAGCCTGCCGCGGCGGCTTCGCGGACCTGCTTGACGCCTTCCACGATATATTCCTGCTCCTCCCTGCGTACTTTTTTGTCGCGCAGAGACAGAACGCGCCTGACGAGCGGATTGCTTCTGGATGTGATGACCATAAGGCTGTATAAAGCAAAAAACCTTCTTATCGTTCTAAGAAGGTTTTTTTCCGAATTAAGCGATAGCCGCTTTCGCCTTTTCGGCGAGCGCCGCAAACGCAGCCGCGTCGCTGACCGCGATCTCGGCAAGCGCCTTTCTGTTCAGATTGATGCCAGCAACCTTCAGGCCGTGCATGAACTTGCTGTAAGAAAGACCGTTCATTCTTGCCGCCGCGTTGATACGGGCGATCCAAAGCTGGCGGAAATCTCTCTTTCTGTTCTTTCTGCCGACGTACGCATACATCAGCGATTTCATCAC
Organism: uncultured Clostridia bacterium; assembly: GCA_944328845.1. Lineage (GTDB taxonomy): Bacteria > Bacillota > Clostridia > Christensenellales > Borkfalkiaceae > Borkfalkia. The sequence goes on along the minus strand of CALVHV010000061.1, from coordinate 11,491 downwards.
AGCTTCGCGGGCGATTCTGTAAGACTTGCTCTTGGAGCCGAAGTAGCCCTTGGACAGTTTAAAAATCTTTCTGCGCTTTTTAACAGCGTTTACACCTCTTTTAATACGCATGACTTCTTCTCCTTATACCTTATTTCTTGTACGGGATGAGCTGGTTCTTCACCGTGAGTTCCTGCGTTTCGTTGACAAACGCCGTCTGACGAAGATTTCTCTTTCTCTTTCTGGGTTTTGCGCCCGTCTTGTGGTTTTTACCGGACTGTGCCCTTTTGACTCTGCCGCTTCCCGTAATGTCGAAACGCTTTTTCGAGCCGCTATGCGATTTCTGTTTAGGCATACTTATATTCCTCCGAATTGATTTTCTCTAAAGCACGGACTTGTCCTTGCGGCAGTCCGCACTGTATTGACTTTACTGTTTTGCCGGGGAAAGGAGCATGGTGATGTTTCTCCCTTCGTTTGCCGGCTTTTTGTCCATCACCGCTTTGCCGCCCAGCATTTCAAAAAACTCGTTCATGACGTCTACACCCATAGAGGCGTGCGCATTCTGACGGCCGCGCAGGCGGATGGAAACCATGACCTTGTTTCCCGCTTCCAGAAACTTCGTCGCCTGACGGCATTTGACGTTCATGTCGCCAGTATCGATGGTCATGGAGAGACGCACCTCTTTCACTTCGACGATCTTCTGATTTTTTCTGGATTCCTTTTCCTTTTTCCCCTGTTCGAACTTAAACTTGCCGTAGTCCATGATCTTGCATACGGGAGGATTCGCCGTGGGCGAGATCTTCACCAGATCCAAATCACTCTCTTCGGCGAGACGAAGCGCTTCTCTCGAACTCATGATGCCGAGCTGCTGTCCGTCCGAACCGATCACTCTCACTTCCTGATCGCGGATCTCTCCGTTCACCTGATGCTGGTCTTTAATTGCCATAAACCGTCCTTTTACTTAAATTTCCCTGTTCGGGACAAATACAAAAGCGGGCCGCATCGTTACGTCCCGCTTTCAAACAATCCAAATTGAACACACTATGTGTGCTGTCTGTAAGTTTTGTTTGGCACTTGCCGACCCGATTGCCGCAAGGCGAGAAGTAACTTCTGCTTTACTGTAATAGAATACCACAATCGCGGCGGAATGTCAAACATTTTTTATCGATTATCAAAATATTTTCAGAAAACTGTCTTTTCGTCGTTTTCCTTCTTCACGCGGGCGGCAAACTCGTCCAGCGCCATGGAGCCGATGTCTCCCTTTTCGCGCATACGGACGGAAACAGTTTTGTCTTCCTTTTCCTTGTCGCCGATGATCAGCATATACGGGAGTTTTTCCAACTGCGCTTCCCTGATCTTGTAGCCGATCTTCTCGTTGCGGCAATCCGTTTCCACACGAGTGCCCTTCTCCTTTAAAGACCTTTCCACTTCGAGAGCATAGTCCATCGACTTGTCGGAAACGGGCAGGATCTTGACCTGCACGGGCGCCAGCCAGACAGGGAATTTACCTGCATAATGCTCGATGAGGATGCCGATGAAACGCTCGATGGATCCGAACACAACGCGGTGGATCATGATCGGGCGATGTTTCTGCCCATCCTCTCCCGTATATTCCGCCTCAAACCGCTGCGGGAGCTGGAAATCCAGCTGGATTGTACCGCACTGCCATGTTCTGCCGATAGAGTCGGTCAGGTGGAAGTCGATCTTCGGTCCGTAGAAGGCGCCGTCTCCCTCGTTTACGACATAAGGAAGATTCAGTTCGTCCAGCGCAAGGCGCAGGGCGTTGGTCGCGTTTTCCCAATCCTCGTCGCTGCCGATGCTGTTTTCGGGACGGGTGGAAAGTTCGACGTGATACTTGAACCCGAACAGCGTGTACACTTCGTCGATGATGCGCACAACGCCCTTGATCTCGCTCGTGATCTGTTCGGGGAGCATAAAGATATGCGCGTCGTCCTGCGTGAAGCAGCGCACACGCATCAGGCCGTGCAGCTGCCCGCTCTTTTCGTGGCGGTGTACAATGCCCAGCTCGCCCATGCGGATGGGGAGATCTTTATAGCTGTGCGGATTGAGTTTGTACACGAGCATGCCGCCGGGGCAGTTCATCGGCTTGATCGCGCAGTCTTCGCCGTCGATCTTGGTCGTGTACATGTTTTCTTTGTAGTGATCCCAGTGTCCAGACGTTTCCCACAGGCTTCTGTTGAGGATGATGGGCGTCTGTACTTCCACATATCCTTCGCGCGTATGGATCTGACGCCAGAAGTCGATGAGCGTATTTTTCAGGACCATGCCCTTGGGCAGGAAGAACGGAAAGCCCTTGCCCTCGTTCAGGAAGGCAAACAGGCCAAGTTCTTTGCCGAGCTTGATGTGGTCGCGCTTCTTTGCCTCTTCGAGCATGGTAAAGTAGGCGTCCATCTCGTCCTTTTTGGCAAATGCCGTCCCGTAGATACGGGTGAGCATCTTGTTTTTCTCGTTCCCGCGCCAGTAAGCGCCCGCGATGCTCGTCAGCTTGAACGCTTTGATCTTTCCCGTAGAAGGCAGATGCGGCCCGCGGCAGAGGTCGGTAAAGCTCCCCTGTTTATAGAAAGAGATCTCTTCGCCCTCCGGCAGATCTTTGATGAGCTCGACCTTATATTTTTCCGAGTACTTGGTCATCAGTTTGATGGCGTCTGCGCGCGGCAAAGTAAACCTCTCGACGGGCAGGTTGCTCTTGATGATCTTCTGCATTTCCGCTTCGATCTTGCCGAGATCTTCCTGCGTGATAGGCGTCTGGAAGTCGATGTCATAATAAAAGCCGTTATCGATGGTAGGACCGATGGCAAGTTTGCTGGTCGGGAAAATAGTCTTGACCGCCTGCGCGAGCACGTGCGCCGTCGTATGGCGGTAAACTTGCAGTCCCTCTTTGTCCTTCAGCGTTACGATTTCCACTTCCGCGTCTTTATCCACGACATGCGAAAGATCGACGAGAACGCCGTTGACCTTCGCCGCCACAGCGGCGCGGGCAAGGCCTTCGCTGATGTCCTGCGCGATCTGTTTGCAGGTTACTTCTGCGGCGTATTCTTTTTTGTCGCCGCCCTTCAACGTGATGATCATGTTTACACCCTCCGTATTTCGGATCGTTATAGAAATAAAAAAACGCCCTCAAACAAACTGTTTAAGGACGCATCTGTTGCGCGGTTCCACCTTAATTGCAGGGATTTCCCTGCCTCTTTATCCGTTTTACAGCGAACGGCACGCTTCTGCGATAAAAAGCGGTTTCGGCGCGGCGGCACGTGCAGGGTTTCCAGCCAAAGCCCCCGCTCTCTGAAAGGTGCGTATGCCCGCTTACTTGTCTTTCCCGTAAGCAGATATCTTACATTATATATATAGATTGTAATCTCTTTGCGCTCTTTTGTCAACAGATTTTCGAAGGGAAAATAAATTTTTTTATCGTGCTGCAAAAGCGACCCGTCCCGCATAGTACAACTTTAAAAAACGTTCCTGCGCGGGCGACAGAGCGCCGAGACATTCCACCTTCCCCGCACCGCTGAGCACGATCTCCCGCAGCACCGTCTTTTCGTCCCTGCCCTCGGCAAGGAGGGAAGCATAGCGCAGGCGACGGCAGCGCGCATCATACACTTCTCCGCCCTTTAAAAAGATGCGGCGTTTGCTGAAAGAATGGAGGTATTCGAGAAAGGCACAGAGCTGTTCGCGCGTAAAGGAACGGGGGATGCAGGCGGCGACCTCCTGCCACTTGTCGCGCAGTTCTCTCATTCTGAATTCGTAAAACCCGTCTATGCAGTGCTGTCTGATCCCGCCAAGACGCTGCAGGATATACTTTTTATCCTGTAAAAAGTCGGCGGCAATGACGGCAGAAAGCAAGATCTCCCTGTCCGAAGCGTCCAGGCCCGCAGGCCTGACCTGCGAAAGCGCTTCGTATTTGTACCCGATACACAGGACATCGGCGATCTTTTCTTCTGCAACGCGGCGGAGCGCCGCTTCCTCGCCCTCCGCTTCCATCGAAAAGAGGATTCTGTCCCCTTCAAACCCGACTCGGGCTACTCCGTTTTTAAGCGAAGTAAGCGCCCCTGCGACATAGGAGATATAGCGGCAATGATCGGCCTTATCGGAAACATTGATGACTTCCATATTTTCAGTGTATGCCGAAAAGCGCGAATTATTTACGCGAAGGATGCCTTTTAACGCGAAAAATAAAATTTTTCGGCGGGAGCAGCCTCAAAACTTGACTAAACGTACAAAAAACTTTATAATGAAGTGAATATTTATGAGGTATTTTTTATGCCGTTCCCTGTATTGATCGCGCTGATCGCCGTCCTGGTCGTCCACTACGTCCTGGCCGTTGCGACCATCTATCTGCTGATGAAAGATATGGGCATCGTCAAGGCGATGATCCCGTGGAATCTCTTCATCCTGCTCGTTCCGATCGTGGGACCTGCGGTTTATCTCATTTACAGACGTCTTGCAAAGAAAAAATGAGGCTCGCAAAGAGTCTTTCGGAGGTTTTTGAGTTATGGACATGAAATCCGTTGAGAGCAAATGGCAGCAACGGTGGGAGAAGACCAAGGAAAACAATTTCAACAAAAAGAACATCGATAAAAAGTTTTATGTTCTGGAAATGTTCTCTTACCCTTCCGGCGCAAAACTGCACATCGGGCACTGGTACAACTACGGCCCTACGGACAGCTATGCTCGTTTTAAGAGGATGCAAGGATACGAAGTGTTTCAGCCGATGGGCTTCGACGCGTTCGGCCTTCCCGCAGAAAATTACGCCATCAAGACGAAGATCCACCCGAAGGATTCCACCGAGAAGAACATCGAGACGATGGAACATCAGCTCAAGGCGATGGGTGCCATGTTCGACTGGACCGCGGAAGTAAAGACGTGCGAGGAAGACTACTATAAATGGACACAGTGGATGTTCCTCAAGCTGTACGAAAACGGTCTGGCATACCGCAAGGAAGCGCCCGTCAACTGGTGCCCCAGCTGTAATACCGTGCTCGCCAACGAACAGGTGGTGGACGGCTGCTGCGAACGCTGCGGCACCACCGTCGTCAAAAAAGATCTGACGCAGTGGTTCTTTAAGATCACGCAGTATGCGGAAGAACTTCTGCAGGGACTGGACAAGATCGACTGGCCTGAAAAGACAAAGCTGATGCAGCGCAACTGGATCGGTAAATCTGTCGGCTGCGAGATCGAATTCGAATGCGAGAGCGGGGACAAGTTCCGCGTGTTCACCACCCGCTGCGACACCATTTTCGGCGTCTCCTATGTCGTGCTCGCGCCCGAACATCCCCTGGTGAAAAAGCTGGTTTCCGAAGAGCAGCGCGAAGCGGTGGAAAAATACATCGCCGAAACGGCCAAGACCAACGAGATCGAGCGTCTTTCCTCCGCAAGGGAAAAGACGGGCGTGTTTATCGGGCACTATGCCATCAACCCCATCAACGGACAGAAGGTGCCTATCTATGCAGCGGATTACGTCCTCTACTCTTACGGGACGGGCGCCGTGATGGGCGTTCCCGCGCACGACGAGCGCGACTTTGCCTTCGCCAACAAATACGGCCTGCCTATCCGCAAGGTCATCGAAAATAAAAACGGGGAGACCGTTCTGCCCTTCTGCGAAGACGGCATCTGCGTCAACAGCCTGCAATTCGACGGCAGGTTCGGCGAAGAAGCGCGCACGGAGATCGCCAACTATCTCGCCAAACAGGGCAAGGGCGAACGTAAAGTCAACTACCGCCTGCGTGACTGGCTGGTTTCCCGCCAGCGTTACTGGGGCGCGCCCATCCCCGTGATCCATTGTCCCAAGTGCGGCATCGTGCCCGTCCCCTACAAAGATCTGCCCGTCAGGCTCCCTTACAACGTGGAGTTTGAACCGGACGGAAAATCTCCTCTCGCCAAGTGCGATGAGTTCATGCATACCAAGTGCCCGCACTGCGGCGGCGACGCTCTGCGCGATCCCGATACGCTGGACACTTTCGTCTGCTCCAGCTGGTATTATCTCCGCTACGCGGACGCGCACAACTCCAAGGCACCCTTCGACCCCGAGATCGTCAACAAAATGCTGCCCGTAGATAAATACGTGGGCGGCGCGGAACATGCCTGCATGCACTTGCTGTACGCTCGTTTCTTTACAAAAGCGCTGCGCGACATGGGCTATCTGAATTTTGACGAACCTTTCCGCTCCCTGGTACACCAGGGCGTCATCCTCGGGCCGGACGGAAACAGAATGTCCAAGTCCAAGGGCAACGTCGTATCCCCCGACGAATACGTTTCCACGTACGGTTCGGACGTATTCCGCATGTACCTCATGTTCGGCTTCTCCTACACCGAGGGCGGACCGTGGAGCGAGGAAGGGATCCGCTCCGTGGCAAAGTTCCTCGACCGCGTAGAGAGGCTCGTCCTCAAAGTACACGGCATGAAGGCGGAACACGGCGAACCCTTCGGGGCGGCGGAAAAAGAACTGGACTATGCACGCAACTACGCCATCAAGAACATTTCCCGCGACATGGAGAACTTCTCCTTCAATACCGCTGTGGCAAGGCTGATGGAATACGTCAACGCCCTTTATAAGTACGAAAGCGGCGCAGAGAAAAACGTTCCTTTCCTGCGCAGCTGCGTCAACGACCTGCTGCTCCTGTTCGCGCCCTGCGCGCCTCATTTCAGTGAAGAGCTGTGGGAACAGACAGGCGGAAAATACTCTATCTTTGATCAGAAATATCCCGTCTGCAACGAAGCGGCGTTGGTCAGAGACGAAACGGAATACGCCGTACAGGTCAACAGCAAGATCAAGACAAAGATGATGATCTCCAAAAACGCGACGGAAGACGAGATCCGCGCGGCAGTTCTTGCCGACGAAACCATCCGCCCTCTCGTGGAAGGAAAGGTGATCCGTAAATTCATCGTCGTCAAGGGAAGATTGATCAACCTGATCGTATAAAACAAATCACACCAAACGAACGAGGCAGCCGATAAAAGCGGCTGCCTCTGTTTTTTGCGTTTTCTTGTTGCGTTGTTTTCTGAGATGTTTAAGCTGTTTTTCCCTTGCGGAAGATTCCTTTGTCTGAGAGGCAGAAAAGCAAAGAGCGCGCCGAATTTTCGGCGCGCTCTATTAAATTACTTTTCTTCGGATTTTTTGGAGAAAAAAGCGTGGTAGATAGCGCGTACGCATTTTTCGTAATCGTCGTTATCGATGCCGACGATGATGTTCAGCTCGCTGGAACCCTGATCGATCAGCCGCACGTTGATCTCCGCGTCGGAGAGGGCGCGGAAGAGTTTTGCCGACGTACCGATGCTGGACGCCATGCCGTGGCCGACGGTCGCAACGAGTGCGATGTTTTCCAACACGCGTATGTAGTCGGGGTGCACCGCTTCTTTGATCTCTTCCAGCAAGACATCCAAAAGCCCGCCCGAAAGGTAGCGGCTTTCAATGACGAGAGAAAGCGTGTCGATGCCGGAAGGCATATGTTCGAAGCAGATTTTATGCTTTTCGAGGACGGAGAGCACGCGGCGCGCAAAGCCAATCTCCCCGTTCATCATCGATTTTTCCAGGAAAATGACGGTAAAGTCCTTTTTGCCCGCGATCCCCGTAACGATATTGCCCTGCAGCACATATTTTTTGGAGGGCAGGATCAGCGTGCCCGCGTCTTCGGGGCGGAAGGTGTTTTTAATCTTGATGGGGATATCCCCTTTCCTGACGGGGAAAATGGAGTCCGCGTGCAAGACGTTGGCGCCCATGTACGAGAGCTCGCGCAGTTCTTTAAAGGAGATGACCTCGATCTTTTCGGGGCTGTTGACGATGCGCGGGTCGCAGGCGAGGAAGCCACTGACGTCCGTCCAGTTTTCGTAAAGTTCCGCATTGACGGCGCGCGCGACGATGGAACCGCTGATGTCCGAACCGCCGCGGGAGAAAGTTCTGATCTTCCCTTCGCTGTCCGTTCCGTAAAAACCCGGGATCACGGCGCCCGCGCACTCTTTCAGGCGGCGGTCGATCTCCGGATAGGAGCGCGCTTCGTCCAGCGTTCCGTTCTCTTTAAAGAAGATGATGTCCTTTGCGTCGATAAACGTCCAACCCAGTTTGGCGGCAATGATGCGCGCGTTGAGATATTCCCCGCGCGACGCGGTAAAGTCTGCGCTTCTCTGTTCGTCTATCTGCTTTTCGGTTTCGTCAAGAATGGACGCAATGTCGAATCCGTTCATGCCGAGTTCCTCCACGATGGAGGTAAAGCGCTTGCGGATCTTGGAAAAAGTTTCCGAGCAATCCCCCTTTTCCGTCGCTTCGCGGAAGCACTGATACAGCAGGTCGGTCACCTTGATGTCACCGGAAAATCTCTTTCCGGGCGCGGATACGACCACATACTTGCGCTGAGGGTTGCTTTTGAGGATATCGCATACTTTCAGGATATTTGTTCCGTCCGCCAGCGACGAGCCGCCGAATTTGCATACGATGGGTTTCATTTATCTGATCTCCTTGCCTTCTATATAATATCTTTTTTCTTCACTTTCCCCTAAAGAAAACGTCTTGCGCGGAAGATTTCCGTTTTGTGCCACGTACGCAAACATTTCCGACTTTTCCATCTTTGCAAGAGCGATCCCCACGCGGTCGGAATGTTCCGCCGTCATCTGACGGAGCGCATCTTCGCCGTGGATATAGTCTACGCTGCCTCCATGTTTTTTGAGGAAAGCGGCGATCTGCTTGTCCACCTCGTCCACAGCCTGCGGAACGCTCGCGGGCAGGGAGATCTCTTTTCCCTCGCCGCCGACGTACAGCGTGCCGTGTCCTTCGCCCTGCGTGCAGAACTCCTTTACAAACGCCTGCACGTCTATTCCCTTCACGACGCGGTGGATGGCTTCCACGCCCAGCCCCTCGTCGTAGAGATTGACCGCCTCACAAAGGGCAAAGCGGGCGGGATGTGTCTTGCGCTCTTCTTCGGACAGGGTCTCTTTGATCTTGTCCCAGGATGCCTTAGCGGTGGCGAGCGAATGGTTTCCGTCTCCCACCATAAACAGGAGACCGTCTCTGACCAATGCCCCGAACCGTTCGATCACTTCTTCGGTCTGCGACACAAACTTTCCGCAGACACTTCCTCCGCCCATGTTCAACGTAAAGTCGTACAGGACGGGAAGAGATGCGTTCTTCAAGGGCCCGAGAACAGTGTCCTGCGGGTCGTTGTACAGGAGCAGGATATGCGGAAATTCGACGCCGACCCTTTCCCGTATTTTCAGGCGGGGCGGGATGCGTTCGAGAATGGTTGCTTCACTTGCGCGGATAAGCGCCTTGCTGTCGGGAAGGAAGGAATATTCCTCCAGATCGACGGCGAGAACGAGCCCCGTACGCGGCGCGGACAGGAGCGTTTTGCGGGTGACGAGCACGAATCCGCGAGGCAGTTTGCGGAAGAGTCCTTCCGCCGTATACCTGCCGAGGGTCGCGCAAATGTCCGCGATGCGCTGTTCGCAGTCGGGGCGTTCGAGATAAATTTCGGGAAGGGTGACACGAAGGGTAGAAGGACTGTCCGCAACTTCTTTTTCCAGTTGCTCCCAGTATGCGGGGTCGGACGTGTGCTGATCGCAGGCGATCACAGCCCATTTTCCCATGTCAACGCCTTCCTTAGGCAGAAGAATTTCGGGTACGGCAATGCAGCTTTTCATTGGTAAACCTCAAACAAGTAATCAGCCGCCGAAATTGATGACGACGAAAACAAACACGGCAAGCGCGATCGAAAGGAGTTTGATGGGAACATTGTCGATGAAAATGCCGGCGACTTTGCGCCAGAAGTTTTTTTCTCTCATGCGTGTTTCCTCCCGTCCGTGGAAAGATCTTTCCAGTAATAATCGCTGAGTGTCTTTTTCAGCAGGTCATAATCGGCATAACGGGAAATCTTTCCGCGCTGTGCGATGGTGATGATGCCCGTCTCTTCCGAAACGATAAGAGAAATGACGTTGCAGGTCTCCGTGATACCGATGCCTGCGCGGTGTCTCGTTCCCAGTTCTTTCGGGATATTGACGTTTTGCGTGAGCGGGAGAAAACATCCCGCTGCCTGGATCTTATAATTGTTGACGATCATCGCCCCATCATGCAGGGGCGCTTTGACAAAGAAGATCCCCTCGATCAGCTGAGAAGAAATGTTTGCGTCCAGGATGACGCCGCTTTCCAGGATCTGCGCGGGAACATTGTCGTTTGAAAGGATGATGAGCGCTCCGATGTTGTCCTTGGAAAGATTCTGCAGCGCCTTGATGATCTCCGTAATGTAGTGTTCCACTTCCTCCTTCGATGCAAAGGACTGGTGTTCCCTCTTTTCCGAAAGGCGGTTGAGTGCGTTGAGATTGAGAATATCGCGCTTGACTTCCACATTAAAGATCACGAGAACGAGCCCCGCAATGACCATGGGTACAACCATAAATACGTCCCCTTTCAGATCGTTGTCCGAGGCAAAGATGATCCCGGTGACGACCACGAACAGAACGAACACGGCGATGACGCTTCGGACGTTGTTGATCTTTAAAATGCGGAAGACATAATAAAAAACCGCCGCAAAGAGCAGAATGGTCAACAGGTCTGCAAAGTTGAACCCTTCAAACGCTCTTGCGATGTTTTCAAAGAATTTATCCATTTTTTTCTCCGTCGGTGGATTCCTTTCTATTTTACATGAAAACTTGAAAAAAAGAAAGTATTTTCCCGCTATTCGCGGCCGTTATTTGCAGGATTGCCGAAAAATAATTGCGCATTGACGGACAGCAGCGCCGCCGCGGCCGTCCTCTCGCCCGATTTGACGGAATTGATCGCGTCGAAAATGCAGAAATAACACTCCTTGACGCGCGTTGCGCCGATGACATCCGCCTGCCGCCTGCTCATTTTGACGGCGTATTCTTTCATGCCCAGCACCTTTGCCGTCTCCGCGTCGCTCTTTTTCAGAAGACAGATCTCATACAAGTTGCGGTAATAGGCTGCAAGCGAATTGAGTACGGCGATCTCGTCCATACCCTTTGCGAGCAATTCGCTCTGCACGGAAATAAATTTTCCGTAATTGCGCAACCCCAACGCATTGGACATTTCGTAAGCTTTGTACTCTGCATCTCGGTAGACGACGAGGTCCACATCCTGTGCCGAGAGCTTTCCTTCCCCTTGCGCGTAGGCGATGAGTTTTTCCGTCTCCCCCGCGATGCGGGACATGTCTCCGAGACAGTAACGCATGACGCGCTCGCAACATTCCGTATCCGCCGCGATGCCCACCCTTTTAAATTGCGTGTAGATCCAGCGCAGCACCGTCTCATCGTCCGCCCGCGAACAGTCTACCCAGGTCACGTTGGGCGCCTTGCGCAGGTCTGCCGCCTTCCCCTTGGGGGCTGCGGAATTGACGATCAGAAGAATCGAATCGGGCTGCGGATGTTCGAAATAACTTTTCAGATAGGCGTTAAAATCTTTCTCCGAGGGATAAAGATCGGTCACCTTGACGATGCGCTTTTCGCTGAGGAACGGGACGCACTGCGCCGCCGCAGTCAGTGCGGTGAGCTGACTGCC
>CALVHV010000060.1 GCA_944328845.1 uncultured Clostridia bacterium | reverse complement strand
CATCCTCACCTCCAACGTCTGGCAGCAGGACCACAACGGCTTCACCCACCAGGATCCCGGATTCCTCGATCACATCGCCAACAAGAAGGCGGACGTCGTGCGCATGTATCTCCCGCCCGATGCGAACTGCCTGCTGTCCTGCTTTGACCACTGCGTCAAGAGCAAGAACTACGTCAACGTCATCGTCGCTTCCAAACACCCGAGTTTCCAGTGGCTGACCATGGACCAGGCGGTCAAGCACTGCACGCAGGGCGTGAGCATCTGGGATTGGGCGTCCAACGACGCGGGCGAAGAACCCGACATCGTCATCGCCTGCTGCGGCGATACCCCTACGCTGGAAGCGCTTGCCGCAACCAGCATCCTGCGCGATAACCTGCCCGATCTGAAGATCCGCTTTGTCAACGTAGTCGACCTGATGAAGCTGCAGCCGCACGGCGTACACCCGCACGGTCTGACCGACGCCGACTACGACGCCATCTTCACCAAGGACAAGCCCATTATCTTCAACTTCCACGGCTACCCGACCCTCATCCACGAGCTCACCTACACGCGTCACAACAAGAACCTGCACGTGTTCGGATACGTGGAAGAAGGCACCATCACGACTCCCTTCGACATGCGCGTGCAGAACAAGATCGACCGCTTCGACCTCGTCAAGACGGCCATCACCGTTCTGCCTCAGCTGGGCAACACGGGCTCCGCTCTCTTCCAGAAGATGAACGACCTGCTCGTCAAGCACAAGAACTATATTGCCGAAGTCGGCGAAGACATCCCCGAAGTCAAAGACTGGGTATGGCATACGCCTGACAATAAGTAAGCAAAACGACCGAGCGCCGCAAGAAATTGCGGCGCTCTTTTTTTTGAAAAAATTTCTCTTTATCGATATTCCCAAAAAAATACGCCTTTCCTGTTCGGACGCACAAGGCGCAAAATTTTTCGGTATACAAAAAGCGCAGACTCCTGCGCTTTTTGTAAAACAATTTATTTGATTTTGTTTAATATCTTTGTCAATGCGTACTTGCAATGTTCGTACGTCAAGCCGCCCTGAAAATAAGCGATATAAGGCTCGCGGACGGGCGCATCGGCAGAGAGCTCAATAGAAGCGCCCTGCACAAACGTCCCCGCAGCCATGATGACACGGTCTTCATACCCGGGCATATCCCACGCCTCCAGCTGGACAAAGCTATCTACGGGCGAAGCTTCCTGCACCGCCTGAATAAAGCCGGTCAATTGTTTTTCCGTCTGAAAACGGATGGCGCGCGTGATGTCGTACGGACGACTGGTGACGGCGGGCGAGGTGACATAGCCGAGTTTTTCCAGGCACGCGCCGATGAGCAGTCCCCCTTTGAGCGCCTGGCAGACGATGTGCGGCGCAAGGAACAAGCCTTCGTAAAAATACTGATACCCGAACGCATACGAACCGACTTCTGCACCGATGGAGGGAGAAGTCAGGCGCCCTGCGATCTTGTCGACATACTCTCTCTTCCCGACGATATAGCCGCCCGTCGGCGCGATGCCGCCCCCCGCGTTTTTGATGAGCGAGCCGACACACACGTCCGCGCCGTTTTGCGTGGGTTCCGTTTCCTCGACAAATTCTCCGTAACAGTTATCGACAAAAATACATCCTTGAAATCCGCAGGAACGGACAAAAGCACAAGCTTCGGCGATCTTTTCTTCGCTGAGCGCATCCCTCCACTCATATCCGCGAGAACGCTGGATAAAGACGACTTTGACAGTTTCGTCCTTCAATCCCTCGCGGATGGCGTCCATGTCAAACGCGCCCTCTTTCAGTTCGCATTTTTTAAAGCGGACGCCGTAATCGGCAAGCGAACCGATATCCTTTCCGCCGATGACCTCCTGCAACGTGTCGTACGGATTTCCCGAAATGGAAAAGAGTGTGTCGCCCGTGCGCAAGAGCCCGAACAGCCCCACCGTCAGTGCATGCGTTCCCGACAGGATGTTGGGGGAAACGAGCCCCGCTTCCGCCCCGAACACGTCTGCAAAGAGAGTGCCCAGCGTGTCCCTGCCCTCGTCGCCGTAGCCGTAGCCGCTGGACGGCGTAAAGTGCCGCAGCGCGATCTTGTTTTTTTGGAACGCCTCCATCACCTTGCACTGGTTTTTGTAAGCGGTTTCTTCCAAAAGAGAAAACTGCGGCTGCAGCTCTCTCTCGCATTGTGAGATAAGTTCATTCTCCTGCATACATTGCCTCCATGACCCTCTCCGCATTGTCCTTTGCGTGCGGGTCCAGCCAAATCAAGTTTGGAAATTTTTTAAAGAAAGTGATCTGCCGTTTGGCATAATTGCGCGTATTTTGCTGAATTATGTCACGCATAGTACTCAAAGAAATGTTATTTTTAAGGTATTCGAGCACTTCTTTATACCCGATCCCCTGCATACACTGATTTTTAATATCCAATCCCTTTTCGTAAAGAGAGCGCACTTCTTCGACGAGCCCCTGCGAGATCATCTCGTCCACACGAAGGTCGATGCGGCGGTACAGCTCCTCTCTCGGATAATCGAAAGCGACGGCGACATACGGAAATCGGGGAACAAACCCGTCCTGCTGTTCAGATTTTTTGACCCCTGTCAGCTCGTAGATCTCCAGCGCGCGGATGACCCGCTTCACATCGTTCGGATGCAGTTTTTCGGCGCTCTCCGCATCTACCTCTTTCAGCCGTTCAAACACGGCGAGGTTGCCTTCCCTCGCCGCCATCTCTTCGTACCGACGGCGCAATGCCTCGTCCGCGCCCACATTTCCGTGTCCGCGAGAAAAGAGAAGGGACTGGAGATAAAATCCCGTCCCCCCGCAGAGAACGGGACAGATGCCTTTTTGCAACAGCTCTCGCAGAATGGGCAGCGCCTGCACCTCATAATCCCCCACGGAGTAATTGCTGTGAGGAGACGCGACGTCGATCATATGATGAGGGATCCCCTGTTTTTCCTGTTCCGTCGGCTTCGCCGTTCCGATATCCAGCCCCCGATAGACGAGCATGCAGTCGGCGGAAATAACTTCGCCGTGCAGGCGCTTTGCCATTTCTACTGCAAAGCTGGTCTTCCCCGAGGCGGTGGCGCCGCAGACAACCAAAACCTTTTTCAAATCAAACGATCCTCTTGAACATTTTTTCGATTTCCGACTTCGTGAGCCGCACCGCAACGGGGCGGCCGTGCGGACATTTCAGTCCGAGATCGCCGTGCAGCATTTCGAACAGCTTTTGTTTTTCCGAATCGGTAAGCATCATCCCGCCCTTGACTGCGTGTTTGCAGGCAGCCATGGCGAGCTTGTCACGCAGGAGATCGGACAGTTTGATCGCTCGAAGGGACCCCACCTCCTTTAAGATCTCCTGAAAGAAGGCATCCAAGTCGATGCCCTGCAGATCCATGGGCACGGAAGAAACTTTCAGACAATTCGTCCCGAATTCTTCCATATCGAACCCGATCTCCGACAGAAGGGTGCGCTGTTCGGACAGAAACAGATATTCTTCCCTGTTGAGGTTGAGTACATACGGCACGAGCATGGGCTGACGCAACACTGCACGGTTTTCCGTCTCCTCTTTCAACTTATCGAAAATCAGCCGTTCGTGCGCAGCATGCTGGTCAATGAGGTAGACATTGTCTCCCTCCTCATACAGCAGATAGGTATTGAACAGAGAGCCCTTGAACTGTGCATTTTCGAAAATAAACTTCTGCTGTTTTGCCTTTTGTTCCAAAGATTCGAGATACTTCTTGTTTTCCGCAAAGACATCCGCCGCGGCGTCCGTCTTCGTCTCCCGCGGAGCGGAAACACCGCTGTCGTGAAAGACGATCAGCTCCCCGCCTGTGTATTCCGAGCGTTTGGGCATACGGAACAAAACTTCGTATTCCTTACGGAAATCCCCTTCTTTTTGCTCTTTTATGTCTGACGTAGTACTCTCTTTCTCGCAATTTTTTAATAATTCATCGTAAAAAGAAGTCTCCTGCGCCGTTTTTTCCGCAGAGCGGGCATATGTCGTTCCGCCCGCATGAGGAGCGGGTTTTGCCGCAAAACCGGAAGAAGCGGCGCCTTTCCCGACGCCATTTTCTCCCCCTGCCGCCCCGAAAGAAAAGGAGCTCTTTACCCCTTCCTGCGATGCGGGAGAAGCCGCCTGAACCTCTGTCTGCGGCTCTGAAGAAGGCACCCCGCCCACGATATAATCGAGCGCACTCGCGTTTCCGTCCAGCACGGCAGAAACGACGGAGTAGATACTGCCATAGATGACCTGGTTATTTTCGAATCGCACGTCCGCTTTATTGGGATGGACGTTGACGTCCACTACCTCAGGCGGCACGTCGATAAAGAGCACATAGAACGGATACTGACGCTTCATCAGATAGCCGCCGTACGCGTTTGCCACGGCGGAAGAGATCGTGTTGTTGACGACGTATCTCCCGTTGACAAAGGTATTCTGATAGGTGCGGTTGGCTTTGGTGAAGGAAGGTTTTCCGAGAAATCCGCTGATGCGGATGCCGTGGCGAACGGCGTCGATCCGATAGCACTGAGAAAGGACGGAGCCGCCGTACACGGAAGCGACCGCCTCCTCCAGCCCGCCGCCATACGATTGCAAAAGAAGTTTTCCGTCTGCGAGATAGCGGAAAGATACGGTGGGATTTCCGAGCACGAAGCGGGACACAAAATTAGAGATCTCCCCTTCCTCGCCCTTGTCTGTCTTTAAAAATCGGGCGCGGACAGGGGTATTGAAGAAGAGATTTTCTGCCGTGATCTCCGAGCCAGCCCCCAAAGCACAGGGCACAACTTCCCCCATTTTTCCGCCCGAGCAGCAAAGCTCGTACGCCTCCGCGGCGCCCGCCGCGCGGGAACGGATGCGGAGATTGCTGACCGAAGCAATGCTTGCCAGCGCCTCGCCGCGGAAACCGAGAGTGCGGATGTCGTCCAGATCTTCCGCCTTTGCGATCTTACTTGTAGCATGCGGCAAAAATGCAGAGCGCAGCTCGCTCTTTTCGATGCCGCTGCCGTCGTCCGTCACCTGGATGAGATCTTTGCCGCCCCGCTCGATGCTGACGGTGATGTTTTTTGCGCCCGCATCCAGACTGTTTTCCACAAACTCCTTGACGACGGAATACGGCCTGTCCACCACCTCGCCCGCCGCGATGCGATTATAGACACTACTGTCAAGAATGTTGATCTTTGCCATCTTTTATTCCCCTTTCACCTTTTCTACGAGATCGGATAAGAGGTTGAACGCCTGCAAGGGCGTCATGTTGTTCATATCCGTCTGCGAAAGGATGCGCTCCGCTTCGGAAAGGCTCTTTTCCTCGGGAGCGGGGAGTTCGTCCGCAGCGCCGCGCGCGATGTCGTTTTTCTCCAGTTTTTTGAGGATCTGCTTTGCCCTGTCCGTGATCTCGGTGGGAACGCCCGCCAGCCGCGCGACCTCGATACCGAAGCTCTTGTTTGCGCCGCCGCGCACGATCTTACGCAGGAACAGGATGCCGTTGCCCGCCTCGCGCACGGTCACTTTATAATTTTTGACGCCGTCGATCCTGCCCTCCAGCTCCGTCAATTCGTGATAATGGGTGGCAAAGAGGGTCTTGGCGCGGATATGCGAAGTGAGATATTCGAGGACCGCCCACGCGATGGAAAGCCCGTCGAAAGTGCTCGTTCCCCTGCCGACCTCGTCAAGGATGAGCAAAGAATCGGGCGTGGCGTTCATGACGATGGAAGCGACTTCCGTCATCTCCACCATAAAGGTGCTCTGATCGAAAATAAGATTGTCGCTCGCCCCCACGCGGGTGAAGATGCGGTCCACGACGGGGATCTGCGCCTGTTTGGCAGGAACAAAACTGCCGATGTGCGCCATCAGCACGATGAGCGCCGTCTGCCGCATATATGTGCTCTTGCCCGCCATGTTCGGACCCGTGATGACCATGGTCTGCGTTTCGCCGTCCAGCACCGTATCATTGGGGACAAATTTTTCTTTGGAGAGCGCCTCCACGACGGGATGGCGGCCGTCCGTGATCTTCAAAGGCGCGCCAGCCTCCGCCATCTGCGGGCAGCAGTAATTGTTTTCCTTGGCGACGGTCGCAAAGGATACGAGGCAGTCGAGCATGGCAAGCGCAGAAGAAAGCGCCTTCAGCGCGCCGATGTTTTGCAGGAGGATGTCCTTCACCTCGTTGAACAGTTCCACTTCCAACGCGAGAGCGCGGTCGGTGCTGGTGAGGATCTTGTCTTCCAGCGCCTTGAGCTCGTCGGTGACATAGCGCTCCGCACCTGCAAGCGTCTGGCGGCGGCGATAATCGTAAGGCACCCTATCCTTGAATGAGTTTGTGATCTCAATGGTATAGCCGAACACGCGGTTGTACTTGATACGAAGGTTTTTGATGCCCGTCTTTTCCCGCTCGCGCGCTTCCATCTCCCCGACGGCACGCGAACCGTTGTCGCGGATGTCCTGCAATTCGTCCAGCGTTTGGTTGTAGCCCTTGCGTATGTAACCTCCTTCCTTGACATTTACGGGAGGATTATCGATAAACGCTCGCTGCAACAGATCGCTCAAAGCGGAAAAATCGCCCAAAGACGAGACGATATCCGCAACGGCGCGGGAAGTAAATCCCGAAAGCTGGAATTTGAGATTGGGCAAAAGCGCCAAAGACTTTCCGAGCGACTCACAGTCGCGCGGGGTGAGGTTGTTGTTGGAGATCTTGCCCGCAATGCGCTCGATGTCGCGGATGCCTTTCAGCGTCTCGGCAATGCCGATGCGGATCACAGTCGCCTGAAAGAGTTCCGATACAGCCTCAAGGCGGCGCTCGATGTCCGACTTTTCGCGCAGCGGGTTGAGAATGAGCCGCTGCATCAGCCGCGCACCCATTGCCGTCTGCGTCTTGTCGAGCAGCCACACGAGCGAGCCCTTTCTCTTGCCGTCGCCAAGGGTGCGGACAAGTTCGAGGTTGCGGATGGCGGCGCCGTCCAGCATCGCGCTCCCGCCGCCGACGTAGCGGACACTGTCGATGATCTTCAGCGCGTTCTTCTGCGTTTCGCGCAGGTATTCGACCAGCGCGCCGCAGGCGGAGACCGCCGCATTCTTCCCCGCCAGCCCGAACGGCTCCAGCGTCTTGCAGCCGAGCTGATCGAGCAGATTTTTTTCCGCATGCCGCAGGGAAAACGCCCACGGCACATAGCACGAAAAGGCAGGAAGCGCGCGCAGCGCGTTGTTCTCCTTGCTGTCGTGCAGATATTCGTCGTTGCAGATCACCTCGGCGGGAGAGAGCTTACAAAGCTGTTCTAAACTTTGAAAAACAGATTTATCCCCCGAAAAATCGGCGACATAAAATTCGCCCGTCGTGATATCCGCCCAAGCGACGGCGCATTTGTCCGCCTCTGCATAGGCGCAGGCGATATAGTTGTTCTTTTTTTCGTCGAGAAGGCTGTCCTCGATGAGCGTGCCTGCCGATACGACGCGGATGACGTCCCGCTCCACCATGCCCCTGCCGGGAGTGGGCTCGGTGAGCTGCTCGCAGATGGCGACCTTTTTCCCAAGCGAAACAAGGCGGGCGATGTACGTGTCCGCCGCGTGAAAAGGGATCCCGCACATAGGCGCACGCTCGGCAAGCCCGCAATCCCTGCCCGTCAGGGTGAGGTCGAGGAGCTGAGAGACCTCCTTTGCGTCCTCAAAAAACATCTCGTAAAAATCGCCAAGACGGTAAAAGACGACGCAGTCTTTATATTTCTCCTTGATCTCCAGATAGTGCCGCATCATCGGTGAAAGTCCGCCGCTCATCCCTTTACTCCTTTTCCTGCGTAAGTTCGCCTTCCAGCGATACGCCGGAAGTTTGAGAAATGTTCAATTTTACAAATTCGCCGATACGGTCTGTATCGCTGCGAAAATAGCCCATGCGGCCGTACTCGTCCCTGCCGAGATACAGCCCCCGCTTTTGGTCGAAATCTTCACACAAGATCTCCACCGTCTTGCCGCGGTATGCCGCAGACAGTTCGCGCGTCTGCGCATTGACGAGCTCTACCAGACGCATGATGCGCTCCTTTTGCACCTCTTCGGGGATCTGGCCTTCCATGTCCGCCGCCACGGTGCCGCTCCGCCGCGAATACACAAAGGTGAACGCCGTGGCAAAGCGCGCCTCTTTGACGAGTTCGAGCGTCGCCTGAAAGTCCTCCTCCGTCTCGGTGGGAAAGCCGACCATGATGTCCGACGTGAGCTGACAGTCGGGCACATACTTGCGCAGGAGTTCCACCTTCTGCAAATATTCCTTTGCCGTGTATTTTCTGTTCATCAGCCGCAGGATGCGGTCTGACCCCGCCTGCACGGGCAGGTGTACGAGGTTACAGATCTGTTCGTGTTCGGCTATGGCGCGGACAAGCTCTTCCCCGAAGTCTTTGGGATTACTCGTCATAAAGCGCAGACGGTATTTTCCGTCCCGTTCGCAGATCTTGTGCAAAAGCTGCGGAAAGGAACATTCTCCCCTGTCGTTGCCGTACGAATTGACGTTTTGCCCAAGCAGAGTGATCTCCTTGTATCCCTCGTCCAGGAGGGCGTTGACCTCGCGTACGATAGCGCCGCTCTCACGGCTGCGTTCCCTGCCGCGCACGTACGGAACGATACAGTAAGAACAGAAGTTGTTGCAGCCGTACATGATGTTCACCCAGGCGTTGGGGTAACTGGTGCGGAAGGATATATCTTCCGTATCCGCTTCCCCCTCTTTGTCCCAGATATCGACGACCGCCTTTTTGCTGCCCGCCTTTTTATCCAAAAGCTCGCCTAAAACGGAGAGATTGTGCGTGCCGAACACGATGTCCACAAACGGGAATTTTTTACGCAGTTTTTCCGCCGCGCCCGCCTGCTGGGTCATGCAGCCACCCACCGCGATCAGCATGGACGGACGGCTCTTTTTCAGTTTTTTCAGCGCGCCGATGTTTCCGTACGCATGATTTTCCGCATTTTCGCGGATACAGCAGGTGTTGAACACGACGATATCGGCGTCTTCCTCCCGCTCTGCCTGTTCGTACCCGCGCGCGCGTAGGATCCCCGCGATCTTTTCCGATTCGTGTACGTTCATCTGACAGCCGTACGTTGTGATCCAGTAATACTTGTGCATATGCCCCTTTGACTTTGCAAAATTTTTCTGTCTTTTATTATACCTTTTTCGCGAAATTTTTTCAACTCTTTCAACTTTGTTGCAAGGGAAATAATTTGTGCAAAATCTGCAATACTGTTAGAAGAGGAAGGACATGAAAACATTTTTAAAGATCGCGGCGGTGCTTGCCTGCGTTTTTGCGGCAACGATCGCCTCGGCGGGGGTATGGTACCTCGCCGTGACTGCCAACGTACGGCTGGAATCGGAAAAATTTTTACCCGCGCAAAAATGCGCCGTCGTCTACGACGGAGAAGGACGGGAGATCGCCAGTGTGGACCTCTTCCGCGAACACCGCGGTGTGGAAATCGAAGAGGTGCCCGAGCACGTAAAAGAGGCGTTCATCAGCGCCGAAGACAGAAATTTTTACAAGCACAAGGGGCTGGATTTTAAAGGCATGGCGCGCGCCGCCCTCAAGAACCTGCAGGCGCGGGCATTTAAACAGGGCGCTTCCACCATCAGCCAGCAGCTTGTCAAAAATACCCAGCTTTCGGGAGAAAAGACGCTGCAACGCAAAATGAAGGAGATCCGCCTGACCCTGCAGCTGGAAAAAAAGTATTCCAAGGACGAGATCCTGGAAATGTACCTGAACACAATCTATTTCGGACACACCTGCTACGGCATTGCGGAAGCGGCGGATTTTTACTTTGAAAAAGAGGTAAAAGACCTGTCCGTTGCCGAGGGCGCCATGCTCGCCGCAGTCATCCGTTCTCCCAACAATTATTCTCCTTTTGTCGATAAAGATACTTGTCTGAAGGTGCGCAACACCGTCCTGAACGCAATGTATTCACTCGGCAAGATCTCTCAAAAGGAGTACGAGAGCGCAAAAAAACAACCGCTTCCGCAACAGGGAAAAGCTTGCGTTTCCTCCGACAACTATTTGGACGCCGTCTGTGACGAACTGCAGAGCCTTCCCCTCTTCGACCCGTACAAACTGCGCGGCGCCGTGCGTATCTACACGTACATGGACAGAGAGCTGCAGGAATACGCCGAACAACTTTCTACCACGGCAGACCGCTCGGGAAGGAGCCTGATCGCCTGCGATAATAAGACAGGCGGTATCCGCGCCTGGTTCACCACGGAGGGAAACCTGCGCAGACAGCCCGGTTCCGCCATCAAACCGCTCGCCGTCTATGCGCCCGCCATCGAGGAAAATCTTGTTTCCCCCTGCACGCCCGTCTGCGACGAGCCGACTTCTTTCGGCGACTATGCACCCGCCAACTACAACGATGCCTATCTGGGATGGGTGCCCGTAAGGCAGGCACTGGCGCTCAGCCTGAACGTGCCTGCCGTGCGCCTGCTCAACCAACTGGGCGTGGAAAAGAGCGTGCACTACCTGCAAAAACTGGGTCTGCCCGTTGCCGACGGAGACAAAAATCTTTCGCTGGCGTTGGGCGGCATGACCCAAGGGTTGACCCTGCCCGAACTTGCAGGCGCCTACATGGCACTCGCCAACAGCGGGAATTTTGCGCCCGTGCGCTTCATCCGAAAAATCGAGAGCGAAGAGGGAGATCTCCTCTACGAGCACAAGTCGCAGCCCGTGCGCACCTTTTCCGCAGATACCGCGACACTCGTCAACGAGATGCTGCAGGAGACCGCCAAAAGCGGGACGGCAAAAAAACTGAGCTCTCTCCCCTTCGAAGTGTGCGCCAAGACGGGAACGTGCGGAACGGAAAACGGCAACACGGACGCATGGACGCTTGCCTACACATCCGCACATACGGTAGGCGTCTGGATGGGGAATGCAGACAACTCCCTCACCGACCTCTCGGGGGGAGGTCTGCCCTGTCATTACGCAGGGATCTTACTGAAAGAACTGTACAAAGACAGGGCGCCTGCGCCCCTGCCTGAGGATACCTCCCTCGTGACAAAGACGCTCGACAAAACCAGTTACGAGCAGGAGCACATCCTCCGCCTCGCCGCACCAGCTCAGCCCAAGGGAACGACCATGGAAGAAAAATTCCGTGCAAGCAACTTCCCTCTGGAGATCAGCACGCGGTACAGTCATCCCGCCGCACGGGCAGAGCTGAGCGTGCATAATTCCACCGTTATCATCCGTTTATGTCAGACAGAGTACTATGCTTTTGAGATAAAACGCACCAACAGAGGCAAAACAACGACGATTTTTGACGGAAATTCCGACGGACAGTTTTTAGACAGAAACTTAAAACAAGGGGAAAAATATCTGTATACCGTGCGCCCCTATTACACGGATGACGCGGGAAAACGCGTATACGGAGAGGAGATCTCCCTGCCTCTTGTCAGTATCGCAGTGCGCACAAAAACACCCCCTTCCAACTGGTGGGATAACTGAAAGACAGAGCGAGAGGACAGAGCGTACCCATCCCGAGGACGGAATAAAACTTGTCCTCCCCCACAAGAAAAAATGCCCCGCGTAAAAGCAGCAAAAGCCGCACCCCAAGTTAGGGCGCGGCTTTGAAAGCTTCTGTTTTATGTTATTGTTATAGTCGGAATTCAATAATCGATGCGGACGGTTTCAAGGATATCCGTATTGCCCACCGTCCTGCCGCCGCCGAGCACAACCGCCATCATCGGTTCTTCCGCCAGATTGACGTCCATCTGCAGTTTGGATGCGAGATAATCGTCCAATCCGATGAGATTGGCGCCGCCGCCGGAAAGATAGATCCCCGTATGCCAGACGGACGCAGAAACCTCTGCAGGAAGTTTGGCAAGAACAAGGTTGATGTATTCTAAAATCTTGTCCGCAAAGACCTTGGCACACTCGTAAATATCCGACGAGGAAACCGCCACCGAACGAGGCCTGCCCGAGCCGATGTCCCTGCCGTTGACAATGGCCTTTTCGTCGTCCGCCTCGTACAGACTGGAGACAGTTACTTTGAGTTTTTCGCTGGTAAGCAGCCCGATCTTCAGATTGAAGGAATCGGCCACTTTGTCGATGATGTGGCTATCGATGTTGCCGCCGCCGATGTTAAGGCTGACACCCGCAATGATGCCGTCCAGAGAAAACGCAGCGATGTTTGTATTTCCCCCGCCGATGTCCACCACAAACACGGGCGAACTCTCGTTGAGGGTGAGATCCTGCCCGAATGCGGACAGAAAAGGCGTTTCCACAAAATGCACGGTGCCGAGATTGCATGCCTCCGCCAGGCGGTAATATTTGTCGAGCAAAGCGTCCTGCGCGCCGCAGGGAACGTTGAACACCACTTCCGCACGCCTTGCCTGAGACTTTGTGATCTGTATTTTTTCCAGGAAATAGCGGAGCATGGTCGCTGCCATCTCTTCGTTGACGATGTTCGCCTCGAATACGGGAAAGACGATGGTGGTAAAGTCCGCCGTCTTGCCGATCAGCTGTTTCGCCTCTTCGCCGATCGCCTTGACCGTCTTTGTCCCCGAAGCAACGGCAAGACAGCTTGCCTCCGCAAGCACGATACCGCTGCCGATCTTATAAATTTTTGTGACCGATGAACCCAAATCGATTGCAAGTCTGATCATTTCAATACCCCGATGGCGCGAAACTGTTCGCGCAGTTCTTCCGTAGGAAGTCCGATGATGTTGTCGTAAC
>CALVHV010000059.1 GCA_944328845.1 uncultured Clostridia bacterium | reverse complement strand
CCTCGGCATCTTCTCCTCCAATTTCAGCAATGTCGACATGATCCACGTGCTGGGCAACCACGAGTATGCCGGCGATTTTGACGGGGACATCGCGTCATCCATCAACATGCTCGCTTCCACGAGTTACTATTCGGTGACCTACGGGAACACGTACGTGGCGGTGATCAACTACTGCGGCGCCGAAGATCTGCAAAAAGCGCTGGCATGGGTGCAGGAAGACGCACTGGCGAGCGACGCGATCTGGAAGGTGCTCACTCTGCACCAGCCTCCGTACTATACCAACCCGACGGGCGGAAACGATTACATCAACCTCTATGTGCCGCCCGTGGTCGACGCGGCGGGTATCGACGTCGTGTTCTCGGGGCATGACCACGCTTATGCGCGTACCCTTCCCATGACGGGCGGAAAGGTGGACGAACTCGGCGGCGCCGTCTATTACATCTGCGGCTCTACCGGTGAAAAATCTTATGCCGCCTTGCCTGACGAAAGTTTCAACTTTGCCGTCGCCACAAACGAGTACGACGCGGTCTATCTGTCGGTGAAGGCGACGTCTACGACGATGGAGATCACCACGTATAACCTCGGTGCAGGCGGGCTTGAAATTTTCGATACGTATACGATCAGCAAGCACAACGCATGTGCGGAAAGCGGGCACAGCAATGTCTACGACGGCGAATATATCTACTGCACGGAGTGCGGTCATACCTTCTCTCCCGTCGAAACTTCTTTCTCCGGTCTCATGACCAACGAGGAGGGGAAGACGATGTTCTTCTCCGCAGGCAAATTTGTTACGGATACCTGGATCAATATCGGCGTCGACGAGTACTACTTCGATGCCGAAGGATATGCGGGCGAAGGCGAGATGACCGTTACAACCAAATACGGAGACACCTTTACCTTTGTCTTTGAAAACGGTATTGTAGTCGGCGGCGATACGGGCTGGACGGAAAACAGGACCAGATACTATGAAAACGGCGTCATGGCGCAAGGCTGGAGAGAGATAGACGGAACGATCTATTATTTCCTGACGGGGAACGAGACGACCGATCTGAGCAAGATGGGCTATATCGCAACGGGGGCAGTCCTTATCAAGACCCCCACGGTCCCGTACATGACCAATTATCTGATGCATTTCCATGAAGACGGCAGTTTCGATCACGGCGATTTCCATCAGACGGGTGAAGGAAGGTGGGTGTATACCCGTGTCCGCAAGCCTGCGGATCCCAACGGGATCTGGGTGGCTTATCGCTACAATCAGTGGGTGGATACGGAATACGGCAGATTTTATGCCCAGATGAACTCCGTTCTCGCAACGGGAGATTATGAGATCGACGGCATAACGTATAAATTCAGCGACAGCGGAAGCGACCCCAAACAGGGCTTTGCCAAACTGCTCGGCAGGTACTACGACGTGCGGTTCGTTTCCGACGGGGAAACGGTCCTTGAACAACTTGTTTTCCAGGACGAAACCGTTTCGGCGCCGTCCGATCCCGTAAAGCAGGGCAACACCATCAAGTCGTATACCTTCGCGGGCTGGTTCGACGGCGAAGAACAGTATGCTGAGGGCGCGACCGCAACGAAAGACGTTACTTATACGGCGCGGTTCACCGCCGAGTATTCCGAGCTCTACGAGGAGATCACGAGCAGCCTCGCTGCTTTGCAGGCTGCGCAGACTCCTTCGGAAAAGCATCTCGCGCTCGATGAGATGACGGCACTGTATCAGACGCTGAGCGAAGAACAGATTGCCGACTGCGTGGCGGAAAATGCTTCTATCTTCGATCGCTACGAAGAGATGCTTTCCAAGCTTTACGACGTGACCTTTGTTTCGGAAGGGCAGACGCTGAGCACCGTCACCCTGTACGAGGGAGAGACGATCACGGCTCCCGCAGATCCTGTAAAACAGGGCAACAGCATCAAATCTTACACCTTTGTCGGCTGGTTCAACGGAGACGAGCAATTCGGGCAGGGAGATACCGCATCGGCAAGCGTGCAATACACGGCAAAATTCGATGTCGTCTATACGCAGGCGTATACCGACGTTCAGGCTTTGCTTTCCGCATTGTCGGCAGCAGCAACGCCCGCCGAAAAGCACGCCGCGCTGGATGCTTTGACGGCAGAATATCAGGATCTGACACAGACGCAGATCGCGGACATGGAAGCGGAAGGGCTCTCCTTCGATCTCTACAAAGAGATGCTTTCCAAACTCTACGACGTGACCTTCGTTTCGGAAGGACAGACGGTGAGCACCGTCACTCTGTACGAGGGCGAGGCGATCACGGCTCCCGCAGATCCCGCAAAACAGGGCAACAGCGTCAAGTCTTATACCTTCGCCGGCTGGTTCAGCGGTGAAAACAAGTTGGAAGCGGGCGCCGTTGCAACCGCAGACGCGACGTATACGGCGCAGTTCACGATGGCGTATACGCAGGAGTTTGAAGCCGTCAAAGACGCTCTCGAAGCGCTTGCGGGCGTTTCCGAAGGCACGCTCGAACAGAAGTACGACGCACTGACGGCAGTCTATGCCGCTTTGGGAGAACTCGGCAAACAGGGAAAGCCGGATGCCGAGGCAGAAGGGCTTTCTTTCGAACAGTACGAGAGCATGCTGGCAGAATACAACGCACTTGCGCAGGGTGCGAAGGAAGATCTGCAGGCGGCGGAAAGCGCTGCCGATAAGCTGGTGAGTGCCGCAGCCGCAGTGCTTGCCCTCGCCGCAGCCGCCTATGCGATCCTGTCGAAGGAGGTGATCTTATGAAAAAGAAACTGATAATCACGGCGATAGCTCTGGCAACCGTTCTTTCCGTCGCCTTTTCCGCCTGCTCCAAGAGCAATTACGAGCTGATCAAAACGGGCTTTGAAGGGGCGGAAAACGCAACGGGCATCGAAAAAGTGATCGAGGTGAAGAGAGGAGACGTCCTCCTCTCTTCCGTAGAGGAAGTGTATGAGTCCGCGGAGGAGGGATACCTCGTCACCGTGACGACCAAGACTCTCAACCAGATCGGGGAAGGGGACGGCATGTATACCGAGACGACGGAGGGCCCCGAAAGCACGGAAAGCATCTCCATAGGGGCATTCCCCGCCGAAAGAGAGCTGAAAAATACCCAATATACCGGGGAGGGGAAAGACCTCGTTCTCAAAGCGCAGCTTTCCTCCGATTATCTCGGTGAACTCGGACTCACGTCGGAAAAATGCGAAGGCAGCGTGACGTTTACGGCAACGTTGGTTTCGGGAGATCTGTCAAGCATGGGCCTCTCTTATACTTCTTCCAACGGAAATGATGTAACGATCTCTTTCGTGTTTACGTATTGATCTCTTCGGGACAGGTTGCCCGCTGAAACGGGCAACCTGTTCAATGTGTTTATCGAAAAACAAATTTTATATTTTCTGAGAGGAGAATTTTTCAGATGAATAGGGATATCAAAGTTTCGGTGATCGTTCCGTGCTATAATTCCGCCAATTTTATCGAACAAAGCATCGGATGCCTGTTTGCACAGTATTATGAAAATATCGAGATCATCTGCGTGAACGACGGCAGTACGGACGATACGGAAAAAGTTCTCAGGGCTGTCGGTGCCGGGCGGGAAAATATAAAAATAGTATCACTTGAGAAAAATCGCGGACTGTTCAATGCAAGGCTGGCAGGGGTCGCGGAAGCTTCCGGCGAATACATCGCTTTTATGGACAGCGACGACCTGATCACCAAAAACTGGATCGGATCCCTCGTGCGGAAGGCGGAGCAGACGGGCGCAGACCTCGTCTTCGGGGATATGAGAAAAAAGGGGAAGATCCCCGGCAAAAAGATCGATCCCGACTGGAGCTGTTATTATAACCTAGACCCGCTGCGGGGCGTCGATCTGGATACGGACGGAGAAGGGATACTCGATCTCTTCATGAAGGCACACGGCCTCTGTTCGCATTATCATTATGTATGGAATAAGCTGATCAGGCGCGAATTGTGGGAAAAAGCGCTGCCCGACCTCACCCGTCTGAACGAATCGAGCGGGCATCTCGTGATGGGGGAGGACATCGCTTTTTCGGCAACGCTTTTCATGTTCGCGAAAAAAGTTGTCAATGTACATAACGCCTTTTATATTTATTGCATCCACGACGACCAGAGCGTCAACACCAGCAATCTGGGAAAATACAAAAAAAATATATCCGACTTGGTCGCGGTCTTCGATTACCTCGACAGTTTGCTCGCCGAACACGGGTATGCCGAAAAATACGCCGAGGAACGCATCCTTTTCAGGCAGAGATACGGCATGATCTATTCCCGCCTGGCGCGGGAGCTCTCCCTTCCCAGGTCCGTCGTCAATTACGTATCCGAAACTTTTTACCAGGATCGGATACAGGACATGAAGGAGATCAAATCGGAACTTTTCCTGGATCAGATGACCAATGTCGCCGGGATAGACAGCGTGTATTTCTCTCTGTTGGATAAGATGGCTTCGCCGCAGATCAAAGTTATCAGTTTCGATGTGTTCGATACCCTCGTTTCCCGTCCTTTTGCAAAACCCCTGGACATCTTTGTCTTTCTGAACAAGCCGTTTACGGAGCTTTTCGGCATCACATCGTATGTGGATTTTGCAAGCATCAGGCACTATGCGGAAGAGCGCTGTCACAAGCGCTGGAAAGCGAACAGACCCGGTATCGAAGAGCCCTGCCTCGACGATATCTATGACGAAATAGCCGCCTCTTACGGCTACGATCGCGAAAAACTGCGCGTCATCGAACGGATAGAGACGGAGAACGAAATCAGATTTTCCCGCCCCAGAAAAAGCGCGTGCGACCTGTTTGCGTTCGCCAGAGAGAGCGGGAAAAAGGTAATCCTCGTCAGCGATATGTACCTTCCCCGCGAATGTATCGAAAAGATCCTCAAAAAATGCGGCATCGAAGGATACGACAAACTGTATCTCTCCAACGAATATCACCTGACAAAGCACTCGGGACGGCTGTACAGGACGGTAGCTGCCGACCTGAAAAAATATGCCATGCCGTCTCAGATCCTGCACATAGGGGACAATTACGATTCTGACGTAAAGCGTGCCGCGGAAGCGGGCTTTACCGTCCAGCACTATCCCTCTGCGATAGGATTGCTGCAGGGGAGGAATCCCGGCATCTTCACGGGCAAAGCTTTTCATAAAATTTTTGACATATCCGATCGTTATACGGATATGAATCTCTCTTATTACAGCTATTTCGGACTCAGGTGCGCCCTTGCGGTGGTCGCCAATAAGATCTTCGATTTTCCTTTTGTAAGCTACAACGAGGACAGCGACATGAACGGCGATCCGAGCGTTGTGGGCTACTATGTGGTGGGCATGCACATCTTTGCTCTGGCAAGATGGATGATCAAACAGACCCGCGGCAAGGGGATCAGAAAGATCCATTTCGCCGCGAGGGACGGCTTTTTGATCAAACAGGCGTACGACATCCTTTCGCAGGGCATGGAGGACGTGCCGAAGAGCAGCTATATCCGCGTATCGAGAAAGGCGTTCGCGATCGCAGACATCGGCGGCTTTGACGACATCCATTCCGTCGTGCACAAGCTCAACTACGCCAGCCAGACGCCGGACAGCATATTCGATATGTTCAAGCCCGTCATGAGCGAAAGTTCCCTGCAAAAATACGCAAACTATCGGGAAAAGCACAAGGCGGAGTGCACGACGCGCTTTATAGAACGCGACCAGTTTTCCTCTTTCCTCTGCGAATTTTATCGCCTGTATCTGCAAGATGCCTGTTTCCAACGCTATCAGGATGAAATGAGGGATTATTTCAAAAAGGTCTTCTCGCCCGACGACGTGTTTTTCGACGTGGGCTATTCGGGCAGGGTAGAGTTGGTGCTCAACAAACTGCTCGGCTTTAAGATCAGGTCCTTCTATATCCATTCGAACAACGAAAGCCTGGATAAGCGCTGCGCCCTGGGAGAGATAGAAAATACCTGCTTCTACAATTACAAGCCCATCGTTACGGGCGTTGTCAGAGAACACATCATTTCCGAACTTGCGCCTTCCACCATCGGTTATACGCTCGAAAACGGGGAGATAGAGCCTGTTTTCGATACGTTTGAGATGAATTATCCCACGGTATTTGTCACCCGCCGTCTGCAGGAAAGCGCCCTGGACTTTGTCAGGGATATGTATTCCCTGTTCGGCACGGATGCGGTCGAACTGTTCGCGCGTGAATTTGAGCTGTCCCGCCCCTTCGAATACTATCTGCATTTCTCCCGTTCTTTCGACCGCAATATTTTCGGCGACCTCGAATTCGAAGACGACCTGGGAGAGGGGCATACGGTCGGCGGCATCGATTTTTGGAACAAATCCCTTGCCAGGATCCATGCGGACGTCGCAACGGCGCCCGTCGAACCGCTCTTCCCCGCAAAGGTCAAAAACAGGGGGAAATGGATGCGTGCCCTGTACCTGTTCCTGTTCGATCGGGAAACGTTCAGAAAAAAACTTCGCAGTAAACTGCATCGCAAATAATCGTTTATGAAAAAAGTTTTCTGTCTGTTTATTGTCTTTGTCCTCACACTGTGCAGCGGCTGCGTTTCGGCGCCCGAGCCGCCGCCGCGTGTTATAGAACTGCAAACGGAATACGACGGATCGGTTTTGGATCTGTGCGGGAGCAGCCTCCGAGAATACCTTTCCGAGGACGATTTTGCCGCGCAGTGCAATTTTTTGGTCGAGCATGAGGATGAGCACTACGACTGGCAGAACATCATGCTCATCTGGAAGGATTGCGGATGCGAGGAATATACCGTCTCCATCTCTCTCGACAGCGATTTTACGCAACCCTACACATACGTGACCGAAAGCTGCGAGTTTTATTACGGCATGTTCAGACCCGGCGTTACCTATTACTGGAAAGTGGAGGGGGCGGGGGGCTGCTCCTCACAGACGGACAGCTTTACGGTTTCGGAACAGCCCGTAGCCATTTACACGATCGACGGAGCGCCGAATTTTCGAGACAGCGGCGGATGGATGACGGAGAGCGGGCGCAGGGTGCGCTACGGCATGCTTTACAGGGGAAGCCAGCTCAACGGCTACGGGGACGCGGAGCCAATCCCGGAAAGCGGAAAGAGCAAGCTCCGCGAAGATCTTAAGATCAAGAGCGAGATCGACCTGAGAACGCAGGATGTGGACGACGGCGGACAGGATTCCAACTTTTTTGCCCCTGGAGAAGCGTACGTAAAGGCGCCTTTCCACCCTTACACGCACATCATTCCGGAGTATCGGAAAGAGGATCCCGACCGTGTTTTTGACGAACGTGTGCCCGAATCCATTGCAACGATCTTCGAATTTCTGAGCAACGAGGAAAATTATCCTGTCTATTATCATTGCAACGCCGGTGCGGACAGGACGGGTACGCTCGCGTTTCTCATCAACGGTGTCCTGGGCGTTTCCTACGAAGATCTCACGCGCGATTTTGAGATCACTTCCTTTATGGGAATGGGGAATCGTTGGCGCGGCAGCGAGGAGAGCGGCTTTACGGACGGAGTGATGAGCGATACGTATACGGATACGTATGTGGCATGGGGGAAAATGTACGAACTCATGCTTACCTACTATTCCGACGACGAAGACGGCTCTTTGTCCGCGGCGATCGAAAACTATCTCGTCACGGCGTGCGGCGTCGAGCAGGCGCACATAGACGCTTTAAGGGATATCATGCTGGAATAGGGCGCCAAAACCGAGCGCTGCAGATATAAAGTCGGAGGAAAAAGACCTGTCTGTATGGAAGAAGAATCGAAAAAGACCTCTATCAATATCTGGGGATGCTGTGTTTCCCGCGACAGTGTCGCGTTCAGACAGAACAAGTACGTCGTTCCCCGCTTTATTCAGGGAATATCTCCGTTTACGGCATTTGACGGCAAAAAGATTCTCTTAACGATTGAGGAATTTTCCGAATATCCGCAAGTGCATAATTTCAGTAAAAAGTGCATCTGTCACGATGCGAGTAAGAGCGCCGTCGAATATGTGAAGGAAGGCCGGGCAGACTGGGCCTTGTTTGATATTTCCGAAATCAGGCGTTCCATATATATTTGGAAAGATTCGGGCGTTCTGCTGACAAAAAACTCAAAACTTTCGCAGATGATCGATGTTCTTAATGCATATTTTGGCGGGGAAACGCCTTCTGAAATCAGCCCTTTTTTGTTTTCGGAGGCGTCTCTTCGGGTGGCGGTCGAAAAGTTGTGCGATGCGTTTTTAAAACATTTTCCGACGGAGCGCATCATTTTTCACGAATTTTATAATGTTGATTGTTATTTGGATGAGGAAAATATTTTACGGGAGTTTTCCGTGTTGCAAAGGGCAGAAAACGAAAAACAGAACGTGCTGATCAAAAAGGCTGCCGAGATCTGCAAAAAGAAGTTCAGTGGCTGTCATATCATCAGGATGCCGGACAAAACTTTTGCAGATTGCAGGAACAGGTGGGGACTGTCTCCGCTGCATTATACATCGCTCTATTACGATTACGCCGAAAAATGCATTTCGCTCATCCTTGAGGGCAAGTCTTCGGAAGAGGAAAAAGAGCAACTCTCTGTTCTGTACGAGCTTTACAATGAAAAAATGCTCTCCTGCTGTATGTGGGCGCGGAAAAACGGCTACAGGCAGAAGGCGCATCGGGCGGAAGAGGAGCTCACGCGAGCCCGCTCTCTCTGCGCAGAGGAGGAGCAGAAACTCGCCCGTTTGCAGAGCGACTGCGAAGGATTGCAGCGCACGAATGTGCACATCCTCGAAGAGAATCGTGCGCTGGAAAGAGAAAGAGAGGAACTGAAAGAGAATGTCTCCTCTCTGGAACGGGAAAGGGCGCAGTTGGCGGGCACCGTTTCGGAACTGCAGGAGCTGCGCGCGCGGCTGGAGCGCAGAGAAAAGCAACTGACCGAAGAAAAAAACGCCATGGAAGAGACAAATGAGCGTTTGGGCGAAAAGATGCGCCTCCAAAAGGAGGAACTCGGCAAAAAGGAGTCCGCGCTCTCAAAGCAAAGGGAGCGGAGCAGGCAGCTTCAAGGGGAGCTGAATGCCCTTCGCGGCTCGCGCTCTTACAAGATCGGCCGCCTTATCACCTGGCTGCCGAGAAAGATCAGGGGCGTGTTCGGTCGCCGCTGAACCCTTTGGGGTCGCGGCAGATGCGCAAAAGGTGCGAAAAGGGAAGATTTTATCGGCGCCTTGCCGATATACGGACGCATCGGAAGGCAAAGCGCCCCCGCAAAAAGCGGGGGCGCTTTGCCGCACAAACAAGCCGCGCGGCTTTGTTCCTGCGGCGGAATAAGGGCGGCGGCCCGCAAATTGGTTTGCGGGCCGCCGCCTTCGTCTGTTTTCAAGGTCGTTTTTGGTGCGGAAGATTGTGCGGGGAGGGGTAAGATCTGCGGGAGAGGTTTAATCCTCCAAAAAGGTCTGCGCCTTGTCCTGCAGGGCGATGGTGTATTCCGATTTTTTCTGCAATTTTCTGTACTCGGTGGGGGAAAGCCCCGTAAACGCCGAAAAGGTCTTGCAGAAGTACTGCCTGTTGTTGAACCCCACTTCCGCGCCGATGTTGACGACGGGATGATCTGTTTTGGCGAGCAGCTGTTTGGCTTTTTCGATGCGGATCTGGTTGACGTAATAGCTGATCGTGCAGTTGATCTTCTTTTTGAAAATGCGGAACAGATAACTTTCCGAGATCTTTAATTTGGCGGCGATCTTTTTGGGGGAAAGGTTTGCGGCGATGTTCTTGTGGATAAGCCGCAGGATCTTGAATACATAGAGATCGTCTATGTTGTACTTGGAATTATAATAGCAGTTGCCGAGATCGATAAACAGGCTCAGAACCTGCGCTTGCAGCTGATAAAACCTTTCGGGCGTGTCGAACTTTGTCTTCAGGATCTGATGGATCCTGAGCATGGTGGTGAGGAGATTTTCCGTATCGTTGAGCACGACCACCTTTTGTCCGCCCTTTTTTATTTGCTGAATACATTCAAAACTGCTCAGGATGGGCATGAGACGGAGCATACAGTCCTGCGGCAGAGGTTTGTGCGCCAGCTCGAGGTTGCAGATCTTGACCGGTTCGGTCACGACCAGTTTGTGCGGCAGGGGCGACAGAATGAAGATAAAACCCCCTTCGAACACGTCGTATTCTACCGTTTCTCCGTTTTCGATGACGGATACGCAGAAGTTCCCCGATTCCGCGTACATGAACTCGTAATTGTCGTGCGAGTGCATCTGCATGGAAAAATCCTGGTCGAAAGACTTGAAATAAAATTCGACGGGAACAATCGTTTCCGACTCCGAATCGAGCAGGTCGAAAAAATACATACACACCTCACAAGTACAGATTTGTTCAGTATAGTAGACATAATTTCGAATTTATTATAGCATAGTTTCCGTATCCTTGTCAAGATGTGTTATAATTTATACAAGTAAAGTTACGGAGGCTACAAATGGATTCTGCGATCTTCGGGCAGATACGGCAAATGCCTGTC
This sequence comes from uncultured Clostridia bacterium, assembly GCA_944328845.1. Lineage (GTDB taxonomy): Bacteria > Bacillota > Clostridia > Christensenellales > Borkfalkiaceae > Borkfalkia. Next base: position 2,321 of record CALVHV010000059.1, on the reverse strand, counting down.
ATTGACAGTCACGAGCATCTGCTCCACGAGAGGGATATGCGGACAAAAGAGACGGACGTCGTCGATTTTATGACGCCGTATGTCTGCGACGTCCTGATGTCGTGCGGGATGAGCGAAGAGGAATGGAAACAGGTCAACGACAAATCGGTCTCTTTCCAAAAGAGGTATTCGGTTTTGGAGCGGTATTTGCCGCACATCCGTTTTACGACCTATTACAAAAGCATGATGCGGGGGCTGTCTTTGTGTTACGGCATGAAAGATCTCTCCCTCGGCGAATGTGAGCGCGTAAACGACGCACTCAAAGCGGGCGTGGATACCGAGCCGCTCTTTGTGCGGCACAATATCCGCAAGGCGCTCACCTTTGTGGGGTATGCGGGGGTGGATTATTTCAGCGACAGCCGCGTCATGATCCCCGTTCCCACTGTCTCGTACATCACGCCCAAATGCGAAGAGGAGCTGAAACTTTTGGAAGAGTCCGTCGGGTTTTCCGTAAACGACCTGACCTCTCTGGAAAGGGCGATCCGCAGCCTGTTCGACCTGTATCGCCGCTGCGGTCTGAAAAACATCAAGATCGGTTCCGCCTATAACAGGACGCTGGATTATGCTCTTCCCGATACGGACAAGGCGGAAAGACAGCTGCGCAGCGTGGTGCGCGGAGAGTTTTCGGCGGGTTTCCTGTACGGGCAGAACAATATGAACATCCCGCTGGACGGGCTGAAAGATCTGGACAACTTTGTCGTCTGGAAATGTGCCGAGCTCGCCGCGGAGCAGGGGATGAACGTCATTTTCCATACAGGGCTGCACGCGTGGAACCGCAACGATCCGCAGGCGTGCCACGCAAACTATCTGCAGAATTTTATCCGTTCGCACGCGGACCAGAAGATCGTGCTGCTGCATGCGGGCTATCCGTACACGGACGATGCCCTCCTGCTCTGCCGCTACTATCCCAACGTCTATCTCGATCTCGCGTGGCTGCACATCCTGGACAGGCGGGAGGCGGTGCGCACCGTCGAGAGGGCGATCGAGCTTTTGCCCGTCAATAAGATCGTCGGTTTCGGCGGCGACGTGTGCACCCCCGTCAATACCGTCGGGAACCTGTCCGTCAGCCTGGAAAATCTGGCGCACGCCTTTGCGGGGCTGGTGCGGTGCGGGGATATGACAGAATCGGAGGCGGTCGAGACCTGCCGCCGCTGGCTGTACGACAATCCGAAAGAGATCTACGAGGTAAACGCATGAAACAGAACAAAACGGCAGAAAAGATCTTGTCGGAGCTGCAGGGGATCCCCGTCATCGATACGCACGAGCATCTCCTGCCGCCCGAGTTCCATACCTCCATGCGGTACTGCTTTTTCAACCTGATGATCCCGTATGCGCAGTTCGACCTGGTCAGCGCGGGCATGTCCCCCGCGTTCATGTGGAAAAACACGCTGGACGAGCGGGAAGAGGAAGAATGTTACGCGCAGTTCCGCAAATACTGGAAGTATGTAAAGCACGGCGGGTACGGCACGCACGTCCGCCGCGTCCTGCGCGAAAACCTCGGGCTGGACGACATCACGGACGACAACTATAAGCAGATCGGCGAACTTCTGAACGCCACGCGTACCGAGGGGCATTATGCGCAGGTCTTGCGGGAGGAGTGCAACATCGAGTACATCCTCAACCAGGCGGGGGATTATCACGGCTATTCTAAGGAAGATTCCTACTTTATCCCCCACGCGGATATGCTGAAAAACGGCGTCGTGGAGGACATGAAGGAACTTCTTTCCAAAAAATCCGCGCCCACCATCGAGGATCACATCGAACTTTTGCACAGCCGCATGGTCGCGGGTAAAAATTACGGCGCAAAACTCGTCAAGTACGACGCGAGCTGCTTTTTGCACAAAGAGGACTATCGGGAGGCGAAACGGCAGTTCGAGGCGCTCAGGCGCGGCGAAGAGACGGACAGCGAGGTCTTGCAGAGCTTTGTGTACGGCAAGACGCTCGCCTTTGCGCGGGAGCTGGGGCTTGTGGCGGCCGTGCACACGGGCGTATGGGACAACATCAACCGCAAGAGCCCCGCGCACTTGTTCCCCGTGGTGCAGGCAAACCCGGATATTCGTTTCGACATCTATCACATGGGCATGCCTTTTACGGGCGAATGTGCCTTTTTGGGCAAAAATTTTGCCAACGTATCCCTCGATCTGTGTTGGAGCCACATCGTCTCCCCGCAAATGCTGGTCCGCTCGCTGGACGAATGGCTGGACCTCGTGCCTTACAACAAGATCTTTGCGTTCGGGGGCGACCACGCCACCCTGCCGTACAATGTCAAAACGCTCCTGAAC
>CALVHV010000058.1 GCA_944328845.1 uncultured Clostridia bacterium | reverse complement strand
GGGTGGTGGCGATCACTTCGCGCGGAAAGCAGATCAAGTGCAAGACGGTGGGGCAGAAAAAATATGTGGACGCCATCAAAAAGAACACCGTCGTGTTCGGCGTGGGGCCTGCGGGCACGGGCAAGACCTATCTTGCCGTCTGCCTTGCGGTCAGTGCGTACAAGGGCAAACAGGTGGAAAAGATCATCCTCACCCGCCCTGCGGTGGAGGCGGGCGAAAAGCTCGGGTTTCTGCCGGGAGATCTGCAGACCAAGGTCGACCCTTATCTGCGCCCCCTGTACGACGCGCTGCAGGAAATGTTCGGCATGGAGACCTATCTCAAACTCATGGAAAAGGGCAGCATCGAGATCGCGCCTCTCGCCTATATGCGCGGCAGGACGCTTTCGAACGCCTTTATCATCCTGGACGAGGCGCAGAACACCACCTGCGAGCAGATGAAGATGTTCCTCACCCGCATGGGGGACGGCAGCAAGATGGTCATCACGGGCGACGTGACACAGATCGATCTGCCCGAAGGCAAGCGGAGCGGGCTCAAACACGCCATTTCCATCCTGAAAAACATCGAAGGGATCGAGACGGTCACGCTCACCGCAAAGGACGTGGTACGCCATCCGCTCGTGATGGAGATCGTCCGCGCCTACGAGCGGGAGAATGTGCGGCGCGAAAACAGCGGAGGAAAAAAATGAGGTACGGAGATTCTACCGAGCGCAAAAAATTCGGGAAAGCAGAGTGTGTGAAGAGCGTCTTCGCCTTTTTCTGCAACTATCTTATCCTGCTTTTCCTCGTCGCCCTGTTCATCTGGATGAACACGCTGGCGATCGAAGGGGAAAGCTTCCGCAATTACGTTACCAAGCATTATAACGTCGTCATCTACCTGCTGGCAAGCATATTTGTCCTTTGCCTCACCATTTACTTTTACTACATTTTCGAGGACAAGAGCATGCTCGCCTCTTCGCGCAACATCTGGCTCATCTTCCTGATGCTGGACGTCTGCCTGCTCGTCTGTTATTTGTTCGGGTACTTTTTCAACATCTATTCGCGGCCTGTGGCGCTGCTGGCGCTGCTCGCCCTGATGCTGCTCAGCCGCAGAGATGCCATCTTCCTCAACAGCATCTTTGCCGTGATGATGTTCTCCATCGACAGCTTTACCAATTTCAGCGAGATCAACGCCTATCCCATCGCGCTGAGCGCCACGCCGCTGATGGCGTTTTCGGCGGGCATGGTTGGCATCTTTGTGGGCAGCCAGGTCAAAACGCGCATCCGCTCCTTTCTCAGCGGGTTTGCGGTGAGCATCCCCATCATCGTCATGATCGCCTGCCTCGAATACAGCCGCGGGAGCGACGTCATCTATCTCGTTCTGTACGGACTGGAAGCGGGCTTGCTTTCTTCCGTTCTGTTTATGGCGTTCCTGCCCGTGTTCGAGGTGCTGTTCAACTGCATCACTGATTACCGTCTGCGCGAGCTCACCGATCACGACGCGCCGCTCATGCGCGAACTCAAAGACCGCGCCATGGGCACGTTCAACCACTCCATCGTGGTCGCGCACCTCGCCGAGGCGTGCGCCATCGCGCTGGGGGAAAACGCTGCGCTCGCCCGCGCCGCCGCCTATTATCACGACGTCGGCAAGCTGCGTCAGCCCGAATACTTCACCGAAAACCAGACGGGGTACAACCCGCACAACGAACTTTCGCCCGAGCTGTCCGTCGATATCATCCGTTCTCACGCAAAGGACGGGTACGAACTCATCTTGAACAGGCGCCTGCCCAAGGCGCTGGCGGACGTCGCCATTCAGCACCACGGCACGCTGCCCATCAAGTATTTTTATGCAAAGGCGCTGAAAATGTCGGACGGGGCGCTGAACATCGAGGACTTCTCGTACGGCGGCCCCAAGCCGCAGACCAAGATCGCGGCGATCATCATGATCGCGGATGCGAGCGAGGCGATCTCCCGCACGCTGCCCGACCGTTCGCCCGAAAAGGTGGAAGGGGCGGTGCGCGACATCATTGAGGAGCGCATGGATCTCGACCAGTTCGACGAGTGCGACATCACCATGAAAGACCTCACCGTCATCAAATCGACCATCGTTTCCTGCCTCACGGGCGTGTATCACAGCCGTGTGCAGTATCCCAAACTCAAACTCAAGAGATCGGAGGAGAATACAAAAGACAATGCATAAACTCATCATACAGTGCGAAGAAGAGGGCTTCGACGTCTCTCTGCTCGAACAATTCGGCGCGCAGGACGTGGACACGGATGCCACGCTGTGCATGGAGCTCGTCTTTACGGACGAAGAGGGTATCCGTACCCTCAATGCGAGCACCCGCGGAAAAGATTCCGTCACCGACGTGCTCAGCTTCCCCAACCTCGACAACATCTTCCAAAAGCCGATCAGAAAGGAAAATTTCCCCTTCGACGCGGACGAGGATGGCAACCTCTTTTTGGGCAGCGTCGTCATCTGCAGGGAGCGCGCGGCGCAGCAGGCGGAAGAGTACGGACACTCTCTCGAGCGCGAGATCTATTATCTCGCCGTGCACGGGCTTTGCCATCTGTTCGGTTACGACCACGAAGAGGAGTCGGACAAAGCGCTCATGCGCGAGAGGGAGGAGCGCATCCTTTCCGCCATGCACCTGGGGAGGGACGGAGAATGAAGAGCGGGTTCGTCGCCGTCATCGGCAAAGCCAATGCGGGCAAGAGCACCCTCGTCAACGTACTTGTGGGCGAAAAGGTCGCCATCGTCTCCCCCAAACCGCAGACGACGCGCGACCGCATCCTCGGCGTGCTCAACGAGGAAAACGCGCAGATCGCCTTTGTGGATACGCCGGGCATCTATAAGTCTAAAACCGCGCTGTCTGACATGATGATGCGCACGGCGGAACAGTCCGCCAAGGATGTGGAGCTCATTCTCTACGTGCACGACGGGCACAAGGGCGTCTCCGAATCGGACATTTCGCTGATGAAGCATTATCTCTCGTTCGGCATCCCTATGATGATCGCGTACACCAAAACGGATATCATGCCCGAAGAGCGTATCCCCGAAGACGTCAAAAAATTGTATGACGAGGGGATCGATTGCGACATCCTGCCCGTATCCGCCCGCCGCGGAAAAAATATCGCAAAACTCAAGGCCGCTATCGCCGAAAAGCTCCCCGAAGGGGAAAAGCTGTTTCCCGACGACGTGCTTTCGGACAAGAGCGAAAAGTTTATGATTTCCGAGATCATGCGGGAAAAGATCCTGCTCAAATATGACAAGGAGATTCCGCACGGAATCGCCGTCCTCGTCAATACCTTCAAAAAGCGGGAGACTGGCAACATTTACGACATCGATCTGGACATCATCTGCGAAAAGGCGAACCACAAGGCCATTCTCATCGGCAAGCAGGGGAAGGCGCTCAAAGAGACGCTCTCTTTTGCACGCAAGAGCATGGAAGAATTTTTGGGCGCGAAGGTGATGCTCACGGCGTATGTCAAGGTCAAGGACGACTGGCGGGACAAGGCAAACCTTCTCAAAGAGTACGGTTACGGCGGGAACGACGAGGTTTAAAGAAGACATGCCGCAAGATCGCGCCGCAAACATGAGATCCGACCGCCGCCCGTTCGGGCGGCGGAATGAAAAAAGAGGCGGGTGCAGAAAATTCTGCGCCCGCCTCTTTTTTGAAGGGATGGAGAAATTCGAAGGGCTGCTTCGCCGCGGAGAGCGGCTCCGAAAAAAGCGCCCCTTAGCACATGAGTGCCGAGGGGCGCGTGGCATAAGTGTTTACGCTTTCTTTTCCGCAGAAGTTTGCTCGTCTGCATCGGCTGCGGGCGCTGCGGCAGGGAGAGGGAACTCCTTGGGACGGATCATGTTGAGAAGCCTGTTCATCGTTCCCGCCTTGACCAGCACGAGCATGACGATCAGTGAAATGAGCGCGTCTGCGGGCAGGTAGACCAGCTGGTACAGGAAGGAGTAGAGGAAGGCATTGTCAGCAGGCAGTTCTGCCCACACGGCGTCCGCCTGGAAATAGAGGATACCGGAGATGAGGTGCATCACAAAGCGTCCCACAAACATGACGACCGTTCCGATGACGATGTTGGCGTACATGGATTTTGTCGCTTTGCGGAAGAATCCGAACAGCCCGATCATCGCAAACGCGAGCACGTAGTCGAGCAGGAAGGTGAAGGGGGTCAGGATCCAAGGTCCGGAGATAAAGTTCAAAAGCCCGAAGATGATGCCCACAAACAGACCGCGCACGGGTCCGTACGCATAGGTGTAGATGAGTACGGGCACAAAGCTCGCCAGCGTGATGGAACCGCCGTTGGGCACGGGCGTCACCTTGATGAAGGAGAGCACGAACGAAGTCGCCAGGCAGACCGCCGCATAGGCGATCGCTTTGGTGTCAAACTTTTTGTTGCGGTTTGCCACGCAGATGGCGGTGACGATCAGTGCCAGCAGGGCGATCGCGCCGATGATGCAGTACGTGACGATGTCGGTCGTCTCAGCACTGACCTCCAGTAAATTGAGTAACATAAAAACTCCTTTTTTCCGCCGAACGTAGCTCTTTTGGTAATTCGCACGCCAAAGCGTCTCTTTTGCAAAAAAAGAACACGCTCCGAAATTTGGGCGTGCCGATCTATCGTCTTTGCATCTTCCGTTCAAGCATTACCTTGTCCGGTTCAAAGGGTATCATCTCAGCCTTTTACAGCACCCCCGGCGGTTCAGTTGTATTCACAAGTTTCTCTTGTTACAGAAAAACGTTGCGTCAAGATTTACATGAGAGATTATACCTCAAAAGAGATTGAAAGTCAACAAGATTTGTGATACAATAAAGATATCTTTTCCGAGGGGGATCCCATGTCCAATTTTTACGCTTTTTTAGACAGGATGAAATACATTCGCCGCTGGTCGCTGATGCGTTCTTCACGGGAAGAGAACATCATGGAACACTCCCAGCAGGTAGCACTTTTTGCGCACGCGCTTGCGGTCATCGATACGCAGATCTGCGGCAACGCGCCGGACGTCACAAAGACGGTACTCTATGCCCTGTATCACGAGACGAGCGAGGTAATGACGGGGGACCTCCCCACGCCCATCAAGTATTTCAACAACGAGATCCACGGCGCCTACAAACAGCTGGAAGAGCGCGCCTGCGATAAGTTGTTGGAAATGCTTCCCGCGCCCCTGCTCGGCGGCATTGCGCCCTATGTCAAGGCGGATGCGGACAGTTACGAATATAAGCTGGTCAAGGCGGCGGATAAACTTTCCGCTTACGTAAAATGTCTGGAAGAGCTCAAGGCGGGCAATACGGAATTCCGCAAGGCAAAGGAGAGCATCGAAGGGGAGCTCCGCGGCAAAAATATGCCCTGCCTCGACTATTTCATGCAGACGTTTTTGCCCGGATTTTTGCTGACGTTGGACGAAATGGAGGACTTGTAAGGTGAAAATAGATCTGCGTAAGCGCCAGAGCGAGCTGGAAAGGGACGGCAAATTCGATGTGGACATGAACGAGGTGCACCGCACCTTCGACGCGCAGCCGACGGGAGGGGACTTTGAATACCTGCCCAAGCGCCCTTCCGAAAAATTTCGCAGGCTGTGGCTTTTAAGCATCGTCTCTGCGGTGGGGCCGATCATCAACTTTTTCGCGAGCGGCGTGAAGGTGCGCGGCAAAAAGAATCTGCGCGCGCTCATGGGTAAGGGTGCGGTTTCCGTATGCAACCACGTCCTCACGCTGGATACCCTCATTTTAAAAAATGCGCTGGGGCCTTTCCGCCTGTTCAATACGGGCTCTTACTATCTGATGAAAAAGGGCTGGCTGGGCAAGATCTTCAAGGCGGGCGGATTTCTGCCCGTCGGTACTACCTTGCAAGACATGAAAAAATTGCAGGGCGCCATCGGTGAGCTCATGCAAAAGGGAAAGATCGTCAACTTCTACCCCGAGCACGCCCTGTGGCCGGGATACAAGCGCATCCGCCCTTTCAAAGCGGGCGCCTTTCACTATGCGGCGAGGTTCAACGTGCCCGTTTTGCCCGTGTTTATCGGGTTCCGCACGACAAAGCTCCGAAAGCTTTTCCACAGAAAGGAGAAGGCGATCTTGCACATCCTTCCCGCCGTGTATCCGCCCGAGGAGGGCGCTCTGCGCGATCGGGCGCGCATTTTTTCCGAACAGGTCTACCGCATTCTGTGCGACGAGGCGACCCGTTTTTACGGCGAAAACGCCGAAGCGGCGGCATACGCTTTGCCGCACGGCACCGAGGCTGAAGAGGCCGCTTTTGCACGGGAAACAGGCAGAGAGGGCGCGGAAAGTGCGTCTAAGGCTCCCTCGTCGGCAGAAAGCGCGCCGCAGAAGCAGGACGGGGCGGGCTCTGAGGAAGCTTTTTCGGAGGATTTCTCCCAAGACGCGGTGCCCGCGGAGGAGGGCGTCGGCTGAATGGAATCGTGCGCGCCTGTCACGGCGCGCCTTTTTTTATCGGGGCGAGGGGGCTTTTCCTTGACGGCAAAGGCCCGCGCATGATAAAATAAAAGAAGGAATAAAATAAATGCAGGCGGTACGGGAAGGAATGTACTCGCCGCAAAAGGAGGTGCCGCTTTGGAATACGTCTATCTTTTACTCTTATTGGGCGTGGTCATTGCCCTGTGCGTGTTCATCAACCGCGTCACCGACAAGCTGAAAATTCCTTCTCTGCTTCTCTTTATCGGGCTGGGCGTGCTCTTCGGCGTACTGATGCGCCCGCAGATCGGTAACTTTACCGATTACACGCTGGGCAATGCCGTCTGTTCCGTCTGCCTCGTGTTTGTCATCTTTTACGGCGGGTTCGGCACCAATTTCAAAGAGGCAAAACCCGTTGCCGCGCGCTCTGCGCTCCTCTCTTTTGCAGGTACCGCGCTGACAGCCGTCCTGACAGGCGTGGGCGTGTATGCGGTCTTTCAGATCTTGCCCTTCGGAAAGATCGGCTGGGCAGAAAGTATGCTGGTGGGGTGTGTGCTGTGTTCTACGGACGCTGCGTCCGTGTTTAATATCCTGCGTACCCGCAAACTGAATCTGCGTTACAGAACCTCTTCTCTTTTGGAAATGGAATCGGGCTCCAACGACCCCGTTTCGTATATGCTCACCGTGGTTTTTGTCACCGTTCTGGGGGCACGTGCGGGCGTTTCGCAGGCGATCGGCGGCTGGCAGATCGTGGGGATGCTGTGCGCGCAGATCGGTTTCGGCGCGGCGGCAGGCATCTTGTTCGGGTTGCTGGGCAAATTTATCCTGCAAAAATTTTCCTTTAATATGGGGCAGGGCGGCACCATCTTCGTCATCGCCCTCGCCTTGGTGGCGTACGCCGTTCCGTCCGTTTTGCCTGGACTGTGGGCAGGCAACGGATATCTGTCCGTATATCTTTGCGGCATCCTGCTCGGCAACGCGCATATCCCGCAAAAGCGGGACGCGGTCCGCTTTTTCGATGCGCTCACGGGCGTCGCGCAGATGGTCATTTTCTTCCTGCTGGGACTTTTGGCTACGCCCGAATGGCTCATCGAACCTGAGGTGATTTTGCCCGCGCTTCTTATCTTCGTGTTTCTCACGCTCATCGCAAGGCCTGTTGCCGTCTCGGCGGTTCTTCTGCCTTTCCGTGCGCGTGCCAATCAGATCTTTGTCATCTCCTGGGCGGGATTGCGCGGCGTTGCGTCCGTCGTTTTTGCCGTGTATGCGGTCAGTTCCGTCGAACTACCGTACGACCTCTTTTCCATCGTCTTCTGCGTCGTTCTGCTTTCCATGATCGTGCAGGGAACGTTGCTTCCGTTCTTTTCGAAAAAAACGGGCATGCTGGCGGCGGGCGGCGACGTCCTGCGCACCTTCAACGATTATCAGGAAGAGGGTTCCGTCAGCTTTGTCAAGGTCGTGGTGGGCGAAAACCATCCCTGGGCGGGCAAAAAACTTAAAGACTGCGTCATGCCGCGGGAATTTCTCGTCGTCCTTTTGCTGCGCGGGGATGAGACCATCGTTCCCAACGGCGACACGGTGGTGGGGGCGGGGGATCTGCTCGTCACGGCGGCTCCCGAATTTGAAAACAGGCAGGATTTCGGCATGTACGAAGAATTCCTCGGCGCGGGACACGAATGGGCGGGAAAAAGCGTGCGCGAGCTGGCACTTCCGCACGGCCTGCTTATTGCCATGATCAAACGCAACGGGGGCACCGTTATTCCTTACGGCGCCACACAGCTGCAGGAAGGGGACACTCTCGTCTGTCTGCGCCTGCGTGAAGGGGAAGGCGCATAACAGCTTGTTTTTTCGGGCATACTGTCTGCAAAACGGAGGTACGTATGTCTGAGATCCTGCAATTTATTTTGGTCGCCGTCGGCGCGTTCGTCGTTCTGGCGATCCTTTTGAAACTCTTTAAAGTCAGTGTAAAGACGATTCTGAAGTTCGCCGTCAATACGGCGGTGGGGGTGGGCGTCATCTTTTTGCTCAACCTCATCCCCGGGGTCGCTATCCCCATCGTATGGTGGACGGCGCTTGTCTGCGGACTGTTCGGCATCCCCGGCGTTATTGTCCTGTTGATCTTCAGCTTTATTCTCTGAACAGACCCCCGCACGGCGCAAAATGCGCCGTGCGGGGGCTTTTGCTTTCTCGGCGAAGGGCGTTGGCTGCCCTCTGAGAGGGCTCTGGCTGCCCGAGGGCTTCACCTGCCCATAGAGCAAGGCGTTGCCTTGTTCCCAAAGCAGGGCGTTCTCTGCCTGCAAAGTAAGGCTTTACCTGCCCGCAGAGTGAGGCGTTGTCTGTTCGCAGAGCAGGGGGCATTGCTGTCTTGTCCGCGCGGCGGGCAAAGAGAAAAAGGCAGGTCGTAAAACCTGCCTTTTCCCCTGGTTCAGTGTATTATTTCGCATCTGTTCCCATAGGAACAGTGTAAAAAGTATCGAAGTTATCGCTGATTCACGCCGTCGGGGGTGAACATGTACATATCTTTCTGCAGCATCACCATGCCGCCGCCCAGTGCGTAGATGGCACCGCTGAGGATGTCTTTCACGCGGGTCGCCGTACCTTCGTTTACTTCGTTGAGATAGACGATCACGTTCTGTTTGTCCTTAAAACGGTCGATGATCTCTTCCACGTCCGCAAAGGATTTCGGGTGGCGGATCTGGGTCGCCTTGCTGCCTTCGGCTCCCTCTACCTTGCGGCGGGGCGGCAGATCGGGAATGCCGCGTCTTTCTTTTCTGTCAAACATTCCCACTTTCCTCCCGTTAATCGTTGACAGGCGACTGCGGGTATGCTCTCGGGCCGAACAGAGAGGTCCCGAGTCGGATCATATTGCTGCCGCATTCCACGCACAGCCTCCAATCTCCGCTCATGCCCATCGAAAGATGTTCGATGTTCCTGTCCTGTACTCTTATTGTATCATAAAATTGCCGCATAGACAAGCATAATGCACGAAGTTGTTGAAAATCTTGCGAATTTGGCAGCATTGCCATCAATCCGCGCACGCAAATATTGGGGAATGCCCGCATTTGCTCGTAGGCGTGCATCCCTTCTTCGAGCGAAAAACCGCTTTTGGAGAGTTCGCTGCCGATGTTGATCTCCAACAGGCAGTTTGCCGTCCAGCTCGCGCGCTCGGCGCGCTTTTGCAGTTCTTCGGCAAGTTCCATCCTGTCCAGAGAGTGGATGAGGCAGGTCTTTCCGATGAGGTATTTGATCTTGTTCGTCTGCAGATGCCCGATAAAGTGCCTGTTGGCGCCGTGAACAAGGTCGTACTTGTCTCTGAATTCCTGTACCTTGTTTTCGCCGATGTCCGTGATGCCCGCAGAGATCGCCTCGTTGATCTCCTCGGGCGTGCGCGTCTTGGTCGCCGCAACGAGAGTGATCTTTTCGCCGCAGGAGTTTCCGCCCGCAATTTCGCCTAATATTTTTTGTACGTTTTCTGCGATCATGTGTTTTGCCTCGCTGCCGCAATGTTTTCTTTTATTATACCGCGCTTTTGCCCTGCTGTCAACGATTGAAGGGGCAAAAGAATTGTTCCGCGCGCTTTGCCGCGCCGCGCTGCGGCAGGGGATGAGAAGCCTTGTTATGCAACGCAACCGCAAAGACAACGGGAGTGCGTTGCCGCACCCCCGCAAAAGTTTTTTGATTGATTGTGATAAAACTGCACTCAGATCCTTTCGAGGATGAGTTTCGTCATCTCGCTTCCCTTTACCTGCGTCTTGCCTTCGCTCATGATGTCGGCAGTGCGGTAGCCCGCGTTGAGCACGTCGTTGACGGCGTTTTCGATGGCTTCCGCTTCTTTGAGCATGTCAAAGGAATCGCGCAGCATCATCGCCGCGGAAAGGATGGTGGCGATAGGGTTGGCAAGGTCTTTGCCCGCGATGTCGGGCGCGCTGCCGTGGATGGGTTCGTACAGTCCGCGCTTGGTCGCGCCGAGGGAGGAGGAAGCCAGCATCCCGATAGAGCCCGTGATCATCGCCGCTTCGTCCGAGAGGATGTCGCCGAAAATGTTGGAGGTGAGCACCACGTCGAACTGCGCGGGGTTCTTTACCAGCTGCATGGCGGTGTTGTCGACCAGCATGTCGGTGAGTTCCACGTCGGGATAATCCTTGGCGACGTTGTGCACGACTTCTCTCCAAAGGCGGGAGGATTCGAGCACATTTGCCTTGTCGATGGAGGTGACGTGGTGTCTGCGCTTGCGTGCGAGTTCGAAGGCGATCTTTGCGATGCGCGTCACTTCCTCCACGCTGTACTTTTCGGTGTCATAGGCAAATTCTCCGCCTTCGCCCATGCCTCTGCCGCGCTCGCCGAAATAAATGCCGCCGATCAGTTCGCGCACGACCACGAGGTCGATGCCCTTTTCGGCAATGTCCTTGCGCAGCGGGCAGGCTCCCGCCAGGGCGGGGAAGAGTTTTGCGGGGCGCAGGTTGGAGTACAGACCCAGCGCCGAACGGATCTTCAAAAGTCCCGCTTCGGGGCGCAGGTGTCCGGGCAGACTCTCGATGCGTTTGTCGCCTACCGCTCCGCCTACTGCGCCGAGCAGAACGCTGTCCGAAGCCAGGCAGCGGTCGATGGTGTACTGGGGCAGGGGTTCACCCGTCTTTTCGATGGCGCATACGCCCATCAGAAGATGTTCAAATTCAAATTCGTGACCGTACTTTTCGCCGATCTTGTTCATCACCGCAATGGCGGCGTCTGTGATCTCGGGGCCGATCCCGTCGCCCGCGAGCACTGCAATATGTTTTTTCATGCAAGTTACCTCTTTTTTATCATTTTTGATTGGTTGCCGATAAAAGATTTTTTCTTCGTCGTTCAGAAAGAGAAGGGTACATTCGTTTTGAGAAAGTATAAATCGATCCGGTTCTCCGTAATAGCGATGCACATTTTCGGACAGGAGAATTTTCTTCTTTCTCAAATCGTACAGATCGACGGGGGAATAGAAGAACGGACTTGTCCTGTTTTCCTTTAAAAGGCGGGACATCTCTCCTTTCGCTTGTTTTTTTAAGACTTTCGGAATGTTTTTCTGCAAGAGAGTGTCATTCAGTTTTGCATAATCTCTGGCCTGCTCTTCTTTGCGGAAAAAAAACATAGAAATGCGGTTAACATTGAATGAATTTATTTTTCTGAGAGAAGAGACGATCAAGACAGTTTTAAATTCGTCGTCTGTACAGAGCAGTGCATATCTTCTGTAAAGTTTTTTGATGAGATAATAAGAGAAAATACTGTTTGCCAATAACATGGTGCTGCAGATGGCAAGAATGACTGCCAGTTTTGTTTCATGAATACGGACATAACAGATCACAAAGACGAGGCATATAAAGAATGACAAAACAGTGCCGATGAGCAGCTTTGTAAGATCGGTCTTGGTTTTTTGCGCCCGCGTTTTTTTCAGGTCTTTGCGCGAAAAAAAACTCATAAAAACGTCCTCTCTTTAAGGTCAGGGGGCTTCCATCATGTATCCAAAATCGGAAGTCCGTCTCCTTCTCACAGGACAGAATCAATACGAGCACCAAACAGATCGCGGAAAGAGACGCAAAGATCGAGGATAGGATGGTTACCGACTTACAGCAGCCGGAAAAGGATCCTGTTTCCGTAACGCAATTTCCTTGAGAATGTAAGCCGAATGTTTATTCGTTGAGCCACTTCTCTTTGAGACGTTCCCATTCCTGCGACTGATCGTACAAAACGAGCGTGTTACCGTTCGGCAAGAGGGGAGAATTTCCGAAAAGCCGTGCGGAAAGCTGCTTTTCGCACAGGATCTTTTTGTCGTGCAGAAAGTTCAGATCGTAGGGGATAAATTCCTGATAGGAATATATCTTATATAGCTTTTCGCAGATCGCAAAGTATGCGTCGATCAGCTTGTTGTGCTGTTCTTCGGTAAGCGCCGCCGAATCGGAAAAGATATCCTCAGAAGCTTCGCTGACAGCATAGTCGCGCACGTCGTTTTCTTCCGCCGCAAAAAAACTGAGTTCGATGTCTTTCCCGCTGCGGGAAATTGTGGTGTGCAGGAGAACAACGGGGTGAGCGCTGTCCGTGCCCAGCCGATAAAAGCGGCGGGTGCGTCTGATCAGGATGGCAAGCAGCACGAAGTATAAGATTCCTATCGCGGCGGTTATGCAGATGCTCGTGATCCTTCCCTCAGTCGTGTAGCCGTCAAAACGTACGGCGGTCAGGACGATAAAGAAGACAAAAAAGATGAGAAGAGGGGACAGTTGTACAAAACATCGGCTCCCTCTCTTTTGGCGCGGGCGCCTGCCGAACAGATCCATGACTTACTTTGCCGCCTTGATGGAGGCGATCAGGCCGCCCTTGTCGATGATGTTCTGGATAAATTCGGGGAAAGGTTCCGCCTGGAAGGTCTTGCCCGTCGTCTCGTTGACGATCTCGCCCTTGGAGAGGTCGCAGGAGACGACGTCTCCCGCCTTGATGTTTTTCACCGCTTCGGGACATTCGAGGATGGGCAGCC
>CALVHV010000057.1 GCA_944328845.1 uncultured Clostridia bacterium | reverse complement strand
GGCGCTTGAGCGCCGCGCCAGTAACCTTGCCCTTTAGGGCTTTCCAAAGCCCCCACTTTAGTGGGGGATATTTACTTACTCAGAGAGGATTATTTGTTATCCTCGTCGCCTTTTTCTTCTTCCTCAGAAGTTTCGGCGGGCTCTTCCGCGGGAGCTTCTTCACTCGCGTCGGAAGATTCTTCCTCGACTTTGTAGATATCCTCTTCGGAGATCTCGTCTTCGTCGGGGAGGACGTCGTCCTGCATCTCGTCGTGCTCCGCTTCTTCCAGCTTCAGCTTGCGGATATAGCGCTTACGGGTGTTGTCGTACATCGGCTTTGCCTTCTTGGCGCTCTTTACGCGGATGTTGGAAAGCAGTTTGCGGATGAGCAGGGCAAGCAGCGTAAAGATGAGTACTGCGGCAAGCACGATAGAGGAGACAAGCAGCCATATGTTGTAGCCGGGGCCTTCGGTCGTATCTTCGTCTTCGTCGGTGTCTTCGCTGCTCGAAGAGGAAACGCTCTGTTCGTACGCGGAGTAGTCCACGTAGGTGTCGTAATACTCTTCATTTGCCAGACGGTGGGTGTAATCGAAGTATGCCACCATATCGCTGTACGTGGATGCATCGTAATCTGCATACGGATCGGAATCGTCCGTGCGGCTCGCGTCGTAGGATGCGTAGTCGTCGTCATCGTACAGGGAGTAATGATAGTAAACAAGTTCGTCGGTGTAGTCGGAAGGGGAAGCTTTGTAAGCGTCGAGGAGTTCGTCCGTGTTTTCAAAGCCCTTGTTTTCCGCATAGTCGGAAAGGTTTTCTTCCAGCAGAGAGTTGAAGGTGCTTTCGTCCAGATCGGAGTAGCTGACGATGTCGTAAATGACAAAGCTGTTTGCCTCGTTCTGCACGGATGCATCGCGGCTTCCCGACCACACTTCCAGTCTGTAGTTCTTGGAGACGTTGCCCGTGTGGATGAAGAAGCGGATATAGATCCAATCGGAGATCTCTTCGCTGTCGTTGGTCACCTGACGGCTGAGCGTCTTGTCGACTTTGTTCTGGAGGAGCGCACCGGTCAGATCCACGCCTGCGGCGCTGAAGTCTTTGACCTGAACGGAAAGTTTGTCGTCCTCTTTATAGCGGTAATAGGTGCCTTCCTCTTCGGATGCGTAGTAGACGATATTATCGGAAGAATCGATCAGATTTCCGTCCTCGTCCTTCGCGTAGTTGGCAAGGTTTGCATAGTACGCGCCGCCTGCATGTTCCTTGGTCGTCGACCACAGACCGTTGCTCTGCAGGTAGAAGAGGATGTTTGTCTTGGAGGAATAGTTATCGTCCTCGGGGTCGAGGTTGACCACGTTTCCGTCCTTGTCATGACGGTAGGAAACACCGGAGGAGAAGGGGAGTTCTTCCTGATACTTTCTCTCGCCGAAGTCTTTGTCCGAGCTGTCGATGAGGTAGACGTTCGCGGTCGCACCTGGGCTCAGCTTGACGCGCAGCGTAACCTGCGCATAGGAAGAGGAAGAGAGGGAAGTTTCCGAATTAGCAACAAATCCGTACGCATGCTTGACGGTGTTGGCGATCAGCAGGGGCTGGATGCAGTCGTCTCCGAACAGGGAGTTCCACAGATCCGCCGCGGAAACGGCGCTTGCGTAGGTCGGGTAGCTCTTCAGGACGTCCATCCAGTTTTCGTTGCCCGTACCGCCCGCGGTGTAGTTTTCGGCGTATTCTTTGTTGATCACACCCGCCTGCTTGTTGCCGTTGATGACGTTCTGCGAGTCGTCTTCCAGCATTTCGCCGCCGACATAGGTGCTGTTTCCGTATACGCCTGTGTAGTTGCGCAGGTTGGCGATCCCGTTTTTGATGGTTTCGGAATCGGTGTAAGCTTCCGAATCAAAGGAGTTTTCAAGAGCAACTTCGCTGCCGGTGAGGGAAGCCTCCACAGCATAGGTGCCCGTCGTTTTCACGTCGTACGCAGCCTTGCTCACTTTCTGGCAGGAAAGACCTGCGAGCGCCGCAAAGCCGGGGGTAAAGGTCGTCGTTTCGGTAAATTCGGAGGTCCCGAAGGAGAACGAAAGATCAAAGCTGAGCGTCTTTTCGGTGGTGTTGTTGATGAAGAAGAAGCACTGCTGCCAGCCGTCGAAGATGTCCTCGTTGGCTTTCAAAGTTTCCGAATTTTCCTTCTTGGCGTCGTCCACGAGGTCGACGGTCGTCAGGGTCGTGGTATCCACAGCGCCGATCGAGGTCTTCGTCTCGCCATCGATGACGGTGATCGTCGCGCCCGTTCCGCCGCGCAGGTCGGAAGTCTTGACCCAGAAGGAGAGGATCATGTATTCGTCCTCGGCAAGCGAGAAGGCGTCGTTTTCGACAGTCGCCGTGTAGGGCGCGCCCTTGCTGCTGTAGAGGAGGATAAATTCGCTGTTGCCGAAGGGAAGGTCTGCGTACTTTTCAAACGCTTCCGTGAGGACCGTCGAATAAGTACCGTCAAAATCGGAAACTTTCTTCACGCCCGATTTTGTCATGTCGCCCGCGCGGCTGTTCAAAAAGCTTTCGCTGTAGGGGTAGCTGTCCACGGTATAGCCGCGCGCGTTTTTCGTGTCTGCCACGCTCACGCCGCTTGCCAGGTTGACTGCCGTCAGTTTCTGCGTGTCGAGATCGAGGGAGAAAGCGTTGGAAGTAACTTTCGCCGCGTCGAACTTCTGCAGGTCGCTGCCGAAGGAAAGATCCAGCTTGATCTGCTGGTCGGCGTCGACTTTAGCTGCCACTTCCGTGTCGAAGTCGGATGCCTTCATCACGGTGTATTCCAGTCCGTCAAAGAAAGCATAGCCCTGTACGTATTCGAGGTAGTTGGAGTTCTGGCCTTCCGCCTGGACACCCAGACCGAGTTCCACCGTAAAAGTGGTGGTGCCGTAAGAGGAAGCCTTGAGGTAGAATGTGTACTGTTCCCATCCGTTGTTTTCGGTGACGGAGGAAGTGTCGATGTTCTTGACGGTGAGGGGGTCTTGCGAAACGCCTCCGACCGTGTTGTTGATCCGGATGAAGGCACCGCGGTTTCCGTTGACGGGCTTGCCGTCGTCGAAGGTCATTTCGGAAGTCTTGACCCAGACGGAGATCTTTGCCGCCGTACCCGCTGCCAGTGTGATGGAAGAGGAGGTGTAACGCGCCGCCGTACCCATCTTGTTGGAACGATAGTTGTGGAGCATCAGCACGTGCGTGCCGTTTTCCTCATCCTCCGTTTCCTTTGCCGCAAAGGGAGTACCGGGGTTGATCGCTTCCGCCGCCGCTTTGACGGCATCCGTATCGGGATCCTCGTCGTCTTCCGCCGCGGCTTTTGCCACGTCCCAGCCGGGAATATCGTAGTTGTTGTCGATATCCGTATAATAGGGATCGGGCAGTTCTACGTCGTCGTCCGCGTCCTTATACTCATTGTAAGTATCGTAAGCCTCGGAAAAAGCGCTCCAGTTCAGAGACGTATCCACGATGCCGGACTTGGCAACGGAGGAGCTTGCGCTCACACTGCTGCTGTTGGAACCCGTCGAGCTTGTCCAGTTTTCAGGACTGCCGATGAGGTAGCCGCCGTCGCTGTCGCTGAAGTATTCAAAATTGCCGTTTGCGAACGTCTGCGTATCGGTGCGTGTTTCCGTCGAGCTCGAATCGTCTTCATCTTTCGTATTGTCGGAACAAGCCGTCAGAAAGAAGGATCCGGCGGCAACGGTCATCACCGCCGAAAGCATCAGTGTCGCAATTCTCAGTTTTCTTGATTGTTTGTTTTTTGCCATAGAACACCTTTTCACTGATCGTAGTGATATTAAAATCGTACTACATTATTTTAATATAAAAGGCGTTGAAATGCAAGCGATAACATTGAAAAAAAGATGAAAATCTGATTAATTTTTCAAATCCGCACAAACTGATACAGCGATACGGAGGTTTTTTATGAATACTGCCAAGAAAAACTTTACCTTGTCCCTTGCCGGCTGTGCGGTGGGCGCGGTCAACGGCGCTTTCGGCGGCGGGGGCGGCATGATCGTCGTGCCTCTGCTTACAGGCGTCGGAAACAAGCCGCCGCTTGTGGCGCATGCCACGGCGATCCTCATCATCCTGCCCGTCAGTCTTGTCAGTTCAATCGTCTATCTTGCGGCGGGGCTGTTCGATACCGAGCTCTTTCTTTCGGTAGGGTTGGGCGTCATGCTGGGCGGGTTTCTCGGCGCGCGCCTTTTGGGAAAGATCACGCCCGCCGTTGCCACTCTCGCGTTTGCCGCGGTGATGCTCGCCGCCGGGCTTCGGATGCTCTTTTAAGGAGGGGAATATGCGGTTTTTGCTCTGGTTTTCGGCGGGTATCTTCGGCGGCGTGTTGGGCGGTATGGGAATGGGCGGCGGCACCGTGCTTATCCCGCTGCTCACGCTCTTTTGCGGTGTGCCGCAGCACATGGCGCAGTCCGTCAATCTGTTTACTTTTCTGCCCATGTCTCTGCTCTCGCTGCGCGTGCACGCAAAAAACGGGCTTTTGGACGCCAAAGGCGCGGTATGGATGATGGTCCCCGCAACTCTTTTGTCTGCGCTGGGGGCGCTGTTCGTGCAGGGGGTGGCGCCCGGCGCTCTGCGGGCGGGGTTCGGCGTGTTTTTGTGCCTCTTGTCGCTCTATCAGTTTTATTTGGGGGCAAAGGCGCTCCTCGCGCAAAAGCAGAAATAAATGCGGGGCAATGAATTTTAAATTCTTTACAGCCGCGGCAAAATATGATACAATAAATAATGTATATCGGCGCGGCGCGCCGCCTGCGGGCGGGCGCGCGTTTGCCTGTTTTTTCGGAGGGATTTTTTTGGCTACATTCGGCAAAGGGGTACACCCCAAAGACTGTAAAGCGCTTTCGGCGGAAGCGCCGATCGGCGTTCTGCCCGATCCGCAAAAGGTGTGGCTGCCGCTTTCCCAGCACATCGGAAAGCCCGCCCGCCCCGTCGTGGGGGCGGGGGAGCATGTGCTGCGCGGGCAGCTGGTCGCACGCAAAGCGGAGGGCGTTTCGGCAAATATTTATTCTCCCGTCGCGGGGATCGTCAAGGGAGTCGTCGGACACATCACGGCGTCCGGAAAAAAGCGTGACCACATCCTCATAGAAAACGACTTTACGGACGAAAGCACATCGCTTGCGCCCCTGGAGTCGCCTTCGGGGGAGAGCATTCTGTCGCGCATCGAAGAGGCGGGTATCGTCGGCATGGGCGGCGCGGGGTTTCCCACACACATCAAATTCAACGTGGGCGGCAAGGCAGACGTGCTCGTCGTCAACGCGGCGGAATGTGAGCCGTACATCACCTGCGACTACCGCATCCTGAAGGAGTACGCGGAAGAATTTCTGCGCGGCGTGCGCTACTGCATGCTTGCCTGCGGTGCAAAAACCGCCGTCATCGGCATCGAAAAGAACAAGCCGGATGCGATCTCCCTGCTTTCCTCTCTGTGCAAAGAGGGGGATATCAGTGTCTGTGCGCTGCGCACCCGCTACCCGCAGGGCGCAGAAAAACAGCTCATTTACAGCTGCACGGGCAGGGTCGTTCCCGAAGGCGGGCTTCCCGTCGCGGCGGGTGCGGTCGTCTCCAACGTCCACACTGTGCTCAGCGTGTGCAGAGCGGTGGAAAAGGGCACGCCTTGCTACGAAAGGGTGATGACTGTCAGCGGAAAATGCGTCAAAACTCCGTCCAACCTCTGGGTGAAAAACGGCACGCCCCTGCGCGAGATCGCAGCCTATTGCGGCGCGGACGAAAACTGCGCGCGCATCGTCAGCGGCGGTCCCATGATGGGGGAGGCGGTGTTTTCGCTGAAAGTTTGCACGAGCAAGACGACGTCCAGCCTGCTCTTCCTCGACAAGACGGAATGTGAGGACAAGAGGGCTTCTGTCTGCATCGGCTGCGGCAGGTGCGTGCAGGCATGCCCGATGGGGCTTTCGCCCACCTTTATCGAGGATGCGCTCTTCCGCAAGGATTACGAAGAGGCAAAGCGGTACGGCGCCTCTTCCTGCATCGCCTGCGGCTGCTGCTCGTACGTCTGTCCCGCAAAGCGTTTCCTCACGCAGAGTGTGCGGCTCGCCAAAAAGATCATAGCAGAGAGGAAGATTTAGCATGGCGGAAATATCCAATTACAGCGTTGCGGCGTCGCCGCACAAACTTGACAATTCCAACACCCGCCGCGTGATGGCAGACGTGCTGATCGCGCTTTTGCCCTGCCTCGTCTGCGGTGTCGTGTTCTTCGGGTTGTATGCGCTTTTGCTCGTTTTTCTGTGCACGTTGACCTGTTTTGTCAGCGAACAGCTGTACAACCTCGTGCGGAAAAAGCCATTTACCTTCGACCTTTCGGCGCTGGTGACGGGCGTGATCTTAGGGCTGAACCTTCCGCCCCGTGCCCCGTGGTACATCGCTGTGATCGGCGGCGTGTTTGCCATCATTGTCGTAAAGATGCTGTTCGGCGGGCTGGGCAAAAACTTTGCCAACCCCGCGGCGACGGCGCGCGTCTTCCTGCTCCTCGCTTATTCTTCGGTGATGGGGCAGTACATCGGCGCGGATATCGGCGGCAACATTCTTTCTACGGATATCGTCACCGCTCCCACCTATCTGGGCGGCGGGATCTCCGCTCTGCAGGGGAGTTTCCTCGGTGTTTCCGGCTTCGGAGGGTACGCCTTGCAGCTTCTGTTCGGCGTCGTCGGCGGCAGTATCGGTGAGACGTGTAAGCTCGCCGTGCTGGCGGGAGGCGCGTATCTGTACGTTCGCAGGGTCATCGACTGGCGCATCCCTGCCGTCTATCTGCTCACGGCTGCCGCTTTTTTCCTGTTCTATTATCAAAGCGCGGAAGAAATGGTCCTGCAGCTTTTGTCGGGCGGACTCTTGTTCGGTGCCGTGTTTATGGCGACCGACTACGCCACTTCCCCCAAATGGAGGTATAACCGTATTCTGTATGCGGTGGGGCTGGGTCTGATCACGGGCGTCATCCGCTGCTTCGGTTCTTATCCCGAAGGCACTTCCCTCGCCATCCTGTTCATGAACCTGCTCGTGCCCGTCATGGATCATTACATCCTGCCCGTGCGCTTCGGTCAGCTCACCAAGTCCGGCAAGCTCAAACCGCAGGTCATGAAATGGACGATGCGCGCGCTGTGTCTTGCGCTGGCGCTCGCCATTGCGGCAGGCTCGCTCGCTTTCTGCCTGCGCCCGAGGACGTACGAATACATTCTCGACGCAAAAAAGGAGGGGAGCTCGTATATCGTGGAGATCGGCGGCACCTTCAACATCGGTGGCTGGCCGCAGGAGCGGGAATACACGGTCACGGTAGACGAGAAGAGCATGACGATTTCCGACATCGTCGCCGTCAAGGAAAATCAGTACGGATATTTGGCGGAGCTGTCGCTGTTTATCGGAAAGACGAGACACGAAGTGGCGACCCTTTCCAAGCTCTCCACCGATTCCGAATTTTCCGCAACGGTAAGCAACACCGCTTTGCGGGATATGCTGGTGGAATGTTTCGACTATATCGAAAGAGAAATGGAGGGAAATTGACATGGACAAGACAAAATTTCGCTCCATGCTGCAGGGCGTCCTCGTCCTGGCGGCGATCGCTCTTTGCAGCGGGTTGCTGTTGGGCTTTTTCAATATGATCACTTACGTCGACCCGCTGCAGAGCGCCTACGACAGGTTTTCCGAAGACACGGGCGCTACGTTCAGTAAAATGACGGACGCGGAGGGACAGACGATCGGCGACGGAAAGGTCGTCTATTACGCCGTTTCCGACGACGGGCAGGTACACGCCTTCCTTGCGGAGGGAAAGGGATTCCAGGGCGGCACCGTGCAGGTGTACCTGTATGTACAGGACGGAGTCATTTCCAAAGCGGGCTACGGGGAGGTGGATACCAGCCAGACGTATATCGACAGAGTGAAAGACGCCAAACTCCTCGAATCCTTTGTGGGCAGTGAAGTTTCTTCTCTCAATGCCCTGTCTGCCGATACCGTTTCGGGAGCGACGGGCTCCTCCAAGGGCGTGCTCAATGCCGTCAATGCCGCTGTCGAGTACTACAAAGAACATGTGGGAGGGGAGAACAATGGATAAACGCAAAATAAAAGAGACGCTTCTGGGCGGACTCATCAAAAACAATCCCACCTTCGTGCTGGTGTTGGGCACCTGTCCCACCATCGCCATGACGACTTCTCTCTTTCAGGCATTCGCCATGGGTGTGGCGACGACTTTCGTGCTCATCTTTTCCAACCTGTTCGTCAGCCTCCTGCGCGGGGTCATTCCCGACAAGGTGCGTATTCCCTGTTATATCGTCATCATTTCCACCTTTGTCATCATCGTGCAGATGGTGATGCGCAGGTTCCTGCCGGAACTGTATACGACCATGCAGGCGTTTATCGCGCTCATCGTCGTCAACTGCATCATCCTCGCGAGGGCGGAGAGCTTTGCTTCCTGCAACAAGCCGCTGTACAGTATGCTGGACGGCGTGTCCATGGGGCTCGGCTTTACCTGTGCTCTCTGCCTCATCGGGATCGTGCGCGAGTTTTTTGCGGGCGGTTCGTTTGCGGGCTTTGCCATCCCCGGCTTCCCCGTCATGCAGGGGGCGGGCGCCAGCGCGTTCGGGTTTATCACTTTCGGGTGCATGATGGCGCTGTTCAATTTCGTCATGCAGAAGATCAACGAGCGCAAAGAGCGCATCAAAAGATCTGTTCTGCCCCTTGCCGATCAGCTTGAGGAGGTGAAATAATGGCTACCGTCATTTCTCTGATGTTTGCGGCGGTCATCTCGCAGAACATCGTTCTTTCGCAGTACCAGGGTATTTGTCCCTTCCTCGGCGTCTCCAAAAAGATGTCCAGTGCGGCGGGCATGGGCTTTGCCGTCATCTTTGTCATGGCTGTCGCGTCCGTGTTTACGTGGCTCGTTTACAACCTTGTCCTGCTTCCGCTGGGGATCGACTATCTGTATACGATGGCATTTATTCTCGTCATCGCCAGCCTCGTGCAGATGCTGGAAATGATCCTCAAACGCTTTTCTCCCACACTGTACAGTGCACTGGGTGTCTATTTGCCTCTTATCACCACAAACTGCGCCATTCTCGGCACGGCAAACAGTACGGTCGTATTCAACAACTATCCGTTTTTGCAGGCGTTTGCCGTCTCCGTGGCGACGGGCATCGGTTTCCTGCTTGCCATCTGCCTGCTTGCGGGCGTGCGGCTGAAGACGGACAAGGCAGACATTCCGCAGTGCTTCAAGGGTTTTCCCATCACGCTCGTCTCGGCGGCGATCATGGCGATGGCGTTTGCGGGATTCTCCGGGATCCTGGCATAAGGAGGGGGAAAGATGCAAGCATTTTTACAAATTCTTCTGGCAGGCGGGATCATGCTCGCCCTCGCCGTGGTGTTCGGCGTCATCCTCGTCGTCTGTTCCAATGTCTTTGCCGTCAAGCGGGACGAGCGCGTCGACCGCGTGGAATCGCTGCTCGCAAAATCCAATTGCGGCGGGTGCGGAAAGGCGGGTTGTGCGCAGTTTGCGGAAGCGCTCGTCAAAGGGGAAGCCAAGCTTTCCGATTGCCGCGCCACGCCTTCCGCCAATAAAAAGAAGATCGCCGAAATTTTAGGCGGCGGGGAGATCGGGGAAGAGACGGTCGCCGTCGTGCATTGCAACGGCGGGGACGCCTGCTTCAATAAGTACGACTATCAGGGTTACGGCGACTGCGCCTCCTGCGAGCTGCTTGCGGGCGGCGTCAAGGCTTGTCCCGTCGGCTGTATCGGCAAAAAGACGTGCGTCAATGTCTGTCCCTACGGTGCTATTTCCGTGGGCGACGAGGGGTATTCGATCGTAGACAAAGAAAAATGTGTCTCTTGCGGCGCATGTATCCTCGATTGTCCAAAAAACCTCATTTCGCGCATCCCCAAGTCGGCAAAGGTGTTTATAGCCTGTTCCAACCACGGCAAGGGGAAGGACGTGATGGAGCTGTGCAAACATGGCTGTATCGGTTGCGGTCTGTGCGCCAAAAACTGTCCCGAAGGGGCCATCACCATGAAGGACGGCTTGCCCGAGATCGACTATTCCAAGTGCGTCGGCTGCATGAAGTGCGTACAGGTCTGCCCGCGCAAGTGTATCAAGGAGCATTGAATGGTTTACAAAACAGTACTCTTCGATTTTGACGGAACGCTGTTCGACACGTCGCCCGGGATCCTTCGCTGCATGCGCGCCGCGCTGGAAAAAAACGGGTACGACGCGCATACACGGGAGTGGCTCAAACGCTTTATCGGCCCGCCCGTCATCCCCGCCCTCAAAGAATTTTACGGGATGGACGATGCGGAGGCGGAGAAAGTCAAGTCCGATTACCGTGCCCTGTACAGGGCGGAAGGGGTGTTCGAGTGCGCCCCCATGTACGGGGCAAAGGAATGTCTGCAGCGGCTGCGCGCGGCGGGCATCCGCCTGGCGGTGGCAACCTCCAAGCCTTATTACTTTGCGGAAGACATCTTAAAGCGGTTCGGGTTTTACGGCCTTTTCGACGCCGTGTGCGGCGCCGTGTCGGACGAACATTCGGGCAAGGAAGAGATCGTCGCAAACGCGCTTTCGGCGCTCGGTGCAGGCGCGGAGGGGACGGTGATGGTGGGCGACAGAAAGTACGACGTCCTCGGTGCAAAGGCATGCGGGATCCCCTGTATCGGGCTGGATTCCGGCTTTGCGGAGGAAGGGGAATTCGAGCGTGCGGGCGCGCTGTGTGTCGTCCGTGATTTTGTCTCTCTCGGCGATCTGTTGCTGGGTTGACTCGCGCGCATATCTATAATAAAGAGCTTTTTATCTTTCGGGGGAAGGGTTGTGCATTTTGTACAATCCTTTTTTCCTGAAAAAACGAGTTCTTTGAGTATAATTTTTGAAAAAAAGTTAATAATTGACAAAAAGATTGTCACATAGTTTCAAATTGAAAATTATGAATATTTTTTTCAAAAAAACTGCACAAAAACGCAAAATGCTACTATACAAAAAGGCGATTCGATGTTATAATATATTCGGTTTAGTTTAGTATTTCACAGTTTTGACGGGAATCGTCCCGAGGGTTCAGCTGTATATTTTGCATCAGAGGTGGCACATTGGAAAAAATCGGTATCATTGATTTAGGATCAAATTCGGCAAGGCTCGTCATCGTCGAACTGTTCGGCGACGGGCATTATATGGTCGTGGACGAGCTCAAGGAGAGCGTACGTCTGGGTCAGGACATGGAGCGCGACGGGTTTTTGAAACCTCAGCGCGTGGCAGAGACCATCCGCACCCTGAAAATGTTCAAAAAGCTCGCGGACGCAAGCAAGGTAGACCGCATCATCGCCGTTGCGACGGCGGCGGTTCGCCGCGCCAAAAATCAGCGCAGTTTTCTCGACGAGATCCAGGCGACCTGCGGCATCAAAGTCAAGGTGCTCAGTGAGGAAGAGGAAGCGACCCTCGTCTATCGCGGCGTCATCAACTCCATGGATATCCCCAAGGGGGTCATTCTGGAGATCGGCGGCGGCAGCACCAAGATCGTCCACTACAACCGCCGCAACATGCTCAACTACGTCACGCTTCCGTTCGGCGCCGTTACGCTGACCGATCTGTTCAAGGACGACGGTCTGTCTCCCGAGCAGCAGACGGCAAAGGTAGAGGAGTTCTTCACCGAACAGCTCACCGCCATCGATTGGCTCAAAGAGATCGATCCGGACGCACAGATGATCGGTGTGGGCGGCTCTTTCCGCAACATCTTCAAGATCAGCAAGATGGTGCGCAAATACCCGCTGGATACGGTGCACAATTATGTTCTTCCCGTGGAAGACTTCGAATATGTTTACGACACCATCAAGGTGCTGGACATCGACAAGAAGCGCAAGATCAAGGGCCTCTCTTCCACCAGGGCGGATATTTTGCCTGCGGCTCTTGCCGTCGTCAAAGCCTTTACGAAGTACATGAATTTCGAGGTGTTCACTATCGGCGGATCCGGTCTGCGCGAGGGGATCATGTTCAATCAGGCGATGCCCATCACGCAGGAAAAGCCTATTTCGGACATTCTCGGGTACAGTCTCAGCAGTCTTGTCAAGTATTACGAGTGCGACGAGGCACACGTCGAACACGTCGTCAATCTGTCCGTACAGCTGTTCAAACAGCTGCGCGTGCTGCATAAATTTTCCCGTCAGTACTTAAAAGTTCTTAAAGTGGCGGCAACGTTGCACGATTGCGGCAACCGCATCAAATTCTACAACCATCAGAAGCACAGCTGTTACATGATCCTCAACTCCACGCTGTTCGGGATCACGCATCGGGAGATCGTGCTCGCCGCATTTGTGGCCGGCTGCCATAAGAAGGAAGACATCTCGCCTGCGGATTGGGCAAAATATAAGGACATCGTGCAGGAAGAGGACTTTGAAGCTGTGAAGAAGCTGGGAGTGATGCTGCGCATCGCCGAAAGTCTCGACCGCAGCTGCAGCGGCACGGTAAAGGGCATCAACTGCGACGTGCTGGGCGATTCCGTCATCATGAAGACGGAAGTGGAAGGAGACGCTGCGCTGGAGATCCGCGATGCCATGACGGCAAACGCAGAGTTCCGCAAGTCCTTCCGTAAAAATCTTGAAATCCTGTAATGAAATGTAGCCGCAAATTTATTTGCGGCTATTCTCTCCTTTTTTTATGAAGCTCATACTCGCCAGCGCAAGTCCGCGCAGAAAAGAACTGTTAAAAAAATTGTTTCCCGATTTCGATATCCTTCCCGCCAGGGGGGAGGAGAAGGCAGATTTTTCTCTTCTTCCCGAAAAAATTGTCTGCAGCCTTGCACGGCAGAAAGCGGAGGAGGTGTACGCCGCTCATCCCGAGGCTCTTGTTCTCGGTGCGGACACGCTCGTGTGGTTCGAAGGAAGGGCTTTGGGCAAACCGAAAAACGCGCAGGAAGCAAAGGCAACGCTTTCGGCGCTTTCGGGGAACTGGCACAGCGTCTATACGGGCTGGTGCATTTTGGGGCAGGGGATCGACCTTGCGGGCGCCTGCCGTTCGGACGTGCTCTTTCATGAATTGAGCGAATCTTTCATCGACGAATACGTCGCGGGAGGCTCTCCGTAGGATAAGGCGGGCAGCTACGGCATCCAAGACGAC
>CALVHV010000056.1 GCA_944328845.1 uncultured Clostridia bacterium | reverse complement strand
CGCGCTTACCCAGCGTTTCCGCAAGGATGATCTCGCGCGCCAGCATGATCTCCCCCGCGGCGCGGGGGATGCCCTTCAGCCCCGCCAGCGTGCTGTTGTAGCCCTCATTGACCACACCGCCGTCCACAAGGTCTTTATCCTCGCAGTGAGAGAGGCAGATAAGTCCGAAATCGGAGGCGTATTCCATGGCAAGGCGCATGATGCGCGCGTTGGAAACAGGCCTTCCGTCATCGCTGACGGCAACCGCGCCCGCATCCTTCATCTTGCCCATCTCCGCAAGCTGCTCGCCCTGTTCCCCTTTGGTAATGGCGCCGATAGGCCGCACTTTGCACAGTCCCACTTCCTTCGAGCGCGCAACGATGTAGCCGACCACGGCGGCATTATCGCACACCGGCTGGGTGTTGGGCATACAGCATACCTGCGTAAAACCGCCGCGCACCGCCGCGGCGCTGCCGCTGGCAATGTCCTCTTTGTATTCGAAACCGGGCTCGCGCAGGTGAACATGCAGATCGATCAACCCGGGAAAGACATGCAGCCCCTTCGCATCCAGCACCTTTGCCTTGCTATCTTCAACATTTTTTGCGATTTTGACTATTTTTTTGCCTTCAATGAGCAGGTCGCACTCTTCGCACCTGTCCGAAAAGACGACGGTGCCGCCCTTGATGAGAAGTTTATTCATTCTTTTCGCCTCCCTGTCTGTTTTTGACGAGCAGGAACAAGAGCGCCATGCGCACAGCGACGCCGTTGAGGACCTGTTCGGTGATCTCGGAGTTGTCCGCATCAATGACATCGGACGTGAGTTCCACACCGCGGTTGACGGGACCCGGGTGCATGACAATGCAATCTTTATCCGCCAGTTTCAGCTGTTCTTCGCCGACGCCGTAATATTTTGCATATTCGGCAAGAGACGGGAACAGGCCGCCGTGCATGCGCTCCAGCTGGATGCGCAGCCCCATCACGACGTTGGCGCCAGCGAGTGCCTCCTCGCGCGAGCGAGCCACTTTGGCGCCCATGCGCTCCACGCCCTGCGGCATGAGGGTGGCGGGCGAATACATCACCACTTCCGCACCCAGTTTGGTCAGCCCGAAGAGATTGCTCTTGGCGACGCGCGAATGTTTGATGTCGCCGAGGATGGCGACTTTCAGGCCTTTGAAAGAGCCGAATTTTTCGCGCATGGTGTAGAAGTCGAGCAGCGCCTGCGTGGGGTGTTCGTTCATGCCGTCGCCGCCGTTGACGACGGAGGCCTTGACGTGCCTGGCGAGCAGGTGGGGCGCGCCGCCCATCGGATGGCGGATGACGATGACGTCATTTTTCATGGCATCCAGCGTGTAGCCTGTGTCGATAAGGGTCTCCCCTTTCTGAACGGAGCTGGAAGAAGCAGAGATGTTCACCGTTCCCGCGCCGAGGTATTTGGCGGCGAGTTCGAAAGAGCAGCGCGTCCTCGTGCTGTTCTCGTAAAAGAGCGTCGTCACCGTGCGCCCCTGCAGGTGCGGGAGCTTTTTCAGGTTTTGCGTGAGAAGTTTTTTCATGCCGACTGCGGTATCGAGGATGAGCTGAATATCCTCGACGGACGCATCGTACAGGCCGAGAAGATCTTTTCCGAGCATTGTATGACCTCTTTTTAAAATTTAGCGTTTTTCAGGTGCGGCGGTGATCCCGAGGCCGTCCTCCCCTTCGATCTCACGAAGACGGACATCGATAAATTCCTGCCGCGAAGTGGGGATGTTTTTGCCGACGAAATCGGGACTGACAGGCATTTCCCTGCCGCCGCGGTCGCACAGGACAAGCAGCATGATGCGGGCGGGTCTGCCAAGATCGAAGATGGCTTCAATGGCAGCACGGACGCTCCTGCCCGTATGCAGGACATCGTCGCACAGCACCACCGTCTTGCCTTCCACCGAAAAGGCGGGGGCGTTGAGCTTGGCGTCCGGCACGAAAAAGCCGCTGACCAGATCGTCGCGGTAGATCCCGATGTCGATGCCGTCGCAAGGCACGCAGACGCCGTAAAATTTCTGCACGAGACCCTGCACGCGGCGGGCGATGAGTTCACCGCGGCGGCGGATGCCCAACAGGCAGAAATCGGTGCCCTTGGTCTTTTCCACGATCTCGTGGGAAAGGCGGGTGAGCGTGCGCGCAATGGCGGCTTCGTCCAGCACTATGTGTTCCGACATACCACTCCTCCCTTTTTTGCGGCACGAAAAAAGCCCGTGACGGAGCACGGGCACAAAAATACGAAAATGCATGGCAAAAAGCGGGCGCGGTGCGCCCCGTCTTCTTCCGTTTTCGACTTTTCGGCATCCCGTACCGCATTCTTAAAGTCGTTTATCGGAATTATTGTAGCACACACGCCGCTCAATGTAAAGCGTATGAAAAGATTTTTTTAAAGAATTTGCGCAAGGCGGAAACCCAGCAGGTCGCAGGAAGTAAGAAAGTACCTGATCCCGCCCCGCTCGCACACCAAAGGATAGGCGCCCGCATTCTGGTGCAGGTGACCGTAGACGACGATGTCCGTCCCGCTCTTTTCGAACAACTCGGTAAAGAGAGAGGGCTCCTTTTTCATATTGAAAGGCGGATAATGGATCATGCAGATCAGCTTGTCCCCTTCCTGACGGAGTTTTTCCGTACTCTGCAGAGCAAGGCGGAAGCGCTCGCCCTCCCGACGATAGATCTTTTCGTCCGCAGCGGCAAAATCCGTGCTCCCGGGACACGCCCAGCCGCGCGAGCCGCATACGACGAGTCCGTCAAACCTCACGCAGTCGTTTTGCAGAAAATAAAAGGAAGAATCGGGCGCAGAAGCGCGCAGCGCGGTGATACCAGACCACCAAAAATCGTGGTTCCCGCGAATAAATACCTTTTTGCCGGGCAGATCTTTCATGCGGGAAAGATCGGAAATCGCGTCGGAAAGTGCCATCGCCCAGCAGAGATCTCCCGCCAAAAGCACGATGTCCTCCTCCCCGACCTTATTTTTCCAGTCCTCCCGTATCTTTTCAAAATGCCCCGACCAGTTCTCCCCGAAGACATCCATGGGCTTTGCCTGGTTGCCCGGAAGATGCAGGTCGCTGACCGCAAATACCTTCATTCCGTTCCTTCCTGAAATTGATCTTATTCATTGTACCATAAAAACAATGTATTTAAAAGCGTTTCGACCGCACCCGACCGCATTTTCCCCTTCTTTTTCGTCTCTCCTTGCAGAAGGCGCGGCGGGACAAAAGGTTCTGCCCTCCTCTTTCCCGAAAAAGGCGAGGCAAAACACCGCTCTTTCCCTCTTACACAGAAAAAAGCCGATATGCACGCATACCGGCTTTTTTGATCAGGTTTGCTATTTGTTGCAACCGTTGCAGCAGGTATTGCCCTGCGGGTAGAGCGGAAGCTCGAAAAAGCCCGCGCAGACCTCCTGCGTGTATTCCTGCGCGGGAGGAATGACGCAATAGCCATAGGAAGGCAGGAGCAGATCGACGTTGATGACGATCTTCAAAATGACCGTCGTGCAGAGATCGACGACGAACGTATTGTCCTGAGAATTGAAAGTACCTTCGGGCGAGACGGCGCTGACCACGCACTGCACTTCGTAAGGCATGATGGAAGGCTGGGGCACGAACAGAATGACGTCTTCGCTGACCGTCACCACGGCACTCGCTTTACCCTCCGTTCCGTTGGCATCCGTGTACACGACTTCGACAGGGATATTGACGGTCGCCTGCACGCGCGCGCAACCCGCGCGGTCGGGCAGACGGTCTACCTGAAAGCCGGACACCTGACCCGCGGACGTGACACTGCGGGCACTGATAAAGGTGAGAGGGTATGTAGGATTGGCGGGTACGGGATCGGTGATGCTGAGGACGACGCCCTCGCTCTGCCCCTGCTTGATGCAGGCGTCGAATACCCGTTGCGCCTGTATACAGACTTTTTCGCCCAGCCCGCTCAACGGGTTCCCGTTGATGGGACCGGGACATTTATCCGTCTGAAAATTGGAAAAAAACGACATGACAGACCTCCGGTTGGTAAAAAAGTAAGGGAAGCCGCCGCAACCGTGCGGCATGGTTCCTATATTTCAGTATATGAACTTTTTCCCCGCGCGGTTACTCCTTTATGAGAACGCGCCGCATGGGATAGACAAAAGTGTCGCCGTTGAGCGCGGCAAACTCCTCCTCGCTCATGCCGAACTTTTGACAGAGAGAAGAGAGCGTTTCGCCCGGACGGACCACGTACAGCTTTCCCGACGGCTGCGGAAGAAGCAGAAGCGTGCCGGGC
The DNA here is from genome assembly GCA_944328845.1 of uncultured Clostridia bacterium. Lineage (GTDB taxonomy): Bacteria > Bacillota > Clostridia > Christensenellales > Borkfalkiaceae > Borkfalkia. The sequence continues at coordinate 8,932 of CALVHV010000056.1, read as the reverse complement.
GGCGGAAAGGCGTGCAGTCGGTTGAGGCGAATGAGTTCGCAATCGGATACGGAAAATCTCTCGCACAGAGATACGAGCGTTTCCCCTTCCGCCACCACGTGCAGACCGAGCGGATTTTTTCCCGCACTGCAAAGTTCGCTCATCTCTTTTCCTCCAAAAAGTAAGATACTGTATTGTATGCAAAAAGGCGGCGGATATGACAATGCCCGTGCATAATCGCACGGGCGGCGCTATATACATACTATGACAACATTCGACAGAATGTGATCTTTGCAGGCGAGGTGGACTTTGAGCAGGCAGAACATTTACAGAACGGCGGCATACGTCACTATTTTTTCCGTCGTCGAAAAGGCGTGCGGATTTTTATACCGCATCATCCTTTCGAGGACACTCGGTTCGGAAGGAATGGGCATTTACCAGATCGCATTGTCCGTCTTTGCCGTTCTGGCGACCGCGGCGGCTTCGGGGATCCCCCTGACCGTTTCCCGCCTCATCACAAAATACCGCGCCAAAAACAACACATACGCGCAAAAGTCCGTGGTCTCCGCGGCGCTCGCGTGCGCACTTGCCTTTTCCGTGCCGGCATTCTGCCTGCTGTACTTCGGACACAGCTGGTTCGATTTTCTCTTTTCCGACCCGCGGTGCATGGCTGTCCTGCTCATCCTCCTGCCGTCGCTCGTCTTCAATTCCGTCTATTCGGTCATCCGCGGCGCGCTGTGGGGCAACAAACAGTTTATGCCCTACTGCATCATCGATCTTCTGGAAGAGCTGACCATGATCGGGGCGGGTATCCTGCTGGTGACCGCCATGACGGATGTGCTGGACGGCGCAAAGAGAGCAGCGGCGGCGATCGTGCTCTCCTATCTCGTCTCCTTTACTTTGTCGGGGATCTGGTATTTTGCCAAGGGCGGAAGACTGAAAAACCCCAAGCGGCAGTTCCGACCCCTGCTCGCCTCTGCCCTGCCCATCACGGGGATGAGGACATCCAACTCCCTCATCAATTCCGTCATCTCTCTCCTCTTGCCCGCGCGGCTGATCGCCGCAGGCATGACCAACGCCGAAGCCATGAGCGAGATCGGCATCGCCATGGGGATGTGCATGCCCGTTCTGACCATTCCCGCAACGCTCATCGGTTCGCTGTCCCTGGTGATGGTGCCCGAACTTGCCGAAAACTATTACAGGCAGGAACACACAAAAATGCGGCTCAACCTCGAGCACGCACTGCAGATCACCACTCTCATCGCCTGCGCGCTCATCCCTCTCCTGTTCGTTTTGGGAGACGAGATCGGAATCCTGCTCTTTTCCAGCACGCACGGCGGAGAGATCATCCGGAACTGCTGTTTTATGCTCTTGCCCATGAGTTTAGGCATGATCACCACCAGCGCGCTCAACTCCATCGGCTGCGAAAAACAGACGTGCGCCTTTTTCTTTGCGGGCGCGGCGGCGACCCTGCTGTGCGTGTGGTTTTTGCCGCAGTTTGCGGGAATCTATGCCCTGCTCATCGGCATGACGGCGAGCTCGTGCATCACCATGGTGCTCAATTTCTCACTTCTCGCAAAAAAAAGTAAAGAAAAAGTGCGCTTTCAAAAGCACACTCTTTGCTGTACGGCGGCGATCTTGCCCGCCTGCCTGTTTGGGATCTTGCTGAAAAACGTTCTCTTTAAACTTCTGCCCACCCTGCCTGCGACACTGCTGTGCGGAGCCATCCTTGCCGCCGCAGAAGGGCTGTTCCTGCTGGCACTGGGGTTGGCGCAGCCGCGCTGGGTCAAACTCTTGTTCAGGAGATCTTAAAACGAATGGCCGAACGGTTCAATAATTTTGCCGCGGCATAGGAAATAAAGGCGTTGCTGAAAGTCACCGCAAGCTGCGGGACGCGCGCAATGAGAAGATATGCCCAATAAGACGTATATTTATTGCCGCCGAACAGATAAATGCCGTACGCATTCAGCCCCATCGTGGAAATGACTGCACAGATCAGAAAGCTGACGACAACTTTAATACCCAGATTCCACTTGCAATACGGAACGATGATGCCGGGCACAAGTCCGAACATACACGTACCGAGCGTGATGATCGGGTTGGGCACGAACCCCGCCAGAAAGCCGCCGATAATGTCGCCGATGAGCATGACGGAAAACCCGCCGATCGGCCCGAAATAGCAGCCGCAGATAAACCCGACCGTCGCCGTAAAGGAGAGCTTGAAGCTGGGCGTGACGTCGATGGAGATCGTGTTGATGACGACGGCGATCGCCGTAAACACGGCCAGATAAGCGATCTTTTTCGCAGCACTGAGCGACATAAACGATTTTGTAAACATTGCCGCGGAAAAGGAACCTAAAAGCTTTGCGAACATAGAAAAAAACCTCCCGTTTTTGGAGAGGTCCGTGGAAAAACAGTGCGCCCCCGCACGGGGCGGCTATCCTTGCAACGGACGCGCCTCGGCACCGCAGGAAAAATCCTTTCGTTTGCGAACAACGTCCCGTTTCGCAACACTTAACGCGCCTTGGCTACTCTGCATTTATACGGTTATTATAGCCGATTTTCGCAGGGAAAGCAAGTAAATGAGGGCGGGCGCGCATAAAAATTTTTGCGGGCGGCAAACTTGGGGTATGGGACTGATCATATTGCGCACAGCCATCATTTTCATTGCCCTGCTTGCCGTGATGCGGCTGATGGGAAAAAGACAGATCGGGGAAATGCAGCCTTTCGAACTGGTCATTACCCTGCTCATCGCGGAACTGGCATGCATCCCGATGGCAGACTCTTCCATCCCCCTGCTCTACGGGATCGTATCCATCGTCACTATCTTTTTGCTGCACCAGCTGATGTTGCTCGTCGATCTGAATTTCAAACCCTTTCAGACAATCGTGGGCGGTAAGCCCTCCGTCGTCATCAACAAGAACGGGATCGACATCTCTCAGTTAAAGAAAAACCATCTCGATCTTTCCGACCTTATCGAATCCATGCGGACGGCAGGCATGTTTTCCCTGGATGAAGCGGCGTATGCCCTGTACGAGGCAAACGGACAATTTTCCGTAATGCCGCGCGAGGACAGCCCCAAAGAAGAAAAAGTTTCTCTCCCCGTGCTCATCATCGACGACGGGAAATTCGTCGCACACAACCTTTCCCTGACGGGAACGTGCGAAGAGTTCTTTCGGGAGATCTTGCAGCAGCGGGGCGTGAAAAGCATGCGCAGCGTGTTTGTGCTGACGCTGGACGGAACGGGCAAGATCTACCTGCAATGTAAGGGCGAAAAATACACGACCTTCCGCATCCGTCTGCCGGAGGGAAGCTCATGGTAAAGACGCTCCTCTCCGTTTTTATGACCCTCGCCCTGCTCGTTGCCGCGGGGATCGGGGAACACTTTTTCGTTGTCAGCCGTTTTGAAAAATTCGGAGCCGCCGTCGGCGCCCTGTACGACAAGACGCTGGAAGAGCGCGCCGCGCGCGCTGACGCGGGCGCCGTAAAGACATTGTGGGAAAGCGAAAAAAAGAGCCTGCACATCCTCATTCCTCATGCAGACATCGCCTACATCGATTACTGGCTGGGCGAGGCGACGGGCTGCATCGTGACGGGAAATTTTGAAGAGGCTCTTTCCAAACTGGAAGTACTTTCCGTCATCTGCCAGCAGCTTCCTCAACTGTACACCGTATCCTTCGAAAACATCTTTTAACGCAGTTTTTAGCGCATTATGTGTGACATAGTACTCTATAAACAAAGAAAAGAACGGCTTTTTGACCGTTCTTTTCTTTATTCTTCGTAAATATAATATGATTCGCCCAGTGCGCCGTCGTACAGAGAAACGATGATGCGATCCCCTTCTTTCAGCTCGTGCCACACTTTCTGCGAAACATTTAAAGCGATCTCTTTTCCATCTCTTGTTTGCAAAGTCAATTCGTATACGGTCGGCGTCCTCCCTCCCGAATGGATATCCCTGTCGCAGACGTCCGCCTCGATACGCTGCGGTACACCGCTATCCAGAGTATAGTTGAAGACACACAGGGCAACCCACACGAACAGAAAAGAAATGAAAAGGGTAAGGACGGGAACCAGAACCTTTTCCCTCTTTCTCCAAAGAAGGCCTTTCAGAAACAGCACGACAACGAGAGACAGAACGCTGAAGCATACCGCCGCGATCAGCGAAGGGAGCCAAAACGGAAATTCACTTTGGACGTACTCCCATTTAAGAGTCTCACGCAAAACAAGCAACAGCGCAAATGCAGCTGTCAAAATCTGCGTAAGCCGCGGAATATTTTTGAATCGGTACCGATCATCCCTACTCTCTTTCCAAACTCCATATAGGAAAAAGCAAGCATCGAGGGCAAGAGAAAGAGTTCCGTATGCAAACAGGAGCAGGCAAACAGCGCGGTCGGACAAAAACAAAGTGAACCAAACGAGCACCGCACCCGCCACGAGCAGCACCTTTCCGTAAACGGGCTGCGTAAAAAAGGGATGAAAGGCAAACAGACACAGCGCCGCAGAGACTGCAGCAAGAACCGCGATGCGGTAAGGCAATCTGGACCGTATCCCGAAAAAGGCGGGCTCGTTGACCCAGATAAAGAGTGCGATACACGCAAGGATCACTCCGACAATAATCAGGACTTTCTTTGTCGTCTCCCTTTTTTTATACTTTGCCTTTCTTTTCATGACTCAGTTCTGTAAAATTTTTTTAAGAAACTGCCCCGTATAACTCGCCTCGCATGCGGCGACGTCTTCGGGCGTGCCCGTCACGACGATCTGCCCGCCGCCGTCGCCCCCTTCGGGGCCGAGGTCAACGATCCAGTCTGCGATCTTGATGACGTCCAGATTGTGCTCGATGACAATGACGGTATTGCCGCCCGAACGCAGTCTCTGCAAAATTTTGATGAGTTTGTCCACGTCGTAACTGTGCAGACCCGTCGTCGGCTCGTCGAGAATGTAACAGGTCTTGCCCGTCGACCGCTTGGAGAGTTCGGTGGCAAGCTTGACGCGCTGCGCCTCGCCGCCCGAAAGAGTGGTGGCGCTTTGACCGAGACGGATGTATCCCAGCCCCACGTCGTTGATGGTCTTAAGTTTATTATAAATACTCGGAACAGCCTGGAAAAATTCGCACGCTTCCTCGATGGTCATGTCCAGTACTTCGGAAATGTTTTTGCCCTTGCACCTCACTTCCAGCGTCTCGCGGTTGTACCGCTTTCCGCCGCACACCTCGCAGGGCACGAAAATATCGGGCAGGAAATGCATTTCGATCTTGATGATGCCGTCCCCGAAGCAGTGCTCGCATCTGCCGCCAGAGACGTTGAAAGAGAACCTGCCTGCCTTGTATCCCCTCTCGCGTGCGTCCGCCGTGGCGGCGAACAGTTCGCGGATCATGGTAAACACGCCCGTATAAGTGGCGGGATTGCTGCGCGGCGTTCTGCCGATGGGCGACTGGTCGATAGCGATGACCTTGTCGAAGTATTCCAGTCCCTTGCATCCGTCGCATTTGCCCGTAACGAGATGTGCGCCGTTGAGGCTGTTCGCCATAAACGGATAGACGATCTCATTGACGAGAGAACTCTTGCCCGAACCGGAAACGCCCGTCACCGCCGTGATCAGCCCCACGGGAAGCCTGACATCGATGCCTTTGAGGTTGTTCTGGCGGCAGCCGTCCACCTCGAACCACCTGTCCGAAGGCGGCACGCGGACGGGCGGAACTTCGATTTTCCGCCTGCCGGCAAGATAGTCTCCCGTTATGGATGCGGGGGTGTTCATGATGTCCTGCACACTGCGGCAGGCGAGCACCTCTCCCGCGTGCACGCCCGCCTTGGGACCGATGTCCACGATGTAATCGGCGGCGCGCATAGTATCCTCGTCGTGCTCGACGACGATGAGGGTATTGCCGAGATCGCGCAAATCGAGCAATGTTTTCAACAGTTTTTCGTTGTCGCGCTGGTGCAGGCCGATGCTGGGCTCGTCGAGGATATACAGGACGCCCGTCAATCCGCTGCCGATCTGCGTGGCGAGGCGGATGCGCTGGGACTCCCCGCCCGAAAGAGTGGCGGCGCTGCGCGAGAGATTGAGATAGGACAGCCCGACATTGCGCAAAAAGCCCAGCCGTGCGCGGATCTCCTTCAGGATGACGTCCGCAATGAGATGCTCGGTATGCGTGAGCTGCAGATTGTCGAAGAAGGCAAACAGATCTTCCACCGACAGGTCGCACAGTTCAGCGATGTTCTTTCCGCCGAGATAGACGGACAGCGCCTCCTTTTTCAGTCTCTTGCCGTTGCAGACGGGGCAATCGGAAGTGCGCATATAGCGCTCGATGTCCCAACGGACGCCGTCAGACTGCGTCTGATCGTAGCGGCGCTGCAGGTTATTGGCAAACCCTTCCCACGCCGTCTTATAGCTGCCCGAAAAACGGTAGGCATTGTATTCAAGGTCGATCTTTTCGCCGCCGTTCCCCCACATCAGCATGTCGTACACCTTCTGCGGCAGGTCCTTGACGGGCACGTCCAGCGAAAAATTGTACACCTTGGCAAGCGAGGAAAGATACATCTGCGTCATGGCGGAAGAATCGAGATTCCAGCCGCTGATCTTGATCGCACCTTCGCGCAGGGTCTTTGTCTTGTCAGGACAGATTAGATCGGGATCGATGGCGCGCTTGAAGCCCAGTCCCGAACATTCGGGGCAAGCACCGTACGGCGTGTTGAAGGAGAAGAGGCGCGGCTCGATCTCCTCGATGCTGACGCCGCAGTCGGGACAGGCATACTTGACGGAATACAGGTCTTCCTTGCCGTCGCAATCGATGACGACAAGCCCGTCCGCAAGGCGCAGCGCGCTTTCCAAACTGTCCGTCAGGCGCTTTTGGATGCCGTCTTTGACCACCAGCCTGTCGATGACCACACTGATGTTGTGCTTGATGTTTTTATCCAGGCGGATGTCTTCCTGCAAGTCGTACACGATGCCGTCGATCTTGACGCGGCCGTACCCGCTCTTACGGAAGGATTCGAGGTTTTTGGTATACTCCCCTTTCCTGCCGCGTACGACGGGCGCATTGATGAGGATCTTGCTCCCCTGGGGCATCGCCATCACCTTGTCCGCGATCTCGTCCACCGTCTGACGGCGGATCTCCCTGCCGCACTGCGGGCAATGCGGCACACCCACGCGCGCGAATAGCAGACGCATATAGTCGTAGATCTCCGTCACCGTGCCAACCGTCGAGCGCGGGTTGTGCGACGTGGTTTTCTGGTCGATGGAAATGGCGGGAGAGAGCCCGTCAATGGATTCCACGTTCGGCTTTTCCATCTGTCCCAAAAACTGACGCGCATACGAAGAGAGGCTCTCCACATACCTGCGCTGCCCTTCCGCAAAGATGGTATCGAAGGCGAGCGTAGATTTTCCGCTGCCCGAAAGCCCCGTAAACACGGTGAGCGTGTTGCGGGGGATGTGAACGTCTATGTCCTTTAAATTATTTTCTTTGGCGCCTTTAACAAAAATTTCGTCCTTCATATCCTTCCTGCCGTTCAGCGCTTGTACAAGCGCTTTTTAAGTACATTGATGGCGTCCCGAATTTCGATCGCCTTTTCAAAATCCAGCTGCGCGGAAGCGACCTTCATCAGAGCCTTCAGCTTTTCGATCTCCGCAGGGATGTCCTCCTGCCGTATCTTGTCCGCCGTGACCGTCTGTTTCTTGGTGATGTTGAGGGTGCTCTTGACCTCTTTGACGATGGTTTTGGGAACGATGCCGTGCTGCTTGTTGTACGCCTCCTGCACGGCGCGGCGGCGGTCGGTCTCGTCGATGGCACGGCGCATGCTGCCCGTGATGACGTCCGCATACATGATGACCCGCCCTTCCGCGTTTCGCGCGGCGCGGCCGATGGTCTGAATGAGCGACGTATCGCTGCGCAAAAAGCCTTCTTTGTCCGCGTCGAGAATAGCGACCAGCCTGACTTCCGGCATGTCCAACCCCTCGCGCAGCAGGTTGATGCCGCATAACACATCGAATTCGCCCGAACGCAGTCCGTTTACGATGTCGATGCGCTCCAGCGTATCCACGTCGCTGTGCATGTACCGCACTTTCACACCGTTCTCTTTGAGGTAATCGGTGAGATTTTCCGCCATGCGTTTAGTGAGCGTGGTGATGAGCACCCTGCCCCCTTCCGCCGTCACCTTTTTGATCTCGCCGAGCAGGTCGTCGATCTGCCCCTTCACAGGCCGCACTTCGATCTTCGGGTCTAAAAGCCCCGTCGGGCGGATGATCTGTTCCACCACCTGTCCCGCCTCTTTCAGCTCATATTCGCCGGGTGTTGCCGAGACGCAGATCATCTGCGGGACGCGCGCGTCAAACTCCTCGAAGGTGAGCGGGCGATTGTCGTATGCCGAACGCATGCGGAAACCATAGTTGACAAGATTTGTCTTTCTGGAAAGGTCGCCGTGATACATGGCGCGGATCTGCGGCAGCGTCATGTGACTTTCATCGATAAAAACAAGAAAATTGTCGGGAAAATAATCGAGCAAGGTAAAGGAAGGCTCGCCCGGCTTTCTGCCGTCGAAGTAGCGGCTGTAATTTTCCACGCCGCTGCAATACCCCACTTCCTTCATCATTTCGATGTCGTAGCGGGTGCGCTGTTCAAGGCGCTGCGCCTCGAGCAGTTTTCCGTCTTCACGGAAGGCGCGCACCTCGTCTTCGAGGTCGCGCTCGATGGCGGCAAGCGCGTTTTTCATCTTGACACTTCCCACTGCGTAATGGCTGGCGGGGAAAATACAGATGTGCTTGAGTTCCGCCGTCACTTTGCCCGTCACGACCTCCTCTTCGCACAGCCTGTCCCCCTCGTCCCCGAAAAATTCCACGCGGATGGCGATCTCCGAGTTTCCCGCGGGAAAGATCTCCACGACGTCGCCGCGGACGCGGAAGGAAGAGCGGGTAAAATCCATATCCTTGCGCTCGTACTGCAATTGGATGAGGAGGAGCA
>CALVHV010000055.1 GCA_944328845.1 uncultured Clostridia bacterium | reverse complement strand
GATCAAGGGATATGTACAGCGGTACCGCGACTTTTCGGAAAAGCCTGCCGAATGTGAAAGCTTCCCCCGCACGGTGGACGGCTACCTCAACATGATCGCGCGCAACAACAAGATCATCGCCGCAAAATACGCAAATCGCTGACCCGTTTGTCTCAAAAAGCGCAAAACGTGCCCCGTTTTTCGGGCAAAACCGCCCGCAAGCACTTTTTTAAAATGCCTCTTTTTTCGGGCAAAACAGGCTGATGCAACCACTCTTTAAAAAACAAAACCGCGCCCTGCGCCGCAAAAATGCGGCGCAGGGCGCTCCTTTTATACAAGTTTTCCGATCTCGTTTTTCAGCTTGGCGATGATCTTTTTTTCCAGGCGGGAAATGTACGATTGGGAGATCCCCAAAAGCTCTGCCACGTCCTTTTGCGTCATCTCTTCGCGCCCGTCCAGGCCAAAGCGCAGGTTCATGATGCGCCTGTCCCGTTCGGGCAATTTTTTGAGAGCGCCGCGCAACAGGTCGCGCTCCACGCCCGACTCCACGTCCCTGTACACCGCGTCCGATTCGGTGCCGAGAATGTCGGACAGGAGCAGTTCGTTGCCCTCCCAGTCGGTATTGAGCGGCTCGTCGAAGGACACCTCGTTGCGCACGCGCACCAGTCGGCGCAGGTACATGAGGATCTCGTTTTCGATACAGCGGGAGGCGTACGTCGCCAGTTTGATGTTTTTATCCGGGCGAAAGGAATTGACGGCCTTGATCAGTCCGATGGTACCCACGGATACGAGATCGTCCGCGTCCGCGCCCGTGTTGTCGAACTTGCGCGCAATGTACACCACGAGGCGCAGGTTGTGCTCGACCAAAGACGCTTTGACCTGTTCGTCCCCGTCCGAAAGTTTGCCCAGCAAACTGTTTTCTTCCTCTGCGGAAAAGGGCAGAGGAAGCGCCTCGCTGCCGCAGATATAGTCGAGAACGTTCTGTTCCCCTTTCAGCTGATGTACGAACCGTAAGAGCGATGCGCGAATCCACCTGAGCATCCCTTTCACCCCCGCGCCTGAAAATTTTTTTCTTCCGCATACGAAGCGGGCAAGATCAGTCCGTATTCCCCCGCCAGCGGAGAAGGGCTGATCGCAACCGTCACATCCTCTATTGTATGCCGCCCTTCTTTAAAATATATCTCCAAAAGATCGATGCGCACGGCAAAAAGATCAGACTTTCCGTTGACCGTTTTGACCGTGATCTTTTCCGTCCTGCACCCGTCAAAATCGCCGCACAGCTTTAAAACGGCGGCACGCTCCGCCACGACGACAGGCTTTCCGCGCCCGTCCCGCAGGCGGTTGCCCGTATCCGCAAACCCGCGCAGGCGAAGAGTGTTTTCCCCTTTGCGCAAAACGCACTCCAGCGTACAGGAGAGCACTTTGGTGTGCGCGAGGAGCGACTTTACCAACTTTTCCCCCACAGCCGCAAACACGACGCACCCCAGCACCAGCGCCCCCGAGGGGATCCCGTACACGGTATAGACGAGCGTACTCCCTTCCGAAGTCATGCTCTGCCCGCACAGAGCGGTGAGCGCGCCCGCAAACGCAAACATATAACCGAGAAAGGCGAGCGAACAGAAGAGATAGCTCCTCTTTTTTTCAAAGCGGGCGGCGGAGAGAGGAAGCACCAGCGCCACCGCGTATTTGAGAAAAAAATCGACGGCGGCGGGCAGCGTGTAATACAGGCAAAAGAGAGTGTACCCCACCCCCAGTGCCGTCCCCAGCAGAGCGGAAAGAAGGATGCGCGGCAAAGAATATTTTCCGCGCACCGTGCGCACGGCAAGCCAAAGAAGGGCGGCGTCCGCGCAGAAATTATCGAGGATGAGAAGATCGAGATAGACGATCACCGCGCGCCTCCTTCTGCAAATGAAAGTATACATCCCCTCATTGCGGTTTTTTTAAAAAAAGTTGCCGCAATCCGTCGATTTATGCAAAAAACATTGCCCCCGCTGCCCCGAACAGGCAAAAGCGCCCGCGCAAAAATGCGCGGGCGTTCTGCCATAGAATTTTCTGCGGCGTATTTTTTTGCGCCGCAGTTACCCAGAATCGTCTCCAAAAAACGATTCAAGAGTCTTTATATCTTCCGCTGTACTTTCCAAATGTTCCGATGTAGCCGTTCTGTCTTTTTCTCCCTGTATTTATACAGATCACAATATTGTTTCCTCTGACTCTTTTTACTCGTCTATATCGATCTACCCGATTTGGGTACAATCAACCCATTTTGGGTATAAATGCTATAATAATATTGTCAATCAAGGAGACGTTATGGAATTTAAAGACAATTTAAAAGCAATCCGCAAAGAAAAGGGCATGACGCAAAAGGACGTTTACGAGTTGTTGAAAATCTCCCCTAACGGGTATGCCAGCTGGGAACAGGGCAGAACGGAACCCGATATAAAATCCATCAAAAAACTCTGTAAAATTTTTGACGTGAGCGCCGATTATCTCCTTGGATTGGAAGACGAAACCGGCACAAAATTATAAAACAATTTTTTACGGAAAGGGAAAAACTGTTTTGTATGCATCTTTCGTACGATGTCTGTCCCCTTTTTCTCTTGAAATCAATAAGAATATCTCAGAAAAAACGCCCGCGAACGCGGGCGTTTTTTTAAAATCTGTCCGGGATCTGCATCTTGTCTTTTTCAGAAAGAGGGCGGATGACGCGGCAGGGATTGCCCGCCGCCAGTACTCCCGCGGGGATGTCCCTCGTCACCACGCTGCCCGCGCCGATCACACTGTCGTTGCCGATGGTCACACCTCCGCACACGACGACGTTGCTGGCGAGCCATACGTTGTCGCCTATGGTGATGGGTTTGGAATACTCATAGTCGAACTGGTTCCCCTTTCTGTCCGTGCGCATATTTCTGTCGCAGGCAAGCAAGGGGTGCACGGGCGTGGCAAGGGTGACATTGGGCCCGAACATGCAGTCTTTCCCCACACGGACGGGGGAAACGTCCAGCACGGTGAGGTTGAAATTGGAAAAAAAGTTCTCCCCCACATGGAAATTGCAGCCGTAATCGAAACGGAGGGGCGGCTCGCAATACATATGCTCCCCGTGGCTGCCGAACAGTTCGTGCAGGAGCGTCCGGCGCAGTTCCTGCTCGTCCTCTTCGCTGTTGTTGTAGCGGTAAAAGAGGCGGCGCGCACGCTTGCGCATGGCAGCGAGCTGCTCTTCGGCAGGGTTGTACAGTTCGCCGCGCACCATCCTGTCGTATTCGCTCTCCCCTTCCAGCTGCTCCGACATTTTATTCAGTTGTTCCTGCGTAAGATCTTCGCGCAAAGACGCGAGTTTTCCGTACGCCATCTTATCGTGATGAATGGTCATTTTTTCTCCTTTTCGTTCAAAAAACGAGGGACCGTACTTACAAAAACCGCCCCGAAAGCTCGGGGCGGAAAAGCTTATGCGCTCTTTTTGATCAGCTCGGGTTTGGAGTTGCCGAGCACGCAATCGCGCGTGATCTTCACTTCGCGGATGTCTCCGTCCGAAGGGATCTCGTACATGACGTCCGTCATCAGGTTTTCGATGATGGTGCGCAGTCCGCGCGCGCCCGTTTTCAGTTTGATGGCGGTGCTGGCGATCTCGCTGACGGCGGCGGGATCGAAGGACAGTTTGACCCCGTCCAGCCCGATGAGTTTCTGGTACTGTTTGATGAGCGCGTTTTTCGGCTCGGTGAGGATCTTGACCAGCGCCGTTTCGTCCAGCGGCTGCAGGTTGACCACGATGGGCACGCGCCCGACAAACTCGGGGATCAAACCGAACTTGGTCAGATCCTGCGGCTTGACGTCGTCGAACAGCTGGTAATCCATCTCGTCCGTGCTCTTCACCTTGCCGCCGAAGCCGAGGGAAGTATCGTCCTTGCGCGCCTGCACGATCTTATCCAGCCCGACGAACGCGCCGCCGCAGATGAAGAGGATGTTGGTCGTATCGATGCGCATGCACTCCTGCTGGGGGTGCTTTCTGCCGCCCTGCGGAGGGACGTTTGCGATGGTGCTTTCGATGATCTTCAAAAGCGCCTGCTGGACGCCTTCGCCCGACACGTCGCGGGTGATGGAGACGTTTTCGCTCTTGCGGGCGATCTTGTCGATCTCGTCGATGTAGATGATGCCGCGCTGTGCTTTTTCGATGTCGTAATCGGCATTCTGGATGAGTTTGAGCAGGATGTTTTCCACATCCTCCCCAACGTACCCCGCCTCGGTGAGCGTGGTGGCGTCCGACGTGGCAAACGGAACGTTTAAGATCCTTGCCAGCGTGCGGGCGAGCAGCGTCTTGCCGCAGCCCGTGGGGCCGAGCAGGAGGATATTGCTCTTTTCGATCTCCACGTCATCGTTTTTGCCGGAAATGCCGCTGTTGATGCGCTTGTAATGGTTATACACGGCGACGGACAGCACCTTTTTGGCTTTGTCCTGACCGACGATGTATTTATCCAGTTCCGCTTTGATCTCGGCGGGCTTTTTCAGTTCTACGGTGTCGGCGGGTTTTTCGTCCGCCGCGCGGATCTCTTCGTTGCAGATCTCCACGCACTCGTCGCAGATGGCGAGCCCGTCGGGGCCGCTGATGAGAACTTTGGTGCGGCTTTTGGGTTTGCCGCAGAAGGAACAGCACTGTTCTTCCATGTTTTTTACCTCCTTCCGCAGACCGTGTGCCTGCGGGACCTGCGAGGGCAAAGACAAAGAGACGCCGCGGTTACGTACATACTATGAACGAACGGCGGCGTTGCCCTCTTTTCCTGCGAATCTCTTCGCGGTTTTATCTTTTATAGAATACGTTATCTACCAGCCCGTAATTTTTGGCTTCTTCTGCAGAGAGATAGTTGTCCCTGTCCGTATCCCGTTCGATCTCCTGGATGCTTCTGCCCGTATTCTGCGCGAGGATGCGGTTCATTTTATCCTTGATCTTGAGGATGTGCTCCGCCTGGATCTTGATGTCGCTTGCCTGACCCTGCGCACCGCCGAGAGGCTGATGGATCATGATCTCACTGTTGGGCAGGGCAAAACGCTTGCCCTTGGTGCCGCTGGAGAGAAGGAATGCGCCCATGCTCGCCGCCATGCCGATACAGATGGTGGAGACGTCGCAGTGGATGTACTGCATCGTGTCGTAGATCGCCATACCCGCCGTCACGCTGCCGCCGGGGCTGTTGATATACAGGCTGATGTCCTTGTTCATGTCCTTGGCTTCGAGGTAGATGAGCTGCGCGACGATGGTGTTTGCCATGCCGTCGCCGATCTCGCCCGAAAGGAAGATGATCCTGTCTTCGAGAAGTCTCGAATAGATATCGTACGAACGCTCCCCGCGGCTGGATTGCTCCACGACCATCGGGATCAGGTTGTTTCTGATTTCGTCCATGTTCACTCCGTTTTTATTCGTCGTACAGAGGAACGCGGAGATCACTCCGCTTTATCCTCTGCCTTCTTTGTTGTTTTCTTTGCCGCGGGTTTTTTGGCGGGTTTTTCTTCCCCTGCCTCTTCCGCAGCTTTGGCTGCGGGCTTTTTGGCGGTCGTCTTTTTAGCCGCGGGCCTTTTGGCTGCGGGTTTTTCCTCGCCTTCTGCCTCCGCCTTCTTCGTCGTCTTCTTTGCGGCGGGTTTCTTTGCCGCAGGCTTTTCGACGGGTTCCGCCGTCATGTTGTTGTTCGCCTTGAGGAAGTCGAACAGCTTGTTGATGACGATGTCGTTGGCGATGTATTCGCGCTGGGAAGCGTCCACGTCTTTCTTGTACTCTTCCAGCGTCTTGCCTGCAGCTTTGGCAAACTCTTCGAGCTTAGCGTCGATGTCCGCCTCTTCCGCTTTGATGCCCTCTTCGCGGATGATCTTATCCACGACCAGCTGGCTCTTGACCGTCTCCGTTGCCTGCGAACGGTACCCTTCGCGGAAGGTGGCAAGGTCGGTGCCCATATACTTGAGATAGTCGGCAAGTTTCATGCCGCCGTACTGCATGCCGAGGCGATACTCCATGTTGCGCATCATCATGTCCATCTGGCTCTCGATCATGGCATCGGGGATATCCGCTTCGGACGTTTCGGTGATCGCCTTGACGATGTTGTTCTCCGTCTCGGCGTCGCCCTTTTCCTTCGCCTGTTTTTCCAGGCGCTCGCGCGTCTCTTTCTTGTACGCGTCTACGCTCTCCGCGCCCGCCGCGTCCTTGATGAACTCGTCGTTGATTTCGGGGAGCTCTTTCTTCTCCAGCTTATGCAGGGTCACCGCAAACACGGCGTCCTTGCCCTTGAGGTTCTCTGCCTGGTAATCTTCGGGGAACTTGACGTTGACGTCCTTGCTCTCGCCCACGTTCATGCCCACCACCTGCTCTTCGAAGCCGGGGATAAAGGAACCGCTGCCGAGAACGAGGGGATAATTTTCGGACGTGCCGCCCTCAAACTTTTCGCCGTCCACACTGCCGGAGAAGTCGATGGTGGCGGTGTCTCCGTTCTCTGCCGCGCGGCCTTCCACCGCAACGAGGCGGGAGTTGCGCTCCTGCAGGCGCTTGAGTTCCGCTTCCACGTCCTCATCCTTTACAGTATACTCTACTTTCTGAATGTTTATACCCTTGTATGCGCCCAGTTTGATATCAGGCTTGACGGCGACGGTCGCAACGAGCGCCGCACCCTTTTCGCTGATATCGTCCACGGACAGTTCGGGCTGGCCGACGACGGTGAAGTTCTCCTTTTCCTTTTCGACGATGTCGTAATAGTGCTCGGAGAAGAGGTTGTTGAGCGCGTCTTCAAAGAAAACGCCCTTTCCGTAATTGAGTTCGATGACGTGCCTGGGTGCTTTGCCCTTGCGGAACCCGTTTACGAAATACTTGCCGCGCGTCTGTTCGTACGCTTTCTGGTTGGCGGCTTCCCATTCCTTCGCATCGAAGGTCATGGTGATTTTGACTGTGCTCTTCTCGGCGGATTTCACTTCGTATTTCATAGTAGTTTCTCCTGCTATTATTTGCCTTTTTACTCGTTATAGTATTTTAGCACAATCGCACAGATTTGCAAAGCGTTTTTATGCATTTGATTTACTTTTTTTAAAGAATACGCTATAATACCGCAAAAGGAGACAACTATGCCACAGGACGCCTTTACATTGAGACACATTGCCCGCGAGCTGAACGAACAGCTGGGCGGCGGAAAGGTGAACAAGATCATCCAACCCTCCCGCGACGAGATCGACATTCTCTTTTACGCGGGCGGCAGGACGAGAAAGCTGGTGCTCAACACCAACGCCTCGATGGCGCGCGCCATCCTGTCGGACATTCCCCGCACCGCGCCCGACGTTGCGCCCAACTTCTGCATGCTGCTGCGCAAACACCTGACAGGCGCCACGCTGACAGGGGTCGCCCAGCAGGGCTTCGAGCGCATCCTCGCCTTCACCTTCGACTGCCGCAGCGAATTTTCGTGCGCCGTCCGCATACTCTATGCGGAGATCATGGGCAAATATTCCAACCTTGTCCTCACGGAAGAGGGGGTCATCTCGGGCGCCCTCAAGGTTTCGTCCCTGCAGGAAAATTTCAAGCGGGTGCTCTTTCCGGGAGTGAAATACGCGCCTCCCGAACCGCAGGACAAGGCAAATCCCGCCGATCTTGCCGCCCTCACGGAGAGGCTTTCCGCACTCGGCGGCGGGGATACGGCGGAGGCGCTCTTTTCCAACCTTTCGGGGCTTGCCCTGCCCACCTGCCGCCTTTTGGCAAAACAGCTCCCCCCGCCGCCGTACGGCGAAAATGCCGCAAAAATCGCACAACGTATCCGCGATTTTGTGTTTTCGGACGACGTTTCCCCTGCCGTAGAACGGGCGGGCGGCGAGGCAAAGGATTTCCACGCCCGCTTTGACGGAGAACAATACCCCACCGTCAACGCCGCCGCGGATGCCTACTATACCGAGCGGGAAACGAATAAGAATTTTTCCGAAAAGAAGAGAAAGCTGGAAAGCCTGCTTCTTGCCCGCCGCAAAAAGGAAGAAAAAAAGCTTGCCCTCCTGCGCGAGCGCGAGCACAGCTGCGCGGACATGGAAAAAAACCGTATTTACGGAGAACTGATCACCGCCAACCTGTACGCGCTGAAAAAAGGTGCGGAAGGATGCGAACTTGTCAACTACTACGACGAAAACGCCGCGACGGTCAGGATCGCACTGGACAAGACGCTCACTCCCGCGCAAAATGCGCAGAAATACTACAAAAAATACAACAAACAGAAGCGCACCCTCGCCGCCGTCCTGCCCCAACGGGAGGAAGCGGAGGCAGACCTCGACTACACGCAGAGCATGCTCTCCGCCCTGGAACGCGCGGAAAACGCGCTCGACCTTGCCGAAACAGAAGAGGAGCTGCGCGGTGCGGGGATCCTCCCGCCCGAAAAGAAAAAGGTGAAAAATCCTCCCTCCGTCCCCTTCCGCGCCTTCGAAAAGGGAAAATTCCGCATCTTTGCAGGCAGGAACAACGTGCAGAACGACAGACTGCTGCGCGAGGCGGCGCCCGACGACATATGGCTGCACACGCAGAAATACCACAGCTCGCACGTGCTCATCCGCACGGACGGGAGAAAGGTACCCGACGACGTACTGCTTGCCGCCGCAGAGATCTGCGCCTGTTTTTCGGACGCCAAACAGGGCAACAAAGTGCCCGTCGACTACTGCGAGCGCCGCTTCGTCAAAAAGCCGCCGCGCGCCAAAGCGGGGTTCGTCACCTACACCGATTTCAAGACCGTACTCGCCGACCCCGTCCGCCATGCGGAGCTGGAGATTTGAAAAAACACGATCCCCTTCCGCCGCGCGGAACCGGAGATCTGAAAAAACGCGAGCCCCGTCCGCCAGGCGAAACCGGAGACCTGAAAAATCATAATTCGCCGCCCCCTTGCCCGTGACCCTTGCCCGCCTTTCAAACGGGATGCGCACCGCAGGGTATCCGCCCTTTGCCCGCACGAGGGAAAATTTTGATCCGCACATCCGCACGGGAAGACGCATTGTATGAAATGGGCGCTTCCCCTGCAAAACCCTTGCTTTATATTGTGAAGCATGATACAATACAAGAGATTATTCCGCCTTTCCTTTTCTGAAAGGCAACGGGAGCATACATGGAAATTTTCAACAGGGTGATCGACATCATCAATAACGTCTTTCTGGTGCTTTGCTCGATCGCCTTTGCCGTACAGATCATCTACGTTCTGTTTTTTTGGCTGAAGCCCAAAAAGTATCCCCCTGCAAAGACGCAGCACAAATTCGGTATCATCATCCCCGCCCGCAACGAGGAGGAGGTGATCGGCGACACCGTGCGCAAACTGTTCGAGCAGAATTACCCGCGCGAACTGTACGACGTTTTTGTGGTGGCGCACAACTGCACGGACAAAACCGCCGAGCGCGCAAAAGAAGCGGGGGCGATCGTCTTTTGCTGCAACGACGACGATCCCAAGCACAGGCGCGTGAGCTACGCCCTGCAATACGGATTCCGCAAGATCCTCGCGGAGTACGACAACTACGAAGCCTTTATCCGCTTCGATGCGGACAATTTGATGAACGACGACTTTATCGCCCGCATGAACGACGCCTTCGATTCGGGTGTAAAGATCGCAAAGTGCTTTGAAAACAGCAAAAACATCGATCAGAACGTGTGGGCGGGCGTATCGGGACTGTATTACATACGCGACAGCCGCATCGCCTGCCACGTGCGCTCCGCCCTGCACACCGACCAGATGCTGACGGGCGCGGGCATGATGGTGAGCGCGGACATCCTGCGCCGCCACGACGGCTGGAAATGCATGGGCGTGAGCGAAGACGCTGAATTCACCCTGCAAGCCATGCTGGAAGGAGAACGCACCCGTTACGTACCCGACGCCATCGTCTACGAAGATCAGCCCTCGACCCTCAAAGATACGGTCAATCGCAACAAGCGCATGGGAAACGGGCTGTTCAAGCTGTTCTTTACGCACGGACTTCGCTGTTTCGGCAAATTTTTTACGACCTTCCGCTTCGGGTTCCTCGATCTGTTCCTCACCCTCTTGTTCGTGCCCATCGCCGTGGTCGCCTGTACGTGGTTCCCCCTCTATTACGGATACAAGATCATTGCCGCCGCAGTGCTCGGCGATACCGCCACACTGGTCATGTTCGGCACACTCATCGGGTACATCCTTCTGTTTGCCTTTTACCTGCCCTTTACATTGCAGTCTCTTTTGGCGGCGCTTCTCGAACGGAAGCGGATCAATGCTCCCTTTCATAAACTGCTGCCCGCCATCTTCTTGTCCCCGCTGTTCATGATCGTCTATGCGATCTCCATCTGTCTGGGCGTTTTTTCCCGCCCGACCTGGAAAAAGATCGCGCGCAACGTAAAGCCGCCCGCCCGAGAGGAAGAGCAAAACGAAAGCCCTGCACAGTCCCAACAGGAAGAACAGAGCGAAAGTCTTGCACAATCCCAACAGGATGAGCAGAGCGACAACTCCGCACAGTCCCAACAGGATGAGCAAAGCGAAAGCCCTGCACAGTCCCAACAGGATGAGCAAGACGAGAAAGACGCAAAACCCGAAAAAGGACAGGACTAAAGTCGCTCACTGCCCCGACGGGAAGTCTCTGCGATGACATGCGCGCATCCGCGCCGATACAATGAAAAAGAGCCCGCCGCACAAATGTGCGGCGGGCTCTTTTTCATGAACGCGCCATTCAGGAAGCGCGATCAAAGCATTGCTTCCAGCGCGGCTTTGGGGCGTGCGCCCGCGGTCTGCGCCTGTACCTTCCCGTTTTTGATGATGAGGAAGGTAGGAATGGAAAAAATATTGAACTGACGGGAAAGAGCTTCCTCTTCGTCCACGTTCACTTTTCCCACCCGCACTTCGGGGTGGTCCTTTGCGATCTCGTCCACGACGGGGCTCATCATGCGGCAGGGCCCGCACCAGCTTGCCCAAAAATCCAACAAAACCGTCCCCTCGAAATCCAAAACCTTTTCTTTGAAATTGCTTTCCGTGATCTTTTCTACAGCCATGGCTGTGTCCTCCTTGATGTTTCTGTACACAGTATAACCCAAAATCGCGCATTTTACCGTAACATTGTTACACAAGGAGATAATTTTTTAATTTTCTTTTGCGAGAGCCTCCAGTCCTTCTCTGTCCGCAAGGAGGATGCTGCCGCGCGAAAGTCGGACAAGGCCTTCCCTCTCGAAATATTTCAGCATGCGCGACACCGCTTCGCGCGCCGTGCCCAGGTGCGCCGCCAGCTGTTCGTGGGTGAGTTTGAGCGCCTTTCCGCCCGCATACTCCTCCTCTTTCAAAAGGAGCGCCGCCAGCCTCGCGTCAAACTTTTTGTTGAGCACTTCGTCCAGCACCCACATCGCCTGCGAAAATCGCTGCGCCATCAGCTGCGCCGTAAACGCCCCGACGGCGGCGCTCTCCTCAGACAACCTTTTATACACGTCTGCGGGAACGAGCAGAACGCGCGCCCGCGTTTCCGCCGTCACAAACAGAGGAAAGGAGATGCCGCGCAGGGCGCAGGACGCGCTGAACAGGCACACCTCCCCCTTTTCAGGGCGGAACAGTGTGATCTCCCTGCCCTCGGCGGACAGGGTATAGGCGCGCAGCCTGCCTTCCTGCACCAGCAGGAGCCCCGTACACTCGCCGTCGTACACGCGCGCGCCGCGTTCGAAAGTATGTTCTCGCGCCGAGGAACGCAGCGTTTCCCGCTGTGCCGCGCTCAGCGCGCCGTAAAAAGACAGATCTTCGGGCGTAAACATCCGATGCCTCCCGTTGCCGCCGCACGGCGGCTTTCCTCTATTATACACCCCGATTGCGCATTTGTACATCTGTTCCCGAAAAAAAACGCCGCAAAATGCGGCGTTTTTTTAATTCTTTTTGGACTTTGCTTTAAAAATGAGGGCAAAGACAAAGGCAAACAGGATGGCGGCGGTGATCCCTGCGCTCGCCGCGCTCAGCGCGCCCGTCAGTGCCCCGAACAAGCCGCGCTGTGCACCCTGCATGGCGCCCCGCGCCAGCAGATACCCGAACCCGCTGATGGGAACGGTCGCCCCCGCGCCCGCAAAATCGACAAGGTACCCGTACAGTCCCAGCGCCTCCAGCGCCACCCCCGACAGCATGAAAAAGACGAGGATGCGCCCCGACGTGAGTTTGGTACAGTTGATGACGACCTGCGCCACCGTGCAGATGGCGCCGCCCACGGCAAACGCCTTTAAAAACATGAACAGGATATCCGTATATTTTTCCATGATCTTCTCCGACTTTTGCACAAATTTCAAGGGGACGTCCCCTCTCTTTTACGACAGATCGTTTTCCACGGCGACGGCGTGCGCGATGCAGGGAATACTTTCCCCCTGCCCCGACGAAACGGTGGAAAGGAGAGCACCCGTCGCCACGAACAACACCTTGTTCAGCCTGCCCGCCGCCAGTTCGCGCAGGATGTACGAGCCAAACACCACCGCACTGCAACCCGCGCCGCTGCCGCCCTGGAACTCGTCCTCGGCGCGCGCGTAGATCATCGCGCCGCAGTCGTCGTGGTTGGCAAACACGTCCGTGCCGCTCTCCCACAGCAGGTCTTTGAGGATCCTGCTGCCCAAAACGCCCAGATCGCCCGTGAGGATGAGGTCGTAATATTCCGGCCTTCTGCCCGTGTCGTGCAGGTGAGCGAGGATGACCTTGCTCGCCGCGGGCGCCATTGCCGCGCCCATGTTGTTGACGTCGGTCACACCGTAATCTACCACCCTGCCCACCGTGGCGCAGGTGACGCAGGGTCCTTTGCCCTCGCGGGAGACTACAAGACTCCCCGCCCCCGTCACCGTCCACTGCGATTGGGGCGGACGGGTGCAACCCAGCTCCAGCGGGTAACGGTACTGCCGTTCCGCCGAGGAAAAGTGGCTGCTCGTCGCCGCGACGGCGTTGCCCGCATAGCCGCCGTCCGTCAGAACGGAGGCGAGCAGGAGCCCCTCACTCATGGTAGAACAGGCGCCGTAAATGCCCAGATAGGGAAGCCCCGTCTCGCGCGCGGCAAAGGAAGCGGAGATGATCTGATTGAGCAGGTCGCCCGACAAGAGGACGTCCGCCCCCCGCAGTCCCGCCTTTTCCAGGCTGCAGCGGATGGCATACAAAAGCATTTTCCGCTCGGCACGCTCGAAGGTGGATTCGGCAAACATGTCGTCCTCCAGAGCGTAGTCGACGTACCTGCCCACCAACCCCGCACATTCCTTGGGGCCCGCCACGGTGGCAGAAGAAAGGATTTTGGGTTTGTTTTTAAAAAACATGGTCTGTCCGCACTGCATAAAAACAGTTTGCCGCCCTCCGCAAAAAATATGCGGAGGGCG
>CALVHV010000054.1 GCA_944328845.1 uncultured Clostridia bacterium | reverse complement strand
ACCATCCGCTGATAGGAGTCGGGCGCCATGGCGCGCAGCCGCTCCCTGGCGGCGCTGTCCGCCAGCACCACGCCGTCCTCGATGTGGACACCGATACCGCCGTAAGCGGCGGGGCGGGCGGGGAACTTAACTTTTGCTTATACCTCGTATTCAAAATGACGAAAATTCGAATTTTACGCCGCCGCTTGACGCAAAAAGGGGGCATGAATTATAATAAAACGGAAATTTGAAGGCGCCCGTCGGGGCGCGGATCATGGATGGGAGAGAGTTATGTTGTTGCGCGAAGGACAATTCAGAAACCCCTCGGGGTGCGCTGTGTCGGGCATCATCGACCGCAGCGGCAAGCGGATGAGCGGAGAATGTATGATCCGTTCCATTTCCGTCATGCACGACCGTTCCAACGGCCTGGGCGGCGGATTTGCGGGGTACGGCATTTACCCGCACTATAAAGATTTTTACGCCTTTCACCTCTTTTTTGACGGGAAGGGCGCGCAGGCGGAGACGGAGGCATTTCTCGGCAGGCATTTCGAGATCGCCTATTCTTCGCAGATACAGACGCGGAAGATCCCTTCCGTCACGGATGAGCCGCTCATCTGGCGGTATTTTGTCACGCCGCTGTCCCGCAAGCTTGCGGACAGTCATCTGGATGAGCGCGAATACGTCGTGCGCTGTGCCAACCGTGTCAATGTGCAGATCGCGGGCGCATACGTCTTTTCCTGCGGCAAAAACATGGGCATTTTCAAGGGCGTGGGCTTTCCCGAAGACATCGGCAGGTTTTACCGCCTGGAAGAGTACGAGGGCTACGCCTGGACCTGTCACGGCAGGTATCCCACCAACACGCCGGGCTGGTGGGGCGGCGCGCATCCCTTCGGGCTTTTGGATTTTTCCGTTGTCCACAACGGCGAGATCTCCTCGTACGACGCCAACCGCCGCTACATCGAAATGTTCGGCTATAAATGCACCCTGCAGACGGATACCGAGGTCATCACCTATATCATCGACTATCTCGTGCGCAAGCGCGGGCTGACTTTGCAGGAGACTGCGCACGTCATAGCCGCCTCTTTCTGGTCGACCATCGCGGACAAGGACAAAGAATCCCGCGAGCAGGAAACGCTGCTGCGCAGGATGTTCCCGTCCCTGCTCGTCACCGGTCCGTTTTCTATCATTCTGGGATACACGGGCGGGCTGATGTCGCTGGGCGACAGGCTGAAACTGCGTTCCATGGTCTGTGCGGAGAAAGGGGACGTCGCGTATCTGGCGAGCGAAGAGAGCGCCATTCGCGAGATCTGCCCTCAGCCGGATAAAGTCTATGCCCCCGCGGGCGGCGAGCCCGTCATTTACGAACTGTACGACAAGGAGGCGGTACGATGAACCTGTACATACAACCGGAATACGAAGTCGTCCGCGACGAGAGCCGCTGTATCGCCTGCCGCGTGTGCGAGCGGCAGTGCGCCAACCTTGTCCATTCCTTCGATGCGGAAACGGGTAAGATGAAGTCGGACAGCACCCTCTGCGTCAATTGTCATCGGTGTGTCTGTGTCTGCCCGACGCATGCGCTGAAGATCGTCAAATCGGACGATACGTACAAGGTCAACGGCAACTGGAGCAACCAGACGATCAACGAAGTGTACCGCCAGGCAAACAGCGGCGGCGTGCTTCTCTCCTCGATGGGCAATCCCAAGGAATACCCTGTGTTCTGGGATAAAATGCTCATCAATGCGTCGCAGGTCACCAACCCGCCCATCGACCCTCTGCGCGAGCCGATGGAGACAAAACTCTGGCTGGGCAAACGCACCGCGCAGGTGAAGCGGGATAAAAAGGGCAAGCTCATCAACACCCTCGCGCCCCAGCTGGAACTGAAAGCGCCCATTCTGTTTTCGGCGATGAGCTACGGCTCCATCAGCTACAACGCGCACGAATCGCTTGCGCGGGCGGCGGAAGAGCTGGGCATCTATTACAACACGGGCGAGGGCGGCCTGCACAAAGATTTTTACAAATACGGCAAAAACACCATCGTGCAGGTGGCTTCGGGCAGGTTCGGCGTGTATAAAGACTATCTGGACGCTGCCGCCGCCATCGAGATCAAGATGGGGCAGGGCGCAAAGCCTGGCATCGGCGGGCATCTGCCGGGCACAAAGATCTCGGCGGACGTCTCGGAAACGCGCATGATCCCGCAGGGGATCGACGCCATTTCCCCCGCGCCGCACCACGATATCTATTCCATCGAGGATCTGCGTCAGCTGGTGTATTCCTTAAAAGAGGCTACGGATTATAAAAAGCCCGTCATCGTCAAGATCGCGGCGGTGCACAACTGTGCGGCGATCGCCAGCGGCATCGCGCGCAGCGGTGCGGATATCATTGCCATCGACGGTTACCGCGGCGGCACGGGGGCGGCACCCACCCGCATCCGCGACAACGTGGGTATTCCCATCGAGCTGGCGCTGGCGCAGGTGGACGAGCGCCTGCGCGAAGAGGGGATCCGAGACGAAGTTTCCATCATCGTGGGCGGCTCCATCCGTTCGAGCGCAGATCTTGTCAAAGCCATTGCGCTCGGCGCGGATGCCTGCTACATCGGCACGGCGGCGCTGCTGGCGCTGGGCTGTCATCTCTGCCGTACCTGCCATGAAGGCAAGTGCAACTGGGGCATTGCCACCCAGCGTCCCGACCTCGTCAAACGTCTGAATCCGGACGTGGGTTACAAGCGGCTGGTCAACCTGGTCACCGCCTGGAACCACGAATTGCAGGAGATGATGGGCGGCATGGGCATCAATTCCGTCGAGGCGCTGCGCGGAAACAGGCTGATGCTCCGCGGGATCGGGCTGACGGATACCGAGCTTTCCGTGCTCGGCATAAAATATGCGGGGCAATCCATGTAAAAAGTGATAATTTGTGCAAAAATTGCTTTGCACGGGCGAAAAAATGAGGTATAATAGACAGTGTGGAGAAGTGTTGCTTCTCATTCTCTGAAAATTATATCTTGTGAGGAAGTTCATATGTTAACATCTATTGTCGGTATCAACTGGGGCGACGAAGGCAAAGGACGCATGGTCGATCTGCTTTCCAAAGATTTTGACATCGTCTGCCGTTACCAGGGCGGCAACAACGCGGGGCACACGGTCATCAACGAGCGCGGCAAGTTTATTTTGAACCTGCTCCCTTCGGGCATCCTGCGCGAAGGCGTCGTGTGCGTCATGGGGCCCGGAATGGTCATCGACATTAAGCACCTTGCAGGGGAGATGGCGCGCCTGCGCGAAGCGGGCATCGAAATTTCTCCCGCAAACCTGAAGATCTCCGACCGCGCGGTCATCACCATGCCGTACAACGTGCAGCAGGACTGCCTGGAAGAGGAGAGACTTGCCGATAAAAAATTCGGTTCCACCAAGCGCGGCATTGCGCCCGTGTATGCGGACAAATACCTCAAAAAGGCGTTCCGCATGGGTGAACTGCTCAACATGGAGCTCTTGAAGAAACGTATTCCCGACATCGTGGAGTGGAAAAACCTCACGATCGTCAACGCCTACGGCGCACAGCCCGTTAAAGCAGAGGACATGATCGCCTATTTCGAAGAGTACGGCGCACCCCTCAAAGAGTACATCACAGACACGGGGCTGTACCTCAACGAGGCAAACAAAGCGGGCAAGAAGATCATGTTCGAGGCACAGCTGGGTGCCCTGCGCGACATCGATTTCGGCATCTATCCCTATACCTCTTCCTCCAACACCATCGCGGCGTATGCGCCCATCGGTGCGGGCGTGCCCAACCTCAAGCTGGACAACGTCATCGGCATCATGAAGGCGTATTCTTCCTGCGTGGGTGAGGGACCCTTCACCTGCGAGTATTTCGGTGAAAAGGCGGAAAAACTGCGCGCGGCGGGCGGTGAGTACGGCGCTGCGACGGGCAGACCGAGAAGGGTAGGCCCCTTCGACGTGGTCGCTTCCAAGTACGGCATCCGCTGCCAGGGCGCGGACGAGATCGCGCTGACCAAGCTGGACATCCTTTCCGGACACGACGAGCTGGAGATCTGCACGGGGTACGAGCTGGATGGCAAAGTTCTTACCGAGTTCCCGTTTACCGATGTTCTCGATCAGTGCAAGCCCGTGTTCGAAAAGATCAAGGGCTGGAACTGCGATATTTCCAAGTGCCGCAAAAAAGAGGACCTGCCCAAAGAAGCGCTCGATTACATTCATTTTATCGAACGCGCCTGCGAATGTAAGATCCGTTACGTCTCCGTCGGTGCGGAGCGCGACGCATATATCGAAATGTAACTTCACGGCAATGTGTAAAATGGTGCCGTGATGGCTTGCCGTGCAAAAATCGGCAGATCACGGTGCCGCAGACCTCCGTTTGCGGGACCCGCAAGCGGAGGTTTTTTTATGAAACGTATCTATGTCAACGAAAAATGGTGCCTCGGATGCCATCTCTGCGAATACGAGTGCGCCTTTGCCAACTCACACCTGACCGACATGGTCAAGGCGCTCAAGGGCAAGGTCATTCACCCCAAGATCCGCGTGGAGGACGGGGGAGACGTGCATTTTGCCGTCAACTGCCGCCACTGCACGGACGCGGTGTGTGTTCGCTCGTGCATCTCGGGTGCCCTCTCCTTTGAGGACGGCATGGTCGCCATCGACCAAAACAAGTGCGTCGGGTGCCTCACCTGCGTGCTCGTGTGCCCCTTCGGCGCCATTATGCCCGCTCCCGAGGGCGGCGTCGCGCAAAAGTGTATGCTCTGTACGGACAATCTGACGGGGGAACCCAACTGCGTCAGACACTGCATCAACAACGCCATCGTGTACGAGGAGAGGGACTGAAATGGAATACGTCATCATCGGAAATTCTACGGCGGGCATCGCCGCCGCAGAGCGCATCCGCGCCATCGACAAACAGGGCAAGATCACCATCCTTTCGGATGAGGCATACCATACATACGGCAGGCCGCTCATCTCTTATTATCTGCTCGGCAAAACGGACGCTGAGCGCATGAAATACCGCCCCGCGGATTTTTATGAGAAAAATAACATCAAGACCCTCTTTTCCGTGCACGCAGAGCGCATCGATGCGGAAAAAAAGCAGGTGTATCTTCAGGGCGGCAAAAGCTTGAAATACGACAAACTTCTCGTCGCCACGGGCAGCCGTCCCTTTGTTCCGCCCATGGCCGGGCTGGACAAAGTTCCGTACTTCACGTTCATGACGTATGCGGACGCGCTCGCCCTCGAAAAACAGCTTTCTCCCGAAAAGAGGGTGCTCATTGTCGGGGCTGGGCTCATCGGTCTCAAATGCCTCGAAGGCATTGCCGACAGAGTGAAGAGTGTCGCGGTCGTGGATATGGCAAAGCAGATCCTGCCCAGTATTCTCGATGAATACGGCGCCTCCCTCGTGCAGAAACAGCTGGAAAAACACGGCGCCGAATTTTATCTTTCGGACAGCGTCTCTTCTCTGGAAAAAGGGAGCGCTCTTCTCAAAAGCGGCGCGCGCGTTCCATTCGACATCCTCGTGGTGGCGGCGGGCGTGCGGCCCAACGTCGAACTGGTCCGCGACGCAGGCGGCAAGACGGAGCGCGGCATCCTCACAGACGACAGGCAGGAGACTTCCCTCAAAGACGTCTATGCCGCGGGCGATTGCACGGAGAGCTTCGACATCACCTGCGATCGGAGCCGTATCCTCGCTCTCCTGCCCAACGCCCAGTTTCAGGGCGCCTGCGCGGGAGTGAATATGGCGGGCGGAGAAGCGCATTTTACCAATGCGATCCCCATGAACGCCATTGGATTTTTCGGTTCGCACGTCCTCACGGCAGGCAGCTATTGCGGGGATACGTACGAAGAAAAGAAGGGCGATACCTACAAAAAGCTGTTTTTTGACGGAGAGAAACTCAACGGATTTATTCTCATCGATCTTCCGGAGCGGGCAGGGATCTATACATCTCTCCTTCGCAACAGAACGCCCCTTTCCCAAGTGGATTTCGAGGCTATGAAAAAGGATCCGGGACTGATGGCATTTTCTGCGGCATACCGCGAGCAAAAACTGGCCAGGAGGGTGTAAACAATGACAATCGACGCAAAAGGGCTCCACTTTGCCGATCTCAACAGAGAGGTTCGGGAAAGCGCGGACGAAACTATCGACATAGAAAACTGCAATGGCCAGCGCTACATTGCCGGCGGGCTTTCCGGCAAAAAACTGGAGATCCACGGCACGCCGGGCAACGCGCTCGGCTCTTACCTGAACGGCAGCACCGTCGTGGTGCACGGCAACGTGCAGGAAGCGACGGGCGACACGATGAACGGCGGCGAGATCGTCGTGCACGGCAGCGCGGGCGACGCGACGGGCTATGCCATGCGCGGCGGCAAGATCTTTGTGCTGGGCAATGCGGGCTATCGCTCCGGCATCCACATGAAGGCGTACAAGGAAAACAAACCCGCCATCGTCATCGGCGGCAGGGCGGGAAGTTTCCTCGGAGAGTACCAGGCGGGCGGCATCATCGTCGTGCTGGGAGAATCGGAGGACGATAAGCCCCTCATCGGCAACTTCTGCGGCACGGGGATGCACGGCGGGGAGATCTACCTGCGCTGCAACAAACTTCCCGCCCGCCTTCCCGAACAGGTCAGGGCGGAAAAGCTCGACTGTCTGCCCGAGGGCGAAGCGGCGCAGCTGGTGCGCGAGTGGTGCAAAAAATTCGGCAAGGACAGTACAAAATATCTGTGCTCGGGCTATTACAGGCTTTCGGCGAACACAGACAATCCTTATCGGCAGATGTACACGGCAAATTAAAGGGCAGAGCACAAGGAGGTGCTTTCCATGAACATCCTGATATGCAGCGACGTACCCGCGGCGGCACAGAAGATCGCCGCTTTGCTGGAAGAAAAGGGATATGCGGCGAAGATCGAGTGCGATCCTGCCGCGGCGCGCGAAGATTGCGGCGGCTTTGCCGCCGCCGTGTTCGTGCTGTCCTCGCTTTCCGCGTGGACAGATACGGCGCGCTTTTTTTCGCTCGAAACGTCGCTGGGACTTCTCGCCCTCCTCAAAGAAAACAGCAGGGAAGAAGGGGAACGGCTCTTTGCGGGGCTGGGGATCCCCATCCTTCCCATCGGCGCGGGCGGCAAAGCCTTTCTGTTCGCGCTGGAGTTTGCCGCAAAATCCAACGAGCGGCTGAGCGCCATGCGCAGCGAAAATGCGCGGCTGAAAGAATCCATCGGAGATTTGAAACTGGTCGACCGTGCCAAGTGCGCGCTCATCCAGTACCTGAACATGACAGAGGCGGACGCCCATCGCTTTATCGAAAAACAGGCGATGAACAAACGCCTTTCCAAGCGCGAGATCGCTTTGCAGATCCTCAGCGCATACGAGAGCTGACGGCACAAAAACAGGAGGACGTATGCTGAAAAAATTTACAAAAATGCACGGGGCAGGCAACGACTACATCTATTTTGATTGCCTGAAAGAAGAATTTCCCGATCCTTCTTCCGCGGCGGTGCGCCTGTCGGACAGGCACAAGGGCATCGGCGGAGACGGCATTGTCCTCATCTGTCCCAGCTCCGTTGCGGACGCTCGGATGCGCATGTTCAACGCAGACGGGAGCGAGGGCAATATGTGTGGCAACGCCATCCGCTGTGTGGGGAAATATCTCTTCGACAACGGCATCGTCAAAAAGCACAGCCTCGACATCGAGACAAAGAGCGGCATCAAGCATTTGTTTTTATATGAAAAGGACGGAAAGACAGATCGGGTGCGCGTGGATATGGGTGCGGCGTCCTTCGAGCCGCAGGCAATTCCCGTGCGCTCTTCGCAGCCGATCGTCGGCAAGCGGATGAACGTGGCGGGCGGGGAGTACGAGATCACCTGCGTTTCCATGGGTAACCCGCACTGCGTACTCTTTTTGCCGCCCGACGGTCTGGACCTGGAAAAGCTGGGCCCGAAGTTTGAAAACGATCCGCTTTTTCCCGAGCGGGTCAACACGGAATTTGTGCAAAAGATCGGAGAAAACGCGCTCAAAATGCGCGTATGGGAGCGCGGCAGCGGCGAGACGATGGCGTGCGGCACGGGTGCGTGCGCGGCGGCGGCTGCCGCCTGCGCCTGCGGTATCTGCGAGCGCGGAAAAGACATCCTCGTCAGGTTGCGGGGCGGCGACCTCGTCATCAACGTTTCGGACACGGTCACGATGACGGGCGAGGCGGTCACGGTGTTTACGGGCGAGATCGAATTGTAAAAGAGGTAAGGAAATGAAATATATTTTTGTTACGGGCGGCGTCGTTTCCGGGCTGGGCAAGGGCATCACGGCGGCGAGCCTGGGCAGGCTTCTCAAATCGCGCGGATATAAAGTGGCGTCGCAGAAACTGGACCCTTACATCAACATCGACCCCGGCACCATGAGCCCGTACCAGCACGGCGAAGTGTTCGTCACCGACGACGGGGCGGAAACCGACCTCGATTTGGGGCATTATGAGCGCTTTATCGACGAAAATCTGAATAAGTTTTCCAATCTCACGACGGGCAAAGTGTACTGGAACGTGCTCAACAAGGAGCGCAACGGCGAATATCTCGGTCAGACGGTGCAGGTCATCCCGCACATCACGGGCGAGATCAAGTCCTTTATCTACAACGTCGGCGCGCAGAGCAAGGCAGACGTCGTCATCACCGAGATCGGCGGCACCATCGGCGACATCGAAAGCCAGCCCTTTATTGAAGCCATCCGCCAGGTGAGCATGGAGGCGGGCAGGGGAAACTGCTGTTTTATCCACGTCACCCTCGTTCCGTACATTTCAGGTTCCTGTGAATTCAAATCCAAGCCTACCCAACATTCTGTCAAGGAATTGCAGGGCATGGGCATTGCTCCCGACATCATCGTGGCGCGCGTGGACGCGCCCCTGCCCGAGGACATCAAGCGCAAGATCGCCATGTTCTGCAACGTGGGCAGCGACTGCGTCATCGAAAACCGCACCCTGCCTCTTCTGTACGAGGCGCCCGTCATGCTCGAGCGGGAAAACCTCTCTTCTATCGTCTGCCGCATCCTCGGCCTGCCCGAAAACAAGATCGATCTGACCGAATGGAAAGAGATGCTGCGCCGTGCGGAGAATTGCGAGGACACGGTGCGCATCGCCCTCTGCGGCAAGTATGTGCAGCTGCACGACGCTTACCTTTCGGTGGCGGAAGCGCTGGCGCACGCGGGGTTTGAAAATGCTTCCAAAGTCGAGATCGAATGGGTTGACAGCGAGGTGCTCAACGAAGAGAACACTGCGCGCATCCTCGACGGCGTAGACGGCGTGCTGGTGCCCGGCGGGTTCGGCGGCCGCGGCGTGGAGGGAAAGATCTGCGCGGTGCAGTATGCGCGCGAAAATCACATTCCGTTTTTGGGGATCTGCCTCGGCATGCAGGTCGCCGTCATCGAATTTGTGCGACATGTCCTCGGCTATGCGGACGCCAATTCTTCCGAGTTCGACCCCGAAGGCGAACACTCGGTCATCGACATCATGCCCGATCAGATGGGCGTGCGGATGGGCGGGACCATGCGCCTGGGCGCCTATCCCTGCAAGGTGAAAAAGGGGAGCAAACTGCACGCTGCCTACCGTCGGGACAACATTTCCGAGCGGCACCGTCATCGTTACGAATTCAACAACGACTACCGTGCCGCCGTTGAAGAGAAGGGAATGCGCATCTGCGGCACCTCCCCGGACGACAGGCTGGTCGAGGCGGTGGAGCTGCCCGAAGAAGATTTCTTTGTCGGCGTTCAGTTTCATCCCGAATTCAAGTCCCGCCCCAATGCGGCGCATCCGCTCTTCCGCGAATTTGTCGCGGCGGCGCTGCGCTTTAACAAAAAACGGGACAACGTATAATTGTTTTCGGAACAAAAGGAGCAGAGCATGAAACTCAACCAAAACTATCTTCGGCTGGAAGAGAGCTATCTCTTTTCTACCGTAGCGCACAAGGTCTCCGCCTTTTCGGCGGCGCATCCCGAGCAGAAAATTTTGCGCATGGGCATCGGGGACGTTACGCTCCCCCTCGCGCCCGCCGTCATTTCCGCCATGCAGCAGGCGGTCGCCGAAATGGGCAAAAAGGAAACCTTCCGCGGTTACGGCCCCGAACAGGGATACGATTTTCTGCGGGAGAGCATCCGCGCTTACTATGCGCGGCGCGGCGTGGCGCTGGACGCGGACGAGATCTTTGTTTCCGACGGCGCCAAGAGCGACCTCGGCAACATCCTCGACATTTTCGATACGGACAACACCGTGCTCATTCCCGACCCTGTCTATCCCGTCTATGTGGATACAAACGTCATGGCGGGCAGAAAGATCGTGTTTGCGGACGCCAACGCGCAAAACGGATTTTTGCCCATGCCCGACAAGGGGGTACAGGCGGACATCATTTATCTGTGCTCGCCCAACAATCCCACGGGCGCGGCGTATTCGACGGAACAGCTGAAAGAATGGGTGGACTACGCCCGCGCGCGCGGCGCGGTGATCCTGTACGATGCCGCTTACGAGTGTTTTGTTGCGGAAAAGGGTCTTGCGCGCAGCATTTTCGAGGTGGAAGGCGCCAAGGAATGTGCCATCGAGTTTTGTTCCTTTTCCAAGACGGCAGGCTTTACGGGCACGCGTTGCGGTTATACCGTCGTTCCCAAAGCATTGCAGTTTGGCGGGATTTCCTGCAACAAGCTGTGGCTGCGCAGGCAGACGACCAAGTTCAACGGCGTGCCGTACATCGTCCAGCGCGGCGCGGCGGCGGTGTTCACCGAGGAAGGGGAACAGCAGATCGCGCAGAATCTGGCCGTGTACCGCCGCAACGCAAAGCTGATCTCCGATTGCATGGACAGCCTCGGCATCTGGTACACGGGCGGAAAAAATTCTCCCTACGTGTGGTTCCGTTGCCCCGGGTATGAGGACAGCTGGCAGTTTTTCGATGCGCTCCTGGCGGGGGCGGGCGTCGTGGGAACGCCGGGCTGCGGATTCGGCAAAAACGGACAGGGGTATTTCCGCCTGACGGCTTTCGCAAGCGAGGAAACCACGCGCGAGGCAACGGAACGTCTGCAAAACTTTTTAAAATGACCGCAACGGGAAAAATAAGCGGAGGCGGCATTTGCCGTCAAATCGATCTGTACGCAAAGAGTCGGATCTTTCTGCGAAGGGGCGTCCTTTTAGGGCGCCCCTCGGCGTTTTTAAGCGTCCGAAGCAGAAGATGTAATGTATTTTTGTGACAAAATTAAAAAAACCTTGAGCGGAATATTGCACTTCGCGAAAAATGATGATATAATAAATCCGTTTGGGAAAAATCAGTTCCCTTTGCGGACGAGAAGGAGCGTTCCGACAAAAGTATCTAAAAAGTTTTTACAAAGGAGCATATCGAACCATGAAGCCGAAACGCGGCAAGGCCTTTACGATCACGGAGCTGGTCATCGTCATTGCGGTGATCGCGATCCTTGCATCTGTTTTGATCCCTACCTTTGTTTCGCTGATCGATAAAGCGAAGATCAGCGCGGACGAGCAGACGGCTGCCAATATCAGTATTTCCCTCACCGCACAGAATGCGGGGGACAGCATCGACAGCGCGGGAGAACTGTATGAAGCGCTCCTCGCGCTGTACGGAGAGAATCTGACGGATGTGCTCAGTCCGAAGAGTGCTTCTCAGGGGTATCATTTTTGGTATGATATCGATGCGGGCAAGGTACAGCTTTCTCTTTCGGACGAGATAAAGGCTCTCATGTCTGTCCGTACGCGTTCGTCGGAGGATGCGGTGTCCGCCTCTTCGTTCGGGATACGGGAAATGGTGAAAAAGGGCTACGTATTTCTCGATGCCTCGGGGAGCGGGTTGGCGGATTCTCTTAATGCCCTGGAAAGGATGTCTTGCGCCGCCGATTTTTCTGCCGCGATCGCAGGTCTTACCGCCGTCTGCAAGGATAAATACGATTCTGCTTCCGCAACGGCTCTGTTGGAAAAGGTAAAACAGACGGCCATCGTCAACGACAGCGGCGTGTTCCGCTTTTCGTCGGCGACGAAAGTTGCCTTTGTACCGGGTGTGCAGACGCTCACGGACAGTCTGTACGTATACGGAGAGGAGAGCGTTGCCGAGTTGATTCTGGGCGGGGAAAATATTCTCGCAAACTTTTCGGGCGAACTCGTGCTGCCGAAAAGCGTCGTTACCGTGCAGACAAATGCTCTTTATTTCGGCGAGGACGCCAGGGGCGTCTTTCTTTCCGTTCCATCGGATACGGAAATTTCCTCTGTCTTTTATGCCGATTCTGCGGATATCCCCATCCATTGCGGGGAGGATGTGTACACCATCGACGGACAGACATTGTACTGTAACGGACAGCAGGTAGAGGGCGTTTCTCTCAGTTACGGCGCTCCCGTTACTTCCTTTCGCATCGGTGTGCGCGGCGTAGAATGTGAAGAGGATGTATACAGCGTTGCATTGGAGGTGCTGGGAGACAAGATCGAAATGTTTGCGTACGATTTTGTTTCAGAATCCGAAGTCTTTGACGGGCGCGTGATCTGGTCGCTGGCCCGCGCGCCGCAGGGTACGTCTGTTTCCGAAAACGGAGAGATCGTCGGTATCGCTCCCGGCGAGATCGAGGTGCTGGCAGTCTCCGCATCCGACGCGCAAGTGCAGGCATCCTTCCTCATCCGCGTGGGTGCGGTCACGGACGAGAGCGAGGCGCTCTTTACGGGCGATCTCCTGGAGAAAACGGAAGAGGGCGTATACAAAGTGTCTGTTCCCAAAGGGGAAAGCGCGGTCTTTTTGTATGCAGTCGAAGCAGTCAAAAACTTTGCGGACATTCCCGTGGATGAAAGTTACACGCTTTCTTCGGATGCGGACTTTGCCGTCGTCAACGAGGACGGCACGGTCTCCGTTTCGGGCGAAGGGATATTTACTCTCACACTCAGTTTTGAAAAGTACGACATCCGAAAGAGTTACGAATTTTATGCGGAAGAGTGCGTAGATCCCTTCGAGTGCATCGGATACGGATGGGAAAACATCAACGTCTATTTGTATAAGGTGGGCAACAGAAACTCTTTCGACATGACAAAACTTTGGAGTTTTACGGGCGAGCACGAAAACCAAGGCCTGACGGAAGAGGAGATCTCCGTCGAGTATACCGTGATCTGCGCCAAGGACGGTCTGCCGACGGAACAATCCTCTGCGGGTATTTCCGTTTTGATCGGCAAGGACGGCCGTGCGCAGTTCGAAGGGCAGGGCGTTGTGCGCGTGGAAATTTCCGCGAGATGGCGCAACAGCCTGCTCAATACTCTCATCGTGCCGCTGGAGATCGTGGACGGCTATAACGTGTCCGACTATGCACAGCTGACGGATATTTCGCTGGCAAATAGCAACAAGGTGCTTCTCAACGACATCCGCGCGGAGCGGTATTCCTCTGCCGTTGTCGTAGACGGAGCAACGCTGTACGGCAACGGGTTTACGCTGGACGCTTCGCAGGCATCCATTCCCGCCGCGGGAAACGGGGAAGCCGTTCTCTCCGTGCGGAACGGGACGGTAGACAACATCTGCGTCGCGGGCGGGGAAGTCTCCGCATCGCAGGGCGCGCTGTATACCGTACGTCTGTCGGGAGAGAGCTGTCTTTTCAGCAACTCCTTTGCGAGCTGTTCAACGGCGGCATTGTACGCGGATTGCGACGCTTGCATCGTCAACAGCGTGCTGGAAGGAGGTTCGCTTGCCAATATCCTGTTGGGGAATGGTAACGCGGTGCTGCGGGACGTCGCCACTTTCATGCCTGCGCCCTCCGAAACGGAGGGCACGGTAGGTGTCGGGATCTGCGTGGCGGAAGGGGCTCAAAACAGC
>CALVHV010000053.1 GCA_944328845.1 uncultured Clostridia bacterium | reverse complement strand
AAAGGAGAGAAAGAGATGAAGATAGAAAAAAGTCCCGAAAAGATGACGGCAAAAGAGCGCGTGCGCAGGACGTTCGAGTTTGAAAAGACAGACCGCGTGACCATCGGGTACGAAGCCAATGCCAACATTCATAAAAACCTCTGCCATGCCTTGGGTTTGAAAGAAACAGACTACGAGGGGCTGTTCGAGGCGCTGGGCGTGGACTATCGCCCCATCGGCGCGCCGTACATCGGCAAACCTCTGTTCAAGGCGCCCGAGGGCAGGCGCGTAGACCCTCTGGAAGGGTGCGTGATGCGCTGGGTAGAGCACGAGACGGGCGGATACTGGGATTTTTGCGACTTTCCGCTCAAGGACGCGACGGACGAGATGTTTGAAAAGTTTCCCGTGCCGAACGCGGACGATTTCGATTACGATACGGCGCTGGCGCAGGCAAAGAGTTACGGCGGGAAATACGGGCTGTATATCGGCGGACCGGGGATGCCGGACGTTCTGAACAGCAACGGCAGGATCATGGGCGTGGAGGATGTGCTGGTGCACATCATGCTGGACGACGAGGCGGCGATGGATTTTATCCGCAGGCGCGCGCAGTTCCAGCTGAAGATGACCGAGCGTCTGCTGGAAAAATGCAAGGGGTATCTGGACTTCGTATGGCTGGGAGAGGACCTCGGAACGCAGATCGGGCCGATGATCAGCCTGGATCTGTACCGTCAGCAGATCAAGCCCATCCACAAGATGTTTGTGGATCTCGCAACGTCTTATCAATTGCCCACGATCGTCCATACGTGCGGGAGCAGCAGCTGGGTGTACGAAGATTTTATCGAAATGGGCGTGCGCGGGGTAGACACGCTGCAGCCGGAAGCTGTAAACATGAGCCCCGCTTACCTTGCGGAAAAATTCGGCGGCAGGCTGAACTTCCGCGGCTGCATTTCTACGGCGGGCCCGCTGGCATACGGCACGGCGGAGGAGACGGAGAAAGTGTGCAAGGAGACGCTGGATATCATGATGAAAGTGCGCGGATACCACTTTGCGCCCAC
Organism: uncultured Clostridia bacterium; assembly: GCA_944328845.1. Lineage (GTDB taxonomy): Bacteria > Bacillota > Clostridia > Christensenellales > Borkfalkiaceae > Borkfalkia. The sequence goes on along the minus strand of CALVHV010000053.1, from coordinate 13,146 downwards.
GCATGCCATCCAGGACAATACGCCCGTAGAAAACGTGATCGCCATGTACAATGCGGCGCATAAGTACGGGAGATATTAAAAATCGCTTGCGGCAGGAGATGCGCGGCAAGAGGATTCGTTTCAAAAAAGAGGGGACGTTGTGCAAAAAAATGCACAACGTCCTTTTTTTGACCGCGAGAGGACGGGGCGAAAAAAGGGCGGATAAGGGAAAGGCAAGGTGCAAGGACAGCGTTCTTTTCTTGCGTAAAAGGGGGGTGTGCCTTTCTGCGAAAAAGGGGACGGGGTTGTGCTGTCTGGGAAAAATCGTCATATACCGCCAAAATGCGACATACAATATACCACTTGCGTAAAATCGCTGAAAGGGGTAACGTTGTATGTGGGAGTATATGGAACGGCGGGCGCGCGCGAGCGCGGAGTACATTTTGGAAACGGGCGCAACGGTGCGCGCCTGCGCAGCGCATTTCAACGTCAGCAAATCCACCGTGCACAAAGACGTGACGGAGCGGCTTCGGGAAACGGATGTGCAGCTTTGGGAGCGGGTGCGCGACGTTTTGGAAAAAAATCTTGCGGAGCGCCATATCCGCGGCGGGAATGCCACCCGCGAAAAATACCTGCACAAATAAAAAGCGCCGCATCCCCGCCATGGGCAGGGGATGCGGCGTTCTTTCGCCAAAAAAAGCTTGTCCGCGCGTCAGAGTTTCTGTTCGCGCAGTTCGCGGTTTTTATATGCGACGACGGCCTGTGCAAGCTGATCGGGGCAGGAGGTGTTGTTCCTGCACTTGATGCCGCGCAGTACGCTTTCGACTTCTTCGAGCGATTTGCCTTCCACCAGTTTGGAAACGCCCTGCAGGTTACCGCTGCAGCCGCCGATGAATTTCACGTTGTGGATCTTGTTTTCTGCGTCCACGTCAAAGATGATCTGGCGGGAGCAGGTGCCTTTTGTGTTGTAAGTGAACATAATAATTACCTCATTCGGGAAAGGAGAAACATATCGGCCGAACGCGGAGCGCTCAGTCTACAAGATTTTCATAGATCACTGCGTAGACATCCGCAGCTTTCAGTTCCCATTTTTTATAGATATTTTGCGCCGTTTTGCGGTCGGGCACAACAAATTTCAGTTCCAGCATAGGCTGGGCGGGGGCAAGGATGCGCAAAAACACCGTATACGTACCGTCCTTGTTCTGGTAGTAGTCGGATTTACATTCCTGCCTGTTCCTGTACCTTGCACTGTTGTTTTTAACAAAGACGGAGATCTCTTCCCTCGTGCTTTTGGGGATGTTGATATAAAAGTTGGCGAGGCAGCTTCTCCCGTCGGGGGTGATGGTGTACAGGGTATCGTCGTTGGTTTCCACCGTGCAGATAAAGCCGTCCTCCAAGAGCTGGGCAACGATCATCACGCAGTCCATGTAATTGATCCAGTCGTTGCTGGTGGAGCACATGTCGATGATCGTCCGCTCGGAAAGGGCGCTCTCCATTTTGTCGAAGACGAACAGCAGTATTAATTTGTTGACAAACATATCGCCTTGGATCTGCATGGGGGGATTCCTTCGATGGTATCTCTTTTTCTACGGACAAAAAATCCGCTTTTTTCATGAAAAAGCGGATGTTTCTGTCCCCTGTGTTTTTCTTATGAAATTGCCCGCGTCAGGCAAATTTTTTGAGAGCGGTCAAAAGGTCGTCGCAGCTGTCCGAATGGATCTCGACAACGAGCGGTTTGGAGAGGTCGAGGCTGAAAATACCGAGAATGGATTTTGCATCGACAACATATTTATCGCTCTTCAGATCGATCTCGTAGGGGTAATCCTGCACGATCTTGACGAACTCTTTGACGTTCTGTGCCATTTGAAGAGAAATTTTTATGGATTTCATAAAAGCCTCCAAAACTTGTTTTTCTATATTATACATAAAATTTTTCGGAAAAGCAAGATATTTGCGAAAATTAACTTAAACTTTTCTGAAATTTGTGCTATAATGATAGGCGAACAGAAAAAGTTGTCAAATCTGCACAGAAAACGGGAGGAAACATGGATACAGGCAAAGAACAGATCGCGCTCTTTTTGCGCCGTTGCGACGAGCTGATGCAATCCAAATACATCATCGCGGACACCAAGATCGGCGAACTTCTGCAGTCGATCGCCATGTCCGACCTTCTGTATGCATTTTTCCGCGATGCCTCCAAACATTTCGACTATGCGGGCGCAAAACGCAAATATCTCAACTTTGCCCCGTACGGAGACGCGCAGAAAAAACTTCTCTTTCCCGAAGACCCCGTCGAGCGGCTCGCCTTCGTGTTTTGCCTGTTTATGGAGTTTGACAACAAGACGATGGACCTCGGCTGGTTTCTGCAGGAGTATTTTTACGAGGACGGCAGCTTTTACGAGAGCTTTTACGCCTTCTGCAACCAGGTCGTCAAGCCTTTCCGCAACGCGGTAAAGCAGATGTTTGAGGAACCTTCTCTCCGCCGTCCGCTCCGCGCTCCTGCCCCGCAGGAAGAGGCGGAAGGGGAGCGCAGTGCTTCTTTTGATGCGCGCTGTATCGAGCGGGAGAAAAAGCTTGTCTATTCCTCCGCGCTTGCGCCCGCAGACAAGGTGGACGCCCTGCTCTTGCTCAATGCGCTCGCCGGCGCGCAGAGCATACAGCTTCGCTGCGCGCTGCTCAGCGGGTACGACCGTTTTGCCCGCACCTGCGGCAGAAACAACGAACATATCGCCGCCATGCGCGCCGAGCTTGCGCGGCTGAAGGAGATGCTATGAACCTGACGGAAAAGACGGTGAAAAAGAACTATATCTACCGCGGCAAGATCATCAATCTGCGCGTGGACGACGCCGTCCTGCCGGACGGGAAACCCTGCAAGAGGGAGACGGTCGAGCATCCGGGCGGCGCGTGCGTACTTTTCGTGCGCGAGGGGAAGATCCTGCTCGTGCGCCAGTTCCGTTATGCGTACGGGGAAGAACTTTTGGAGATTCCCGCGGGCAAACTCAATCCGGGAGAAGATCCTGCCCTCACCGCCGCGCGCGAGCTGGAGGAGGAGACGGGGTTTGTCCCCGAGCGGGTGAGCCTCCTGTATACGATGTACCCCACGCCGGGCTATACGAACGAAAAGATCTATATCTACGAGGCAGAAGGCGTGCGGGAGGGGAGCGTTCATCCGGACGAGGACGAATTTATCACCTGCGCCTTTTATCCCGTGGAGGAAGTGCGCGCCATGATCGAAAGTGGGCAGATCCGCGACGCCAAGACCATCGTCGCCGTGCAATACTATCTTTTAAAGGCGGAAAGAAGCTGAAAAAACCATACGTCATAGAGTTTTTGTGACAAAACGAAAGGCGCCTGCGGCAAAGATGCCGCAGGCGCCCCGCTTTGCAGGGACAAAGAGAACGGTGGCGGATTACTTGCAGCCGCAGCCGCCGAACAGGTTGCACAGACCGCCCTTTTTGCATACGCAGTAAGCGATGGCGAGAAGGACGGGCAGCCAGCAGCTGTCAAGAATATTGTTGACGACCCCCGTCTGAGAGCAGAACAAAACGAGCAGAAGGATCAGGATCCACAGGCATCCGTTGCAGCCAAGGTTTTCAAAACAGTTCATTGAATATTTCCTCCCGGATCGCCGCGGCGGATATGTATATTTTTTTGCGTCGCGGCGTAAATTAGGGGCAAGCCGCGCGTAACTTCTGCGCGAAAACCCTTATACTCATATGTATTCTTCCGCCCGAAAAAGTGTTCCGAACGACAGAAAAAACCTTTTTTCGGCAAAAAAGCGCGCAAAGCGGGCGCAAAAGGTGCTGCACAAAAACTTTTCACATTCATTTACTTGCTTTGCCCCGTTGTTTTTGCTATAATAATGTTCCGAGGACGAAAAAGTTCTCCGCCGCGTTTGCGGCACATTCATTCGTATGCGTCGGATCTGCACCCCGGGCGGGCAGAATCCTTTTCTGCGCATAAATACATTTTTTTCTGCGGATATTCCGGGATCGGAAATCCGATGGAGGCAATCATGAAAAAAAGCAAGTTTTTCTCTGCGAAAAACATCGCCTATCTTGCGGTGCTTCTCGCATTGGTCATCGTCCTGCAGATCTGGGGCAGCGGCGTAAAGATCGGTACCACGAGCGTATCTTTCGTCCTCATTCCCATCGTGCTGGGCGCCATCCTTCTCGGCCCCGTTGCTGGCGCCTTTCTCGGCTGCGCGTTCGGCGTCGTGGTCATCGTCATGGGCGTCATGGGGGTGGATTACTTTACTTTTGTCGTGTTCAGCGATCATCCCGTGCTTACCGTCATTCTCTGCCTTGTCAAGGGTGCGGCGGCAGGGTTTGTCGCGGGCATTCTTTTTAAAGTTCTGAGGGGCAAAAGCGAGAGTGCTGCCGTCCTCGTCTCCGCGCTTGCGGCGCCCGTCGTCAACACGGGTCTCTTTATTCTCGGCGCGCTTTTGATGAGCGACACGCTCAGCGCCAACTTCGTCGCAGACGGGCAGACTGTTCTCTATTTCCTCGTCATCGGCTGCGCGGGGCTGAACTTTGTCGTCGAATTTATCATCAATGCCGTGGCTTCCCCCGCCATTTATACTGTTGCTCGCGTCGTGGGGAAAAAGGTGGAAGGCAGATTTTTCCGCAAGGAAGAGAAGTCGGAAACCGAGCAGGACGTGCGGCCCGTTTCCTGCGGGGAAAAGACAAAGTAATCGTAAAAGGCGGGTAGTGCCCATGATCTTATGCATCGACGTCGGAAATACCAACATCAAATACGGTCTGTTTGAAGGGGACGAACTCATCGTGTCCTTCCGCGGTGCCACCGAACTCAAGCGCACGAGCGACGAGTACGGTACCATTCTTACAAACATGCTTGCCATCCGCGGCATTTCCAAGGACGCGATCGGCGGCGCCATCATTTCTTCCGTCGTGCCTGCCCTCAACTATACCGTGCAGCACATGTGCACGGGCTATCTCGGCGTAGAGCCGCTGATGGTTGGTGCGGGGCTGAAAACGGGGCACAACCTGCGCGTGGACGACGCGCGCGAAGTGGGGGCGGACAGGATCGTCAACGACGTCGCCGCCATCCGCAAGTACGGCGCGCCGCTCATCGTCATCGATTTCGGCACGGCAACAACATTCAATGCGATCAACGAACAAGGCGAGTTCATCGGCGGCGCGGTTGCGCCCGGCATCCGCGGCTCGGTGGATTCCCTCGTTTCGGGTACGGCAAAACTTCCCCGCGTGGAGATCGAAACGCCCCGCTGCGCCATCGGAAAAAACACGACGACGAACATGCAATCGGGCATCGTATTCGGTTTTGCGGGGTTGGTCGACTATATTGTCCGCAAGATGAAAAAAGAGATGAAAAACCCCGAAGTGCGCGTCGTTGCGACGGGCGGGTTCAGCGAGATCATCGCCAAGGAGATCTCCTGCATCGACTATGTGGACAAACTTCTTACCCTGCGCGGTTTGAAGCATTTATATGATCTGAACAGCACTTGCGGGAAAAACTGAGTTTTTTCTGCACTTATCGCTCCGCCGCGCCCTGCGCGGCGATATTACGGGACAGGAGGTCATCATATGAAAACCATCGGAGTTGCTATTTTGGGTCTCGGCGTTGTGGGCGGAGGAACGTATAAGATCCTCACCGAACACAGAGAATTCTACCGCCGTACGCAAAACGTGGATATCTCCGTGGAGAGCGTTCTCGAACTCAACCGCCAGCGCGCGCTGGATTTGGGGGTGGAAGAGAGCAAGATCTGCGGCAACATCGCGGAAGTGGTCAGCAACCCGAGCGTGGACATCGTGGTCGAAGTCATCGGCGGCGTCGAGCCTGCCCGCACCTTCGTCCTGGCGGCGCTGCACAGTGGCAAGACGGTGGTCACCTCCAATAAGGAACTTTTCTGCAAACACTGGTTCGAACTGGAAAAGGCGGCAAAACGCACCAATGCGGGGCTGTATTTCGAAGCCAGCTGCGTGGGCGGCGTTCCCATCATCCGCACCTTGATCGACGGGATGCAGGCGAACGTCATCAACAGCCTGACAGGCATCATCAACGGCACCACAAACTACATCCTCACCCGTATGACGCGGGAGGGGCTGGATTATCGCACGGCGCTCAAAGACGCGCAGGCGCTCGGTTATGCGGAAAAGGACCCCACGGCAGACGTGGAAGGGTACGACGCAACGTATAAACTTTCCATTCTCGCCAGCCTCGCTTTCCACACAAAAGTCCCTTTGGATAAGGTGTATCGGGAGGGAATCACGGAAATTTCCAGACAGGACATCGCCTACGGCGAAGAACTCGGTTATGTGCTTAAACTTCTCGCCATCGGCAAAAACGACGGGCAAAACAGCATCGAAGTGCGCGTTCATCCCGCCTTCATCCGCAAGGATCATCCGCTTGCTTCCGTCAACGACAGCTTTAACGCCGTCTTTTTGAAAGGCGACAGCGTGGGCGACATCATGCTGTACGGCAGAGGGGCAGGTGCTCTTCCTACCGGCAGCGCCATCGTGTCCGACGTCATTTATGCCGCTACCCACAGCGAGCAGAAGTACGCTACTTTCAAGAATACGCAGTTTGCGGAAAAGGGTGTGCGCTTTGTTTCCGATTTCAAGAGCCGCTATTACATCCGCTTTACAGCCAAGGATCGTCCCGGCGTGCTTGCCAAGGTGGCGGGGATCTTTGCAAAATACAACATCAGCATCATCGACCTCATCCAGAAGGGCGAGGGCATGGACAACATCCCCATCATCCTCATCACGCACGAAACGGGCGAACTCTCCGTCCGCCGCGCCATCGAAAAGATCTCTGCGCTGGAAGACGTGCTGGAGGTCAACAGCGTCATTCGGGTAGGCGACTGACATGATCGTGCGTGCCGACCTCCCTTATACCTCTTCGCCCCGTTTTAAAGGCGGCGACGGAGAGGTGCTGCTCAAAGATCTCACGGCGGGAAAAAAGCCCGCTAACGTGCGCGTATTCAACGAGATGATCCTGCAAAAGGATTGCTCCATCGGCTTTCATGCGCACACGGACGACAGCGAGATCATCTATATTCTCGAAGGCGAGGGAGAATATCTCGAAGGGGACAAGATCAGTTCTGTCCGTGCGGGCGATACGCTGCTGTGCTATGCGGGGGAGAGTCATTCCCTGCGCAACAAGAGCGAATGTCCTCTGAAATACCTTGCCGTCATCATCCGATCTTAAATTTATACGGCGCCGCGAATTGCGGCGCCGTCGTCATATCCCCGCAAGGGGGAAAGGAGAAATTTATGCGTGCCGCCGTACTTGTCAACGCCTATATCCGTTCTGCGGGCATGCTCCGTCAGGCAGAGCGCGTGGCGGAAGAATTACGCCTGTTGGGCGTGGAAACGGAGATCGTCAGAAACGGAACTTTTTTGAGCAATGTCTCCGAAAATGAGATAACGTACCCTCAAAATTACGACTTTATCGTCTATCTGGATAAGGACAAATACCTGCCTCGCATGCTGGAAAGAAGCGGACTGCGCCTGTTCAACAGCGCCAAGGCGGTGGAGGATTGTGACGACAAAATGCTCACCTGCATCGCGCTGGCGGGGGGAGGGGTCAACCTGCCCGATACCGTTCCCGCGCCTCTCTGTTATTATGCGGACGCGCACGTTCCGAGGGGATTTCTGCGCGGCGTGGGGGAGCGGCTCGGTTTCCCGCTCATCGCCAAAAAGAGCTTTGGAAGCTGGGGCATGGACGTGCGCCTGATCGGAAACGAGCAGGAGCTCGCTGCCGTGGCGGAAGAATTCCGCCTTTTTCCGCACCTGTATCAGAAAAGGGTCGGCAAGCCCGGGGAGGACTATCGCATCCTCGTCGTGGGCGGAAAGGCAATCGCCTGCATGAAACGCAAAAACGAAGGGGATTTCCGTTCCAACATCGAGGCGGGCGGAAAAGGGGAAAAAGCAGTTCCTCCGCCCGCGTTTTTCGAGACGGCGGAGCGCTGTGCGCGTATCCTGCAGCTGGATTACTGCGGAGTGGACATCCTGGACGAAGAGGGGACGCCGTATGTATGCGAAGTCAATTCCAACGCGCTGTTCAACGAGGCGGAGCGTGTGACGGGCGTCAACGTCGCGGGGGCATACGCGAGATACATGGTAAATTGCATAAACGGGCTCTTTTAATTGGATAAACGCAAAAATATTTTGAATAAAACGAATAAAAATGTAAAATGCCCCGCGGAAAAGCTTGCGTTTTTGCGCGGGGCGTGATATGATAAACACGCTTGACCCGCGCACGCGCGCGGGGAGTTTTTTGTGCTATCTTTTCCCCGGCTATGGTCCGGCGGAGGCAGATAAATCTATTTTTAGAGGTACTGAAATGAAAAAAGTACTTTTGGCGGTAGTTTCCGCGCTGTTGATCGCGGCGATCGCGGTGTCCATGGCGGCATGCGCGAAGAGCGAGAAAGTGAAGGTCATCAACATCGACCTGACGGACGAAGAATATGGGTTCTGCGTTGCAAAGAGCGACGACGGCAACAGCCTGCTCAACAGCATCAACGACATCATCGCGCAGCTGAAGGGCGACGGTATCGACGGCGTTACCATCGATTCCCTGTTCGACGCGGAAGTCAACGGAACGGCCAAGAATATCGGCGAAGTTGCCACCACGGTGGCGGATACGGGCAAAGACCGCAGCGAATGTTTCGTGGTCGCTACGAACAGCGGCTTCAAACCCTTCGAGTATAAAGAGGGCGCGTACTTTGCAGGCATCGATATGCACATCGCCAAGATCGTTGCGGCCGAGCTGGACAAGACGCTCGTTATCCTGGACATGAACTTCGATTCCATCGTTGCGAACGTACAGAACGGCACGGCGGACATCGGCATGGCGGGCATGACCATCACGGCGGATAAGGAAGAAAACGTTCAGTTCTCCACCCCTTATTACAATGCATCTCAGCAGATCGCGGTGCTGGAAAGCAACACCGATTTTGACAATTGCAAGACGCGCGAGGACGTTGCGGAAGTGCTGCGCGGTCTGGAAGGCAAAAAGATCCAGGCGGCGGCCGGCTATACCGGTTACGACTATGCGGAGCAGTTCACCAACCTCAAACTCACCGCGCAGGAAGACATCGGCACCTCCGTCCGCGAACTTTCCAACGGCAAGACGGACATCGTCGTCGGCGACAAATACACCATCAACGAGATGGTCAAGGCGCTCAACGCAGACCTTTCCTGATAAAGCGTTATGTGGAAATCTTTTTATCGTAATTTTATCACCAACGACGGATACAAGACGGTTTTACAGGGCTTTCAGAACACGCTGATCATTGCTATTTTCGGCCTGTGCATGGGTATCCTGCTCGGCGCGGTCGTCGCTTGTTTTCAGGTGGCGGGCAAGCGCAACAAGGTTGCGCGCGGCATCGCGTACGTCGGGGACGCCTATGTCGCCCTGTTCCGCGGAACGCCGATCATCGTGCAGATCTTTGTCTTTCATTTCGTTATCTTCCCGATGCTCGGTTCCGCCCTGTCGGGGTTGATGGAATGCTGCATCGTGTTCGGACTGAACAGCGGCGCATACGTCTCTGAGATCATGCGCGGCGGTATCCTTTCCGTCGACATCGGTCAGACGGAGGCGGGCAGGACGCTGGGTCTCTCCTATACGACGACGATGTTCCGCATCGTCATTCCGCAGGCGATAAAAAATGTCATTCCCACGCTGGGCAACGAATTTATCACGCTCACCAAAGATACGTCCGTTGCGGGGTATGCGTCCATCATGGACCTCACCTTCGCTTTCCGTACGCTGACGGACGGCGGCACAAACGTCATGGCGCCGTACATTGTTCTCGCCGTTTGCTATCTCATCCTGATCGCATTTTTTACCGTGATCATCCGTTTGGTGGAGAGGAGGCTGCGCAAGAGTGAAAGACGCTAAACAGAAAAAGCCGAAGTTTGTCGGCACGGAAAAAACGCCCGTCGAACCCTTCGATGCAGAGGCGCTCATCGAAGTACAGCATTTGACCAAGCGTTACGGCGATCTTGTCGTTTTGGACGACATCAGCGAAAAGATCCTCCCGGGCGAAAAGGTTGCCATCATCGGTCCTTCGGGCAGCGGCAAGAGTACCTTTCTGCGCTGTCTCAACGTGCTTGAAGATCCCACGGACGGCTATGTTTTCTTTGAAGGGAACAACCTCTGCGATCTGCACGTCGACATCAACCTTCAGCGCCGCCGTATGGGCATGGTGTTCCAGCAGTTCAACCTGTTCAACAACATGAACGTGCTGAAAAACATCACGCTTGCACCTGTGCACGTGGCGATGCAGGATCTGCGCAAAACGCGCCGCGCCAATTTCTTTACGCGAATCTCCAACTTTTTCCGTCCCAAGGACAAAAAGCGCCCGCTGATCCCCGTACAGACGAGCAGGAAACAGATCGTCGCGGACGCGGAGCAGAATGCGATGCGCCTGTTGGGCAGGATCGGTCTGGCGGAAAAGGCAAAGGTATTTCCTTCCACGCTTTCGGGCGGACAGCGCCAGCGCATCGCCATCGTACGTGCGCTCGCCATGAATCCGAAAGTGATGCTCTTTGACGAGCCGACCAGCGCGCTCGACCCCGAAATGGTGGGAGAAGTGCTCGAACTGATCAAGGAACTTGCCGACGAGGGGATGACCATGGTCATCGTCACGCACGAAATGGGCTTTGCCCGCGAAGTCGCTACCCGCGTCTTTTTCATGGACGGGGGCAAGATCCGCGAACAGGGCTCGCCCGAGCAGGTGTTCGGTTCGCCGAAAGACGACCGTCTCAAGGAATTTCTGTCCAAAGTATTGTAATTTTCCCGCCGCATCGGGCGGGCCTGTGCGCTCCGCGCGGATTTTCCGCGCGGAGCGTTTTTCGTTAAAAAGCACTGTCTATCCGCGTTTTCGTCTGCGGAGGAGCGATTCGCTGCGGCGCAAAAAAACGCCTGCGCAGGGCAGGGGGGCGAAAAAAATGCCCTCACATAGCAGGATCAAAAAATTGCCTGCACAGGGCAGGCATAAAAATTACCCGCGCAGGGCAGGCGCGGGCAGAAAAACTTCGGTCAGGGTGCGGGGGCGGTACGTTTGTACGGAGAGGAAATCGGAAGGGAGGGCACGTTGGGAGATCGGAGTCCGAAAGGCGCGCCCCGCCGCTTTGAACGCCCGAATGAATGCGGGCGTTCAGCGCAGTTTCGGATTTTTTTCGGGCATAAATTTCCAGTACCGCACGGGCATGTATCCCTTCATCTGTTTTTCGTGCGGGCGCTGGGCAATGTTCACACTGTCGTAATACTGCCGCCACAGCGCCTGAAAATCGTCCTCATCGGGGGAAAGGGAGATCTCCACCTTCTCCTGCGTGGGGACGATGACACAGTCCTTTCCGTTCCACAGGGCGGCTTTGCGGCGGCGTACGTCGTGGATGACAAAGGGCTGGGCGCCCAACCGCCGCAAAAAATGGGGCAGGAGCAGTTCCAGAATGTCGTTGTCGGGGGAAAAAGGGGCGTACCAGACGCCGTTTGCGCCCTCCATAAAGCGCAGAAATCCCGTAAAGCGGTGCGTTTCCAGCGTCACTTTGCCCCGTTCGTCCAGCGCGGCGGCAACGTCGGGATCGGCGCGCCTGTCCCGTACGGGCGCGCGTTCGCGCACGATGCGCCGCAGATAGCGCAGGGCGACCATTTCTTTGTCGGGGGAATCCCGCCGCAGGATCAGCCCGATGTCGTTCAGGCAAGTGCCGTCGTATTGCCGCAGCCGCTTTTTGACCCGCGCGCATTTTTCCTCGTCTTCCGAAATTTCGCAAACCTGCGCGCCGAGGGGGAGCTGAACGGATTGCGACGCGACGAGACAGTCGCTGTCCGTGCAGGCAAAAAACGCGGCGGTGTAAAAGCCGTTTTCGGTTCCGTCCGTAATATAAACGTTCATAATTGCCCCGTCAGCGCGCTCGCGGAAGTGTCGAGCGTGGAAAACATGGAAAGCTGTTCGCTGCTGCTGTCGTGTTCTTCCAGCGCCAGCAGGTTGCGCACGGCGGAAACGTTCTCGCTTCCGTAAAATTTTCCGCCGCAGGTGATAAAGTGTTTGGCGCGTTTGAGTACGACGCGCATGCGCGCGAGATCCTCAAAGCGCAGGGTGCCGAATTTGCGCGCCTTCATGATCTTGTATGCGCCCAGCGTGCCGATGCCCGGCACGCGCAGGAGCATTTCGAGGGGCGCCGTGTTGATCTCTACAGGGAAGAATTGCAGGTTTTTCAGTGCCCACGCGCATTTAGGGTCGTATTCCTGCGGCAGGTTTTCTCCTTCGCCCGCGATCTCCTCGGCGGTAAAACCGTAAAAGCGTATCAGCCAGTCTGCCTGGTACAGCCTGTGTTCGCGCAGCAGCCCCGTGCAGGTGTCGGGCAGGAGGGAGTGCCGCACCACGGGCACATAGGAGGAATAATACACCCGTTTGAGCGAAAATTTTCTGTACATCGCCTGCGAAAGGCGCAGGATCTGTCCGTCTGCCTCGGGGGAGGCGCCCACGATCATCTGTGTCGTCTGCCCCGCGGGCAGAAATTTCCCCTTGCCCTTGTGCTCGGCGGCATATTCGCTCTTTTGTTGTGCAAGCTGTTTCATGGGCAAAAGCAGGCTTTCGCGCGTCTTCTGCGGCGCAAGAAGTTTTAAACTCTTTGCAGAGGGGAGCTCGACGTTATAACTCATGCGGTCCGCCGTCTTGGCTGCGCGCGTCAGAAGAAGCGGGTCGGCGTAGGGGATGCCTTTGAGATGGATGTACCCGTTAAAGCGGTATTCTTTGCGCAGTTTTTCCGCCGTCACCACCAGTCTCTCCATCGTATAGTCGGGGTTTTTCGCCACGGCGGAGGAGAGGAACAGCCCTTCGATGTAGTTGCGTCTGTAAAAGGCCATCACCAGCTCGCAGATCTCGTCGGGCGTCGCTTCGGCACGCGGCACGTCCGCTTCCGCGCGGTTGGGGCAGTACAGGCAGTTGTAGATGCACTTGTTTGTCAGCAGGATCTTTAAAAGGGAGATGCACCGTCCGTCCGGCGTAAACGAATGACAGATCCCGCCGACGGAAGCGTTGCCCAGCCCGCCCTTTTTGTTGGCGCGGGCAGAGCCGGACGAAGAACAGGAAACATCGTATTTTGCACTTTCCGTCAGGATCTTCAGCCGTTCTGCATCCATGTTTTCCGCCTCCTTTTTTTCACAGTATAC
>CALVHV010000052.1 GCA_944328845.1 uncultured Clostridia bacterium | reverse complement strand
GACATAGGCGGTCAGCGGTTTACGGAAAGCATCGTAAGTATGTGTCGCTACCAGCGGCACGTTGCCGCGAAAGCCTGTCACGAGGCAGGAGTGGTAAAAATCTCCCGTTTCGCGGCCCAGTTGGATGATGTCGCCGATCTGCAGTTCGCGCATTTGCACTTCTGCCGCAGTGGGGCCTTCTCCCTCGTTGCCGATCAGAAAATTATACAAGTATTCCACCCCGGTCCAGGAGGCGGTCCTGTCGTTGGCGGAGCGGTAAAACCAGCCGAAAACGGGCGTATAGTTCATCACGCCCGCCCCGGCGTACAGGCATTGCGAAACAAAGTTTGTGCAGTCGCCGCCCAGTCCGTTGAAGTTGAAGTAAGCGGGATTTCTCGAAAACGCCCATCTCCTGGCGTACAGAACGGCGCGCACGCGATCATATCTTTTTTGCGTCATGCCTCATTGTATGCGAAAAAAATTTTTTTCGCCACAATAAAGAGGGAAGCTTTAAAAAAGCACATAAAAAGGGGGGCCGCAAAACGCGGTCCCCCCGAGGTCTGAAAGAATATTCAATTTATGCCTTGTCGTTGCTGCCGAGCACGTCGACGATCTTGTGCTTGACGAGTTCCTTGACCGCTGCGCGCGCGTCTCCGAGGTACTGGCGGGGGTCAAAGTGATCGGGATGCTCCACAAAGTGCTGGCGGATCGCCGCGGTGCAGGCAACGCGCAGGTCGGAGTCGATGTTGATCTTGCAGACGGCCATGGTAGCAGCCTTGCGCAGCATTTCTTCGGGGATGCCGATGGCGTCGGGCATCTTGCCGCCGAACTTGTTGATGATGGCAACTTTGTCCTGCGGGACGGAGGATGCGCCGTGCAGAACGATAGGGAAGCCGGGAAGTCTCTTGCCAACTTCTTCGAGAATGTCGAATCTCAGCTGCGGCTTCTGGCCGGGCTTGAATTTATAAGCGCCGTGGCTTGTCCCGATGGCGATGGCGAGGGAATCGCAGCCCGTTTTTTCGGTGAACTCGCACACTTCGTCGGGGTGGGTAAAGCAGGCGTCTTCTGCCTTGACATTGACAGCGTCTTCTATCCCGGCAAGCTGTCCCAGCTCCGCTTCCACGACGACGCCGCGTGCGTGCGCGTACTCGACGACCTTTTTCGTGATCTCGATGTTTTCTTTAAAGGAATGGTGCGAAGCGTCGATCATGACGGAAGTGAACCCGTCGTCGATGGCGGATTTGCAAGCGTCGAAATCTGCGCCGTGGTCGAGGTGCATGACGATGGGGATACCGGACGTCTGCACGGCCGCTTCGATCAGATGCTTGAGGTACACGGGGTTCGCGTATTTTCTCGCACCTGCGGAAACCTGCAGGATGAGGGGGGAGTTGCACTCTTTGCCCGCTTCTACGATCCCCTGGATGGTCTCCATGTTGTTGACGTTGAAAGCGCCTACCGCGTACCCGCCTGCGTACGCTTTTTTGAACATTTCTGTCGATGTTACCAAAGGCATAATTAAGATCCTCCGTAATTTTTTATCCTTATCCATTTTACACCAAAACGGCGTAAAAATCAATATAATTTAAAAAATATCTTTGATTTTACTTTCTAATTTTTTCGTAAAGTATTATAATAATAGAGAATTTAAAACAGATCGGGCGGAGGGAAGGTCTTTTTGCCCGTTTTCAGGAGGCTTGTATGAGAGATCCCAGGATCGATAAGCTTGCAGACGTGCTCGTCAATTATTCGATCGCCTGCAAAAAGGGCGAAAAAGTGCTGATCGAAGCGCGCGGGATCGACCACGAACTGGTCAACGCGTGCGTGGAAAAGGTGTTTGCCGCAGGCGGTTTTCCCTTTGCGGAGACGGTGGATCTTTCCGTCGAGCGCGCTCTGCTGATGGGCACGGACGAGGAACACTGCAAACTGCGTGCAAAATACGCAAAGTACCGCATGGAAGACATGGATTGCTACATCGGCATCCGCGGCGGGGACAACACGTTCGAGCTTTCCGACGTCCCTGCGGACAAAATGCAGGAGTTCGACCGCAATTTCTCCTTCCCCGTTCACCACGAGATCCGCGTCAAAAAGACGAAATGGGTGGTTTTGCGCTATCCTAACCCCGCCATGGCGCAGAACGCGGGCATGTCCACCGAAAAATTTGAAGACTTTTACTTTAACGTCTGCACCCTCGACTATTCCAAAATGGACAGGGCGATGGACGCTTTGCAGTCGCTGATGGAAAAGACGGACAAAGTCCGCCTCATTGCCAAGGATACCGATCTCACTTTCTCTATCAAGGGCATCCCCGCCGTCAAGTGCGCGGGGCACATGAACATCCCGGACGGAGAGGTATACACCGCACCCGTCAGGGAGAGTGTCAACGGCGTTATCACTTACAACACGCCCACGCAGGAAAAGGGCATCAAGCACGAAAATGTCCGTCTTGTCTTCAAAAACGGCAAGATCGTGGAGGCGACGTCCTCGAACACGCAGGCACTCAACGCCGTGCTGGATACGGACGAGGGCGCGCGGTACGTGGGGGAATTTGCCATCGGCGTCAATCCCTTCGTCACTTTCCCTATGCTCGACATCCTCTTTGACGAAAAGATCAGCGGTTCCATCCATTTTACGCCCGGCTGCGCGTACGATGATGCGTTCAACGGCAACAAGTCAAGCGTGCATTGGGACATGGTGCTCATCCAGCGCCCCGAATACGGCGGCGGCGAGATCTGGTTCGACGACGTGCTCATCCGCAAGGACGGCCTGTTCGTTCCCGAAGAGCTGCAGTGCCTCAATCCCGAAAACCTCAAATAGAGGCGATGACCGTATAAATTTAAACTATTTCGCGCAAACTATTGACTAAATTTTGCAAATTTGTTATAATATCAGTGTTGACAGAAAGGCAACCGAGATAAAAATTTATTTTGAATGGAGGATATTTCAAATGGCTAATGTAAGAGTTGCGATCAACGGTTTCGGCCGTATCGGCCGTCTGGCATTCCGTCAGATGTTCGGCGCAAAAGGGTATGAAGTTGTTGCGATCAACGATCTCACCAGCCCCGCGATGCTCGCACACCTTCTCAAGTACGATTCCGCGCAGGGCAGATACGCTCTTGCAGACAAGGTTTCCGCTACGGAAAATTCTATCATCGTCGACGGAAAAGAGATCAAGATCTATGCCGAGAAAGACGCGAAAGATCTGCCTTGGGGCCAGATCGGTGTAGACGTCGTTCTGGAATGCACGGGCTTCTATTGCTCCAAAGCGAAGAGCCAGGCGCACATCGATGCGGGTGCCAAGAAAGTTGTTATTTCCGCTCCTGCAGGCAACGATCTGCCTACCATCGTGTACAGCGTCAACGAAAAGACCCTGAAGGCTTCCGATACCATCATTTCCGCGGCTTCCTGCACGACCAACTGCCTCGCTCCTATGGCAAACACCCTCAACAAGTTTGCTAAGATCAAGAAAGGCTACATGACCACCATTCACGCATATACGGGCGACCAGATGACGCTCGACGGGCCTCATCGCAAGGGTGACCTCCGCCGTGCGCGTGCTGCTGCCGTCAACATCGTTCCCAACAGCACGGGTGCTGCTAAGGCGATCGGCCTCGTCATCCCCGAACTGAACGGCGTTCTCGACGGATGCGCACAGCGCGTTCCCGTTCCCACCGGTTCCCTGACCCAGCTCGTCGCGATCGTCGAGGGCGAAGTGGACAAGGACGGCGTCAATGCTGCCATGAAGGCTGCCGCTTCCGATTCCTTCGGCTACACCGAGGATGAGATCGTCTCTTCGGATATCGTCGGCATCACCTACGGCTCCCTGTTCGATGGCACGCAGACCAAGTGCATGCCCATGGGTGACGGCACCACGCTCGTCAAGGTCGTTTCCTGGTACGACAACGAAAACTCTTACACCAGCCAGATGGTCCGTACCATCAAGTACTTCGCTGAACTGAAGTAATTCTTTCAGACGCAAAAAGTGTCCTTCTTTACCGCAATTCCGATAGAGAATTCAGGTAAAGGAGTGCCTTTGAAAAAGAGAATCAGGCGTGGCGTGAAAGCCACGCCTTTTCTCATGTTGTTTTGTTATGCCCGCTTTTGCGGGCATTTTTATTCGTTTAAATCGTAGTCTTGCTCAATGTTTACAAAATCGCGGAACTGTGCCGCACCGATAAAAGTATAGAAGATTTCAACTTTTTGCTTGGAATGACCGTTTTCTTCCCGCTTTTCATGAACAATGATCTTATCCATAAAGGGTCGAATGATCTCAGGAGTCAGTTCTTTGATGTCGCTGTATTTGTCTACCAATTTTATAAAATCTCGGATGCGGTTTTGTTGCTTGCGTTTGTCGATAGCTGATTTCAAACTTCGGACTTTCTCCGTCAGTTCCGACTGCTCCTTTTCGTAGCATTCACTCAGTTTCAAATACCTTTCTTCGGATTTATAAAGGAACGGATGCAGGAGAAATCCTGCATCCGTTCCTTTTATCGTTTAAAAGTACAATTTCTATTCAATAAACTGTATCTCTTTAATACAATCTAACATATACAAAAGGGGGGAAGACAAAAAAATCCCCGCCCTTTGCGGGCGGGGAGAAAGATCAGACTTTGAGTTCGCCGACGCCGATCCTCTGTGTTGACTGTTTGTCAAACAGGAGGATATCTTTTCCGCGGAAGGAGAAATGGATCGGCTGGTTGACTTTAAAGTCTACACCGCCGAATTCCACGGAGGTGAGGATCTGTCCGGCATATTCGATCTTGACGGTCGTTTCCATACCGGAGGGGAGGGTGGAGTACACTTTTCCCTCGATTCCTTTGCCCTGCTCGTTGACGTCGATAAATTCGGGACGGATACCCACGACGACGTTGGCTCCCTCGCCGGCAGGGACTTCGACGTCCTCGTCACATTCGAGAACGGCTTGCAGCCCGTAGATGTCCAGTTTTACTTTGCGGGGCGAGACCTGCTCGGCGTGTGCATCGAGGAAGTTCATGGTCGGGTTTCCTACAAAGTCCGCGACAAACAGGTTGTTCGGGCGGCTGTAGGTGATCAGCGGCGGATCGTACTGCTGCATCACGCCCGTCTCCATCAGACAGATCTTGGTGGCGAGCGTCATGGCTTCCAGCTGGTCGTGGGTGACGTAGACAAAGGTGCTGTCCGTATCCACGTGCAGGCGCTTGAGCTCCGTGCGCATTTCCAAACGCAGCTTTGCGTCCAGGTTGGAGAGCGGCTCGTCCATAAACAATACCTTCGGTTTGGGGGCAAGCGTACGGGCGATGGCGACGCGCTGCTGCTGCCCGCCCGAAAGTTCGGAAGGGTATCTCTGTTTGAACTGTTCGATCTTCAGCATTTTGCACAGTTCGTCTACGCGCGCCTCGATGTCCGGTTTTTTCCAGCGCAGGTTTTCCAGGCCGAAGGAAATGTTTTTGTATACGGTCATGTGCGGCCACAGCGCGTAGTTCTGGAACAGGAAGCCGATGTCGCGTTTTTGCGGCGGGACGTTGATGCCGCGTTCAGAGTCGAAGACGGGCACTCCGTCGATGGAAATAAAGCCGGAAGTAGGCGTTTCCAGACCTGCGATCATGCGCAGTGTCGTCGTTTTTCCGCAGCCGGAAGGGCCGAGCAGGGTGATAAACGCCCTGTCCTCGATGGTCATGGTAAGATCTTTTACGCCGAAAAAGTCTCCCCAGCGTTTGGTAACATTTTTCAGAATGATTTCAGGCATCTTGATTAACCTCCTACGCCTTTATCGATGGATGCGCCTGTAAGCTTGTTGACCGCGAAGTTGATGACCAGCACGGTCACGATGATCAGAAGATTGAGCGCGTTCGCCGACTGCGGCCACCACTGCGACCAGTTGTCGAGCAAGGTAGCGAGCAGGGTCGTGGAACCTGCGGAGAGCAGGACGAACAGAGACAGTTCGCGCATGCACGAAGTGAAGGGGAGCAGGTATCCGGAAATGAAAGTGGATTTCTGGATGGGGAAGATGACGCGGAGCATTCTCTTCCACCAAGGCACGCCGACGATGATCGCGGCTTCCTCGATCTCTCCGGAAAGCTGGAGCATGGCGTTGATGCCGCTTCTTGAGGCGAAGGGCAGGTATTTGAGCGAGCCGACCAGCACGAGCACGATAAACGATTTAGCCAGTCCGAAGGTGAACGCCATCGTCAAAAATGCCGCGCCGAGTGCCATGGAAGGCATCAGGTAGGGCAGGAACGCGAGGCTGTCTACCGTTCTCGCCACGCGGGAGGCTCGCTTGCGCGCGACGGCGTAACCGATCAGCACGCCGCTGCTTCCTGCAATGACTGCACAGAGGAACGCCAGCAGGATACTGTTGCCGAACGCTTGCCATACTTGTTTTTCGAACAGGATGCCTACCAGTCCGTTGCCGGTGCCGACCTGCTCTCTGGAGATCCAGTATTCGAGCGTCAGGGTCGAATAGTCGCCCGGGATGACGCAGCAGGATTCGAGTGCAAACGTGATGAGGGGGAGCACCGCACAGAACAGGCTGAGGATGGTGAGAATGGTTGCCACCACGTAATTGGCTTTGTGAAGGTTGATGTAAGAGACTTGTCCCGATTTTCCGGAAACGGTGGTAAAGGACTTGCGTTTCCCCGTTATGTATTGGTTTGCCGCAAGGATCGCAACGCCGAGCACGATCATGACCAGCGCCATGATGTAGCCTTGGCCGTAATATCCGTTGTTCAGGAAGTTTTTCATGTACGTCGTCAAGACCGTCATGTCTCCGCCGATATATTTCGGCACCGCGTACGAGCTCATGGAGCTTGCAAACACGAGGAGAAAGGTGGAGACGAGCGCCGGCAGGACGATGGGAAGGGTGATCCTGTAGATGATCTTCGCGCGGGAGGCTTTGAGGATGGTTGCTGCTTCTTCGAGGTTGGCGTCCATGTTGCGCAAGATCCCGCCGATGAGGATGTAGGCGAAAGGCGCGTAGTGCAGTCCGAGCACGATCGCGCACGGGACGAGCCCGTAGACCCACGAAGAGGGAACGGAAAGCCCCGTCAGGTTATACAACATTCCGCCCGTGCCCGTGCCGATGGACGGGTTCTGCCAGAAGTTCTGCCAGAAGGTTGCCAGCGTCCAGCTGGGCATGATGTAGGGGAACACGAAGATGGCGGAAATGATCTTCTTCCCTTTCATGTTTGTACGAGTGATAAAAAATGCCACAATGCCGCCGTAGAGGATGGCGATCACGCTTGCCAGGAGCGACATGAGCAGAGAGTTGAGCAGGGGTGTCCAGAAATAAGTGCCGCTCATGTCGGACGCGAACATGCGGTACCACCAAAGTCCTGTCAGTTCTCCGTATTTTACCCCGAACAGCGTCTCGGTGATGCTGCTTACCTGGAAAGTACTGATGATCAGCGTAAACAGCGGGTAAAAAATCATGAAGACAAGGATGACGAGGTAAATGATGAGGATCACGTTGGCGGGCGTCAGAAAAAAGCGCTTGACGCGGTTGAGAAATTTTTTCCCTTTGCCGATGGGCGCGTTTTCTTCTGCCAAGTTCTCTGTCTTATTTTTCATTGGATTCTCCTTCGCTGACTGAAAGGGGGAGGCAGGCTGACGCCGCCTCCCCGCTGCTCTTCAGATAACTTTTCTCAAACCGATCAAAGCAGACCGTTGATATAGTCTTCGACTTCTGTCTTGACGCTGATGATGTACTGTCCGTCTTCAAAGACGAGGTTTTCACGCCAGAAAGAGAGGGTGCTGTCCCCTTCGGTCACGGGGATAGAGGAGTTGGAGGAGTATCCGCCCAGCGACTTCCAAGGTCCGAACCCTTCTTCCGTCATCAGATAGTTGATAAACAGCATGGCGGTGTAGGGACGAGGTCCGTAGGTGGCAAGCTGAGCATACAGTGCATACATAAATCCTGCAAACGGTTCGATCTTCACA
Source organism: uncultured Clostridia bacterium (assembly GCA_944328845.1). Lineage (GTDB taxonomy): Bacteria > Bacillota > Clostridia > Christensenellales > Borkfalkiaceae > Borkfalkia. Next base: position 6,546 of record CALVHV010000052.1, on the reverse strand, counting down.
TACTTACCGTCGGAACCTTCGTTCCATGCCGCGACTTGCAGATTTTCGGTCAGGACGGAATCGTCGCGCAGCTTGGAGAGCACGAACAGCCCCATGTTGCCTGCGTTGTCTTCCTTGGAGAGGTTCTGTGCCATCGTCGTGTCGCTGTTGATGGTAAAGTTGCAATTGGCAATAAATTCGGTGATCCACTTGTAGCCGTAGTTCTTATACGTCTTTCCTTCGCCGACATCGCTGGCTGCGGTGTTGTTGTTGAGGGCGAGGTAAGCGTCTTCCAGTTTGCCCGACCATTCGTCGCTGGTAAGCATGATCAGGAAGTTCATGTTGACCTGTTCGCTGTTGGGGCTCTTGAAGAAGATCTTGTTGTCATAGGAAGGATCGGTCAGCTCCCAGACGTTGGAGAACGTGGGAACGTCGTCGCCTACATTGTTCCAGATGAACAGTTTATTGATGTACTGCTGTGCAAGCGGGACCATATCCGCTTCGGAGATGTTGTCGCCGAGCGAAGAGGGGATGTAGTTGCAGAACAGATCGGTGCTGGTTCTGTACAGATTGAGGGAAGCACTGTCCTGAATGAGTACCATGGACGCATTCTTGGATTTGTTGCTTGATTTGGCTTCTGTATCCAGCAGCGTAAAGATTTCTGTATCGCTCTGTTTGGAGGCGGACGTGTTGCTCGAGCTCAGCTTCAGCTGAGAGCCGTATTTTTTCACAAAGCCGTCCATCGCGTCGACGATACGGGAAGAGTTTCCGTAAGCGACAAAGTTTCCGGTCTCTTTGGCTGCTTCGGCAATGAGTTCTTCTTCGGTCATGGAGGCAGCGGCTTCCACTTTGTCCTGGATGTCCGAGGTCCCTTGTTTGTCGCATGCGGACAGTGCGCCTGCTGCGCTGAACACGAAAGCGGCCGCGAGCAGAACAGATAACAGTTTTCTCATAATCACTTCTCCTTACATATATTGTTTTTATTCAACCGCGCAATGAGAAAACGCGGTCAGAATCGGTCAGAAGCCCCGTGATCGTCCCGTACGACAGGGCGAGGAACCGGCTGAGCGAACATTTGCCGTAATAGATGCTTTTCTCGTCGCAGTAAGATTCAAGGTTGTAGTATTTCACGCCCAGCTTTTTCAGCTTGTCCAGGATGGGGGCAAAGTCAATGTTTCCTTCGCCGATCAGGTGGTGCTGATCGCTCGTTCCGTCGTTGTCGTGGATGTGCGTCGTGGAAAGTTTGTCTCCGAACAGGTCGAGGATGTTTTTATCCTTCGTGTAGCAATGTTCGTGCCCCGTATCGTAGCACAGCGTCAGGCGAGGGGAACGGATATTGTCGTACAGATAGGCATTGTAGGCGGGAAATCTCGTGTTTTCCAGCGCAATGTTTACGCCCAGTTTTTCCGCTTCTGTTACCGCACGTCCCATGGCGTTCAGCCCGTCTTCGTTATAGGGGGGCGTGATCAGTTTGCGGGTCGTGTGTACGACAAGGTTTTCCGCACCGTATTTTGCGCAATCGTACAGGGCGTCGATCATCTCGTCGGCATACCCTTCGCATAATTCTTTTCTCCACAGCTTGTCCGCACAGGTGGAGGGAAAATGCAGAGTGTTTACCTGTAATCCGTTTTTGATGGCGAGCCGCATGCGCATATGTTTGTTTCCGTCGGTGGAATCGAATTCGTCGCCCCACCAGAACATCACCGCGTCGAACCCCGCCCTGCGAATGGCGTCCATGCGTTCGGCAGGTGCAATATCGTAAAAGCCGCACCGAAAATTTTGTCCGATGATCATTTGTACTCCTGCTTTCCCCGTTTCGTGCGAATACTGAAAGGTGCTTTTTCTTTTGACTGCCGAAATAAATCGCGGTCGATTTCGCTTTTTCTCTCCTGCGGAGAGAAAAAGGGTACCCTTTTTTGCTTTAAGACTTGATCTTTTATGAACCTATTTTAACACGCGAAAAAGGAAAATTCAATAGCATTTTGAAAATTTTTTTACAATTTTTTGCAAATTTATTACAAATATTTTACAATTGGATCATTCATCGTCACAACGTTCGATCTCGCGGATGTATTCGTTGTCTTTGAGAAAGCTGCTGAGTTTGCTTGCCGGCAGTTCTTTGTCCGTCGTCACCGTCCCCACGCAGAGGATGCTGTCGCCCCTCCTTTCTACGTGTAATTTGTTGAATCTGTCCACGCCGAACAGCTTCGTCACTTTGTTTGCGTTTTCGCTCTGAGGGTCTTCAAAGACGATCTTCAGGCGTACATATTTCTTTGTGGAAAACAATTTGCAGCGCAGGTGCAGGATGCATTGTACGGCAATGAGTACCAGCGTCGCGCCTGCGGCAACGATGTACAGTCCGCCGCCGGCAGCCATTCCAACGCCGGAAGTCGCCCAGACTCCCGCCGCCGTCGTCAGACCGTGCACGACCTGTTTGCGGTAAATGATGATCCCCGCGCCCAGAAATCCGATCCCGGAGACGATCTGCGCCGCCACACGGGACGAGTCAAATTCCGCCGTGTCCGAAAAGGCGTATTTGGATACGATCATGATCAGTGCAGAGCCGCCGCTCACAATGGTATGCGTCCGTATGCCTGCCTCTTTAAAACGCAGCTTACGCTCAAATCCAATGGCGAACCCGAGGACAACGGCATAGACGATGCGCAGAAGATAAATCAATTCGTCAGTCATTTAATCACCGCCGGAATGTGCGATCGCATATTGACAGATCGCGTTTTTGATATTATAATGGAATTATATAAGCGGAAATGTATAATGTCAAATAATTATTTTCTAACCCATTATAAATTTACGTTATAAAGGTTTGCGGAGGGGAAAAGATGCTTAACAACAAACTGTATACTTTTTTGGAGGTCGCGTCCTGCGGAAGCGTGTCGCTCGCGGCAAAAAAACTCAATCTTACGCAGCCCGCCGTCAGCCAGCAGATCCGCGCGCTTGAACAGGAATTCGGAACAAAACTGTATGTTCGCTCGGAAAAAGGCATTATTTTGACGGCTACAGGGGAGATCGCCTTTAAATATGCCAACCGTATCTGCAATTTGTACAACAGTTTGCAGGAAGAGATCAAAAACGAAAAGAGTCGGTCGAGTAAGCTCGTGATCGGCGTCACGCAGACGATCGAGTTCAGTATCGTCTCCGAAATTTTAGCCGAATTTTGCACGCGGAACAAAGGTACACATATAAAAATTGTTTCTGACACTATAAAAAATCTTTATACAAAACTGAAACTATATGAGGTGGATCTGATCATCGTCGACGGCAATGTCAGCCTGGACAACCGCTACAACCGCATTCTGCTTTCCACCGATTATCTCGTGTATGTGGTCGGAAAAAACCATCCGCTCGCCAACAAGAGCATGATCAGCATGAGCAAGCTGCGCGAGCAGAGCCTTATTCTGCGTACCAAGGGGAGCAGTACGCGCGAACTGTTTGAGGCGTGCCTGGAAAGCCTCAACGACAACATCCTCAACTACAATGTCGTCATGGAGGTGGATAACATCGCCACCATCAAATCTCTGGTCGCCAACGGATACGGCAGTACCGTCCTTTCGCACAGCGTCTGCGCACAGGAGATCAAAAAGGGGAAGCTGGTCGTCGTCCCGATCGAAAATCTCAGCATCGTCCGCGAGATCAACATTGTCTATCATAAGGATTTTGAGTACACCGAGAAAGTCGATGAGATCCGCAGCATCTATACCGCACGTATGGCAGCGGGACTGTAAAGGAGCGTAAAAACAATTTTCTGTTTCTGCGGAGCGCGGCGCCGTATGGCGCCGCGCTCCGTCTGTTATTTCTTTCAAAAATCCTTTTGCGCCCCGCCCCGTTTTTTTCTGTTGCCGAACCGCTTTGCACTTTTCTCCGTCTGCTCTTTGCCGATTTTTGCAAGCTGTTTTTTGCGCGGCGGGAACGGGCGGGAAAGTTTTTCCGAAAAGTATGGGGAGCAGGCAGCGGCAGCGTTTGACCGTATCTTGTTTTCATGATATAATAAACAAAGATATTACGAAAACGGGAGGAGCTTTGCATGATCCGTCCGATCACCGCTCAGGACAGGGAGGTATTCTTGTCGCTGTCCGAACAATTTTATTCTTCGCCTGCCGTCCTGCACGCCGTGCCGCGCGCCTTTCACGAGGAGGCGTTTGCGTATCTGCTCTCTTCGCAGGACTATGCGCTCGGCTATCTGTTGGAGTGGGAAGGGGAATGCGCGGGCTATGCGCTCCTTTCCAAGACATATTCGCGCGAGGCCGGCGGCATGGTGCTCTGGTTGGAAGAGCTCTTTTTGCTTCCTCGTTTCCGCTCGCACGGGTTGGGCAGCGAGTTTTTTGCCTTTGCGGAACAGTATGCAAAGGAGCAGGGCTTTGCCCGTATCCGTCTGGAAGTAGAGGAAGAAAACGTGCGCGCCCTTTCCCTCTACAAGCGTCTCGGCTATCAGGGAATGGAATACCGTCAGATGTATAAGCAGCTGCGCGATTCGGTACAAAAATAGGAGGACGTAACCGCATTTTCGCGGCAAAAATGGTGATGAAAAGGCTCGGCGCCGGTTCTACGGTCTTTTGTTGTTATATCGGATACATCACGCAGGCGATCATCGGCAACTTTGCGCCTCTTCTGTTCCTCACGTTCAATGCGAGTTACGGGATCTCGCTCACGCTCATCGGCACGATGATCACCGTCAACTTCGGGGTGCAGCTGCTCGTCGATCTTTTGGCTTCCAAATTTGTGGATAAGATTGGGTACCGCCCTTGTCTTATTGCGGCGCATTTGTTTGCCGGGGTAGGGCTCATTGCCCTCGCAATTCTGCCGCAGGTGCTTGCGCATCCCGCCGCGGGGCTGTTTATCGCCTCTGCCATCTATGCCGTCGGGGGCGGGCTGATCGAGGTGCTCGTCAGTCCCGTTGTGGAATCCTGCCCTTCGGAAAACAAAAAGGCGGCGATGAGCCTTCTCCATTCCTTTTTCTGTTGGGGACAGGTGGGCGTCGTGGCGCTCTCCACTCTCTTTTTTGTCTTGTTCGGAATAGAAAACTGGGCGATCCTCGCCTGCGTTTGGGCGATCTTTCCCTGTGTAAATGCGCTGTTGTTTGCTTTTGTCCCGCTGTTCCCGTTGGTACAGGAGGGACAGACGGCAAGTTTTTCCGAACTGTTCAAAAACAAGCTGTTCTGGCTGTGCATTGTGCTGATGATCTGTGCGGGCGCGGCGGAGCTTTCCGTCGCCCAGTGGGCGTCCGCTTTTGCCGAATCCGCCCTGCATGTTTCCAAAACATTGGGCGATCTGCTCGGCCCCTGCCTGTTTGCTCTGCTGATGGGGGTCTCGCGCGTCATATTTTCCATCTTTTCGGGAAAGATGAAGATCAAGACCGCGCTGATGTTTTCCTCGCTCGGCTGTATCGGCGGGTACTGCATGTGCGCGTTCGCGCCCGATTCGGCGCCTTGGCTGGGATTGGTCGGCTGCGGCGTGGTCGGCTTCTTTGTGGGGGTCATGTGGCCGGGTACCTTTTCCTTTGCTTCTTTAAAGATGCCGCGGGGCGGAACGGCGATGTTTGCTCTGCTTGCCATGGCGGGGGATATCGGCTGTACGGCGGGACCTTCTGCGGTGGGTGCGCTGTCCGACGTTTTCGGCGGAGATCTTTCCGTCGGCATCGCTTTCGGCATCTTTTTCCCCGCGCTGATGTTTTTGGTGCTGTCCTTCATGCGTGCGTCCTCCAAAAAGAAGGAACAGAAAGCGGAACAGGCGAATTAAAAAGCAGTACACATTGTGTTTTTGCCGCATATGATGAAAGTGGAGGAAACTCCTATTTTTTACAAGGGGCAAAACGATATGTGTTGTTTACTTTATTCTATTTTGTTCGGCGGCAATTGTAATCGCCGCAGGGTGTACGCTTGCGAAGAGAACCGCAGGGGCTGCGGCTGCAGCAGGGAGAACGAGTCCCGCTCGCAGGATTGCTGCGGGCAGTACACAAGCAACGGCGCAGGCTTCGGCTGCTGCGAACAGAGCGTGCGTAACGCAAACAGCGGTTTCGGCTGCTGCGAACAGAATGTGCGTAACGCCAACATCGGCTTCGGCTGCTGCGAACAGAGCGCGCGCAACGCAAACCCGTGCTGCGGTTGCTGCGTTTCCCGCTGCTGCAGCGGATTCGGCAGGCACGGCGGCGAATGTGTCTGCGGCGATCTGTGCTACTATTGCAGGCAGTACGCACTCTGCTGCTGCGAAAAAAGGTGCGATCACTGAAAATAAAAAAGGCGGCCTCGTGCCGCCTTTTTCCTTGGGATAGGGTAAAGCCGATTGATTTTTTTAAAAAAATACTGTATAATACGTCCATGCGGATGTGGCGAAATTGGCAGACGCGCCGGACTTAGAATCCGGTGGGCAACCTTGCAGGTTCAAATCCTGTCATCCGCACCATGTGATACACCTATTGCAATCCGAACCCCAGTGGTTGGAAAGAAATAGGTGTTTTTTTATAAAAGCTCAGGAGACTGACAGATCAAGAGTGTAAAGGCAGCATTTATGCCCTCTAAACACATATTGAAGCTTTCATTTGCGGACAGGCTG
>CALVHV010000051.1 GCA_944328845.1 uncultured Clostridia bacterium | reverse complement strand
AACGGACTGCTCAGGGAATTTTATCCAAAGGGAAGAAACCTTTCGAGAGTAAGTCCCGCAACATTAAAAAAGAACCTGGCGCTTATAAACGCCAGGCCCAGGAAAGTTTTGCATTACCAGTCACCGCATGATTTATTTGAACTTAATCTTTCTGAGTGTTGCACTTAAGTTGACAATTCATCGTATACAAAAAAAGAAGCCCGATCGGAGGGCTTCTCTTTTTTTACTTGTTCAGTTTTTCGATCATTTCGACGATGTCCTTTACCGTCTTGACGTTGACAATGTCGTCTTCCGGAATGGAAACACCATAATTGTCTTCCAGAGAAATGAGCAACTCTACCACGTCGAGCGAATCGGCCCCCAAATCTTTGACGACGTCGCTCTCCATCGTGATCTTATCGGGAGAGAGGTTGAGCTGCTTGGCGAGCATTTCGCGCACTTTTTCGAACATACTGTTATCCTCCTGCGTTATGAAACTATTTTACTAAAAATGTTGTTCTTTGTCAATGGATTACTGCGCTTTTGCCGCCGTTTTCTTTTTCAGGGCAGGATTTTTCATCGTGAGACCGATGCGGTTCTTTTTCACGTCCACGTCCTTGACCCAAACGGTGACCGCCTGCCCCACTTCCAACACGTCGGAAGGATGCTTGATGTACCTGTCCGTGATCTCGGAAATGTGTACGAGACCATCCTGGTGCACACCGATATCGACAAACGCGCCGAAGTCAACGACGTTGCGGACGGTTCCCGTCAGTTCCATGCCTGGTGCGAGGTCCTTAATATCCATAATATCCTGACGCAGTACGGGCGTGGGAAGCGAATCGCGGATATCCCTGCCCGGCTTGATGATCTCCGCCACGATGTCGTTCAGCGTGGGAACGTCCAGCCCGACCTCCTGCGCGGTTTTCTCGGCGCCGTATTCCTTAACTTTTGCGGGAAGCTCGGAGATCTTGCCCGCCTTGACATCCTCGGCTGTGTATCCGAACAGTTTGAGCAATTTTTCCGCAGCCGCGTACGATTCGGGGTGCACTGCCGTATTGTCCAAAATGTTCGACCCGTCGGTGATGCGCAAAAAGCCCGCGCATTGCGTAAACGCCTTTTCGCCCAGCTTGGGAACTTTTAAAATGTCCTTGCGGGAAACGAATTTTCCGTTCTCTTCGCGGTACAAAACGATGTTTTTGGCGATACCCGCGTTCAGCCCCGCGACATATTTGAGGAGAGACACACTCGCCGTATTCAGATCTACGCCGACGCTGTTGACGCAGTCCTCAAGCACGCCAGAAAGGACGCTGTCCAGCCGTTTTTTGTCCATGTCGTGCTGGTACTGCCCGACACCGATAGACTTAGGATCGATCTTGATAAGCTCTGCAAGCGGATCCTGCAGACGCCTTGCAATGGACACGGCGCTGCGCTCCGCAACGTCGAAATCGGGGAATTCTTCCGCGCCGAGAGGGCTTGCCGAATAGACGGAAGCACCCGCTTCGGAAACGACGATGTATTTGACGTCCCTGCCCGTCTCTTCCTTGATCTCCTTGATCATCTCGGAGACAAAAATCTCGCTCTCTTTGGAAGCGGTGCCGTTGCCGATAGACACAATGTCCACGTTATACTTGGCGATGAGCTGTTTGAGCGTCTTTTTCGCCGCTTCGATGTTCTGTTTGGGGCCGGGCGTGGGATAGACGACCGTCTTATCCAGCACTTTGCCCGTCCCGTCCACGACGGCGATCTTGCAGCCCGTGCGGTAAGCGGGGTCCAGCCCGAGCGTGATCTTATCTTTGACAGGCGGCTGCATGAGCAAAGGTTTGAGGTTGACCTCAAACATCTTGATCGCCTGTTCGCTGGCGACTTCGGTGAGCGCCGCGCGGATCTCGCGCTCGATGGACGGGAAAATGAGGCGGTCGTAGCCGTCTTCCACCGCTTCTTTGACGAGCTGCGTGGAATATCCGCCGTCTTTGAGATAACCCGCGCCCGCAATGCGCTTTGCGATCTCGTCGTTGAAACAGATCTTGACCTTCAGGAAACCTTCCTTTTCGCCGCGGTTGACCGCAAGCACGCGATGGCTCTTGATCTCCGCAATGTTTTCGGAATAGTCGGCATACATTTCGTAGACCTTGGCCTCATCCTTGTCCGCATTGACAAGGCGGGTCTCGATCTCGCCGTTTTTCATAAACAGGTTTCTCAGCTTTTTGCGGACGTTTGCGTCGTCGGAAACAATTTCCGCAATGATATCCTTGGCGCCCGCAATGGCATCCTCTGCCGTGGGCACACCCTTTTCTTCGTCGATGTATTTCTGCGCCTCCGCCAATACGTCCGCATTTTTATCCTGCGCGAGAATAAAGTCGGCAAGCGGCTGCAGACCGCGTTCGATGGCGACGCTGGCGCGCGTCTTTTTCTTTTGCTTGTAAGGACGATAGATGTCCTCCACTTCCGTGAGGGTGAGCGCCGCATCCAATGCTTTGGCGATCTCGTCCGTCATCTTCCCCTGTTCTGTGATGGATTTGACGACCTCTTCCTTTCTCTTTTCGAGGTTGCGAAGGTAAACGAGTCGGTCGTTGAATTCGCGCAAGACCTGATCGTCACAGCTGCCCGTCATTTCCTTGCGGTAACGCGCGATAAAAGGGATGGTGTTTCCCTCGTCGATGAGATTGATGATGTTCTGAGCTTTGTCTTGTCTGATGGAAGGAAATTCTTCCGTCAACTTCTTTAAAATGTCCATAACCACTCCGTAATAACAATCGCTTTGATAAGCGTTACGATTATTGTATCATACTTTTTTTACTTTTTCATCACTTTTTCAAAGATTTTAAAAAATTTTTTTGAGTGATGTTTAAGCGAAAACTTTCGCACGCTTTGACGATCGCCTTGTTTTTCGCCTCTGTGCTCAGTCCGCCCCCGCGCAGGTATGCAACACCTTCCTCGTAAAAATGCACGAGCACTTCCGCAAGAAGCCATGCCGCGCCCATCTTTGTATAATAATACTGTGTCTGCGCTCTGTCCAACAATCCGAACATAAAAGGAAGATACTCCCTTTCCATATAACAGCCGAGCATCAGCACGTAGGCAAAGCGCTGGGAAAATTCGCTCCCCTCCGCGACGAAACCTTCCAGTTCGGAGCGATACTCTTCCCTGTGCTTTTTGATCTCTTTCAGCGTGGAGCAAAACACGTCGCACACCGCCCAACCGTCGATGACGGGCACGCACTTTCTGATCCGCTCCTTCAGTTCGGGATAGGAAAGCTTTGCATAACCCGTACAAAGACATTTGAGCATGCGGATCTCCAGATATGTATCGGGAAAGAGGTCCAGCTCCTCCCAGGAAAAATCCGAACGCCTGACAAGCGCGCGTGCATAGGCGCGCAACAGCGGAATGCGCACCCCGAGGCTTGTCCCCGACGGGACGTTGACGATGCGCTCGTTAAAAAGGCGGAACTTCTCGTCCCTCATTTCTTCCAGTTCTTTCAGTATCTTATCGTATTCCATCTTATCCCTCAAAAATGCAGATCATACATTTTTCCGATCTTCCCTGCCGTCCGCTCTCTGCTCGCTTTTTCCGTCGTTTATAAGGTCTTCCTTTCCCGTACTAAAAACCTCATGCAGCGCGGCGTGCCAGTCTTTTTCGTCATAACGCACGTTGGCAGGACTGGTAGAAGGCATCAGGCGAAACGGAACGGGACAATCGGGAAAATTCTTTACAAAAATTTTATAAGCCGTCGTTCCGTTAAGAAGGATGAGGCGGATACGGGATGCGTTCAGGAGAGCGGGAACGTCCGCGACTGTATAGTCTTTGATGCTCGCATCCGAAGAGCCCTTGACGCGGCAGGAGGTAACGATGTCCCAGAGAGCAACGCCGCGCCGCAGGACAAACGCGCGCTTGGCGTCTACCTCCTCCGAAAGCGGTTCACCGAAAAATCCGAACAGCATTTTCCAAAACTTGTTCTGCCTGTTCCCGTAATAAAAATCTGTCTGCCTGCTCTTGACGGAAGGGAAACTGCCCAAGATCAGCAGCGCACTGTTCGCATCAAAAACAGGTTCAAAACCTTGAATTATGTCTGACATAGTACTTGATTTGTCTTAAAAAACTCTTCTTTAGTATTAAAAAAACGTTCCGCCGCAGTCATGCGGCGGAAAAAAGTTATCGGATGCGGAGCGGGGCTTTGATCTTGCCGACAGCCGCCGCAGCGAGCTTTTCGGGGTCGAAATTGAGCGCAAGCGCCTGCTCGCAGTCCTCCATGGTCATCTCGTCGATCCCCTTTACGCGCGCTTCCAAATCGAGGACGGCATCGTTGTAGAGCATATATTTCCCGTAGGCGATCATCTGCGACGCCGTGCTTTCCTGCGCCAGAATAATGGACGACTTCAGCTGTTCCTTTCCGCGCAAAAACTCTTCCTTTGTAAACTTATTTTTGCAGAAATCGTCTATCGCGTCGAAGATCGCATGCTGCGCTTTGGACACGTTGGAAGGACTGACGCCCGCATACACGGACAGGATGCCCCCTTCCGTATACGACGAAATGTACGAGTACACGGTATACGCGAGCCCCATCTCTTCGCGCACCTTCTGAAAGAGGCGCGAGCTCATCCCTCCGCCGAGAATGGTGTTGACGACGAGCGCAGCGTCCATCAGTTTGTGCTCGCGCGGCAAGGAAGGATAGGCAAAAGAAATATGCACCTGCTCGATATCTTTATACTTGAAAAGACTGTCCGAACGCAGGCTGATCTGTTTTTTCCTGTCCTCAAAGGGACGGCTTTGCAGCTTGCTTTCGAAGTACTTTTCCGTGATCTCCTGCGCGTAGTTCAGATCGATATTCCCCGCAAAACAGACAACGAGATTTTGCGGGTTGTACCTTTCCCGAATGTAAGAAAAAAGGTCCCCCCTCGAAAAAGAGCGCACGTTGGATGCGGGACCGAGGATGGTGCGACCGTACCCCTCTTCCCCGTAAAACGCCTGTGCGAGGATGTCCAGGCACAGATCGTCCGGCGTATCTTCCGTCATGGAGATCTCCTCGCAGACGACCCCCTTTTCGCGCTCCATCTCCTCTTCGGGAAAGACAGAGTTCAACACAAAATCGGAAAGGATCTCAAACGATTCCCCCGCATGGTCGGACGTGGATTTTGCATAATAACAAGTGATGTCCTTAGACGTAAAGGCATTGACCTGCGCGCCGATCCTGTCCATCGCATCCGAGATCTCAAACGCCGTGCGTTTTTGCGTGCCCTTGAACATCATGTGTTCGATAAAGTGAGAAATGCCGTTTTCTTCCTGCGTTTCATAGCAGGAACCCGTGCCTGCTATAACGCCCATGCTGACGGACAACAGCCCCTCTATCTGCTTTACGACCAGCCGCATACCGCTGGGATATTTTTTGGTAAAAGTCATGATTTCCTCCGTAAAACGATTCCTTTTCTATCATACCATGAAACGCGCCCGAACGCAAGCGCCTGCATAGATTTTATGCCCGTTCCGTCCCCGAAATGTTTTCGGACACGATGACCTGTTCCCATCCGTTCTCCCGAAAGAAATGCAAAACGGACGGCAGAGCCGCAGCCGTCTCCCGCGTCGGATGTGCCAGAATAAGGTCGCCGCCTTTCAGATCTTTCGTGGCGCGCGAATATATGAGCGATTGGTCGTGATCCCGCCAGTCAATGGTATCTTTCGACCAAAGGATGACCTTATAACCGAGTTCCTGCGCCGCGTCCACCGTCGCCTCCGCATACGCACCCGAGGGCGGCGCAAAGAGCGAAGGAGCCTTGCCCGTCAGCTGCTGCACAAGCTTTCCGCAGACGTCGATCTCCGAACGGTTTTCCGACAGAGAGAGTTTGCTCTGGTCCTTATGAAAATAGCCGTGATTGCCCAGCTCGTGCCCCCGTTCGGCGATCTCCCGCAGCGTCTGCGCATTGTCGTCTGCCCAGCTTCCTCCGATAAAGAAGGTCGCCTTGACCCCGTATTCGTCCAGCGTGTCCAAAATCTGCGGAAGATACTCCGTACCCCAATAGACGTTGAACATCAGGGAAACGTACTTACTGTCCGTATTGCCGCTGTAATAAACGCGGTCGCTGAGTTTGCCCGCCGTCATCACGCCGTGCGGGACAAAACAGATCACCCCCACGATCAGCAGAACGATTGCAAGAAATCCGTTTGTAAAAAGCGCGACCCTGAAACTTCCTTTCAACTTAGTGTACCTCTTTTTCCAAAAAATTTGCGAGAGACCCCTGTTTTGTATTGTATTCGGAATGCTTCCCTCATATGAAAGGAAAGCGGTATTTGCCGCAGAGAAAAGCGGCGCAGAAAAGACTGCCGCACCGCCTTCTTCCTCTTGTTGTTTATCCGATTCTTTTTGTCCTCGCCCTTTTCACCCGATCTTTATAAGTGAGCCTGCCGTTCCCATGTTTACAGGCTCATCTTTTGGGCAATAAAAAAAGGAGACTATACCGTCCGCAGACGGTATAGTCTCCCCTATTTGATAAAATCCTTTGTTTTGAAACTTTTGAAAACTTACTTGTTGAAGTATCTCTTCAAAAGCCCGTTGAAGCCGGCGCCGTGACGAGCCTCGTCCTTTGCCATTTCGTGAACGGTGTCGTGAATGGCGTCGTAGCCCAGTTCTTTGGCGCGCTTGGCAATAGCAAGTTTGCCGGCGCAGGCGCCCGTCTCAGCCGCTACGCGCAGCTCGAGATTCTTTTTGGTGGAATCGGTGATGCACTCGCCGAGCAGTTCCGCAAACTTGGATGCATGCTCTGCTTCTTCGAAAGCATAACGCTTGTACGCTTCCGCAACCTCGGGATATCCTTCGCGCTCGGCAACGCGTGCCATCGCAAGGTACATTCCTACCTCGGTGCACTCACCCTCAAAGTTCGCACGCAGGCCTGCAACAACTTCTTCGTCCAGCCCTTTCGCTACGCCCACTTCGTGCACGCAGGCAAACTTCAGCTCCGCCGTTTCATCGACGGGTACAAACTTCGTCGCCTTGCAGACAGGGCAGACGGTAACGGAATCTTCTACGATCTCACCGCAAACAGCACATCTTTTCATGAAAATAACCTCTCCTGATTTATTGGAAGTCCCCTTCCTTTTTCCACCTCTATTGTACCATCGATGTCTTTAAAATACTGTTGCAAATGCAACAATAATATATTTTTTTCAGAAATTTTTTCGGCTCGTCCGCCACCTTTTGCTGCCGCGGCGGCGCAAAAAAACAGGAGCTGCATTTTCCTCAAAAATATGAAAATATGTAAGAAATAGCGAATCGTTTAGCTATTTTTAACAAAAAATAACACGTTTTTTATACAAAAATCACAACTTTTTTTGCATACATCTGTTGACAGAACGCGACAGGCATGCTAAAATGAAGATACGAAAAAACAAAAAATCCAGGAAGGTGTTTTTTTTAAATGATCAAGTACAACGATCCCCTTGCACAGGGGCGTGCAGACCCCTACGTGTATAAGCACACGGACGGAAATTATTACTTTACGGCAACCTATCCTGCATACGACAGGATCTGCATCCGCAAATCTTCGACCATCAACGGAATAACCGATGCCGAAGAAAAAGTGATCTGGTACAAACACGAAGAAGGCGTTATGGCATCCCACATCTGGGCGCCTGAGATCCATTATATCGACGGCAATTGGTACATCTACTTTGCCGCCGGCGAAAGCAAAAAAGTTTGGGAGATCCGCCCCTATGTGCTCGCCTGCACGGGACAGGATCCCATGAACGATGCATGGGTGGAAATGGGGCCTATGCTGGCACACCGCCCTCTGCGCAGACGCAACAAAAACGGTTACGACAATTATTCCTTTACCGAGTTTTCCCTCGACGCGACGACCTTCGAACACAGAGGCAGACGCTACATGATCTGGGCGGAAAAGGTACACAGAAGGTTCGGGATCTCCAATCTGTACATCGCGGAAATGGAAGCGCCCAACAAGCTGAAAACCGTTCAGGTGCTCCTCTGCACCCCCGATTACGATTGGGAACGCATCGATTTCTGGGTCTGCGAAGGACCTGCCGTCCTCAAACATGACGGAAAGATCTTTGTCACCTATTCTGCATCCGCTACGGGACAGATGTACTGCATGGGCATGCTGACCGCGGACGAAGATTCCGACCTGCTTGACCCGCTTTCCTGGACAAAGAAACGGTACCCCGTTTTGAAGACAGACCCCGAAAAGAAGGTATTCGGCCCCGGACACAACTGCTTTACCACGGGCGACGAGGGCGAGGTGCTCTGCATCCTGCACTACCGCGATTATTCCGACAAATACATTTCGGGAGACCCGCTCAACAACCCCGACCGTCACGCACACGTTCTGAAAGTAGAGTTCGAAAACGGCGAACCGGTATTCAGACTGTAAACTCCAAGGCGCAGGCTTATGCCCGCGCCTTTTTTCTGCGAAAAAATTCGTGTAAAGACCGCACTCCCGGCAAAAACCGCCTTTGCGGCATAGCCTCGCAATGGCTCCAAACAGAGCCCCGTCAAAACCATCCTTTCCGATAAAAAGAGCGGCGCCGCAAAATGCGGCGCCGCTCTTTTTAATCAAACAATTTTTTTTACCGATCTATCCGAGGAAAAAGGCTGTCTGTTTTTTTACCGATCTTTTCGGAGAGAGAGGCTGTCTGCGATCTGCAGGATCTCTCCATAGCTTTTTGCCGTGTGATCGGGCACGGCGCCCTCCGCGTTCCGTCCCTGCGTATTATACCAGATACTGAGGATACCTGCATTGTTTGCGCCCTTGATGTCCGACGTAAGGGAATCGCCGATGACGACACAGTCCTCTCTCCGCACTCCAATCTCTCGCAATACGTATTCGAAAAACTCGCGGGAGGGCTTGGAATACCCGATCTCGTCGGAAATAAAGATGCCGTCGAAAAAGTTTTCCAGCCCCACCGATCGCAATCTTCCGTACTGCGCCGGAGGCGTGCCGTTTGTGATGAGAAAGATCTTTCCCCGCACTTTCAGCGCCTGCAAAAATTCCGCCGCGCCTGGCAAGAGATAGCCCCGCCCGCACAGCGTTCCGAAATACAGCGCATTTGCACGCTCCGCGTCTGCACAGACGCCAAGAGCCGTAAAAAGCCTTGCAAAGCGCTCTTTCATCAATTTCGGCTTGGTGATCAGCCCGCGCTCATATTCCCGCCACAGCCCGTCGTTGACGCCCTTAAAGAGCAGAAATTCCCTCTCCCCGAAAGCAAAGCCGAGTTCGCCCATTGCCAGGATAAAACTTTCCCGCGAAGAGCGAACAAAGTCGAGAATGGTCTCATCTGCATCCAGTAAAAAATTATCGATCATTTTTTTGCTCTGCCGCGTCTGTCACGACGGCAAGCTCCTTTAACGCCCGCGTATAGGCGATGTATTTTTCGTTGGCGGTCATGTTTGCATCCGAAACGACGACGCAGGTAAATTCCAGCCCCTTCGATTCGTACACCGTCATCAGATTGATCCTGTTTTTAGAGATCCGCCCCGAGACGCCGGGGATATTGTAACTCTTGCGGCGGAAAAATTCCATTTCGCCCTCAGTTACGATGATGGCTTTGAGCCCTTTTTTGTCGCGGAAGAAGGCGCTGATGCCCCGCACGGTGACCGATTGCACGGGCGGACCGTCAAACCCGATGGGCTGCATGTTCAAATTCAGCTTTTCCGAAACATATTCGACGATCTGATTGGTATTGCGGTAGTTTTGGGAGAGCTCGTACCGCTGCTCCGCCCCCACCGCAGACCAGTCCTTCAAGCCGCGATATCCCGTGATGTTCTGGGCAAGGTCCCCGTACACGTTGAAAGCAGCATCCGTATTGAAAAAGCGGAGAAGCCTGTACTCGTTGGCGGAAATGTCCTGCCCCTCATCGATAAACACGAGCCCGTAACGCGGCTGCATGCGCTTGCCCAAAAGGGCAAAAATGAGGCAAAGCACGTACGGGTCACTGCCCAGCAGACCCTTGCCGATAGAGTATTTATCTTTGATCTTGCGGACGATCTCTTTATATAAGAGGCGGGCGAGCTCGATGTGCGTTCCGCATTTTCCGATGCGGACAAGCCAATCGTTCCCTTTCAGCGTCTCGAACAGTTCGCAGAAACTACGGAAACTGTCCTCGATCTGCTCCACGCAGCGGACGACCGTTTCCAGCTCCTCAAGCAATTCGCCCCTGCGGGCGATGCGTTCCGCATACGTCTCCACTTCCACGCCGCCGCGATTGATCTTGTATCGGCGCAGATCGGTCATTTCCTTGCGGATGGTCTCCCGCAGCTGCGCGAGATCGGAGAGCGCGTTTTGCGTGATCTTGGCATGCGCGCGGGAAATGAGCGAGCCCGCGCGGTAAAATGAAAGCAGGCGGCTGTAAAAATAACTGATGTTGCCGATCTTTTCGCTGCTCAGGTCGCGGCTGAAAAATTCTTCGACAGCCGTCACCTCGTTCATCAGTTCGCGGAAAGGCTTTGTGTAATACAGCCCGCCTTCCGCCTTTTCCTTGATCTCGCCCAGCACGGCGCGGCGGATGCGCACGCCCGCATTTTTAATGACATCGAACGCCTGCATCTGCGCGCGGCAGTTTTCCGCCGAAGCACGAATGAACGGCCGACATTCCGCACTCAAGAACATCCCTATGGTCCCGTCATAGATCTTGCGGAGCTTTGCCTGCAGATCGGTATAAAAGCGATCGGAAAAGATGTATTCGAGATATGCCGCGGGCGCCTGCACGGAAGCGTCGATCTTGTCGGAAATATCCACGCCCTCGTTTTTGAGAAGGAGCTGAAAATACTCGTCGATGCGGCGCGTTTTGACCTTTTCCAGTTCGAGCACTTGCGAAAGTTCGTCAATGAATGCGTTGAACGAATCGCTGGGCGTAAGGACGAGCACGTCGGAAGGACGCAGCCGCTCGTTATTGTACATGAGAAAGCTCAGCCTGTGCAGCAGGATCATCGTCTTGCCGCTGCCCGCGCAACCCTGCAGAACAAAGTTTTCCCTTTCGGGACGAGTGATGATCTCGTACTGTTTTTCCTGAATAGTCTCAATGATGTCGGAGATCTCAGACTGTTCCTTGCGGGCGCGCAGGATCTCCTTAAGATAGGGATCGAAAATGATCTCTTCGTCCCTGCCCGCGATCTCCTCTTTGCTGAGATAGTCGCGCAGGCTGAGGTATTCGTTTTTATAATCGAGAAACCTGCCGTTTGCCGTACGCAGGGCGCGGCGCAGGATCTGTTTATAGTTGTATTCGTTGATAGAAAAGACGATCTGGCTTTTCTGATAATACTTTCTCGCCAACGGCGCGCGCCAATCGACGATCTCCAGATCCAGCTGACCGTGCTTTCCGATATAATAACTGTTATACCCCTCCTTGTCGTCCACAAGGTCCATCCGCGCAAAATACGGCTCGACGAAGAAGCATTTGTAGCTCTCGATCTCCTGCCGCCATTCGCGGATCTGCGCATTCAGACCGATGATGGTGCGGTAATTCTCCGCGGAGAACTCCCCTTCGCGCAGAGCGACGATCTGATCGTGCGCATCCTTGATCCTGAGTTTGAGCTTGTTGATGTAGCCCGTTTTCAGGAGGGTCATCACAACGTGCACGCGCGTCGCTTCGTACGCGCGCTGCTTCTCCTCGTCCAACAGGTCGAGGAAATATTGTTTATCCGGCTGCTTGCGGCTGCCGATAAATTCTCGCATCTCCTTTTCGGTCATTTCCGTCATCGTTTTCACCCTTTGCCTGTCCCGCAACGTAAACGGAAAAAGCTATCGATTTAGTATAGCACATATCCGAAAAAAAAGAAACCCCTTTGCGAAAATTTTCACAAAGAGGTTTTGAAAACAGACAAAAACGGCTATTTTGTAGCGATTATTCCCACTCGATCGTGCCGCAGGGCTTGGGAGTGAGATCGTAAAGCACGCGATTGACCCCCTTCACCTCTTTGGTGATACGGTCGGTAATGTGCTGCAACAGGGCAAAAGGCACGTCTTCCACGGTAGCGGTCATGGCGTCTTTCGTATTGACCGCACGCAGAATGACGGGATATTCGAAGGTACGTTTCCCTTCTTTCACGCCCACAGACTTGAAATCGGGAACGACGGTGAAGTACTGCCAGACCTTTCCTTCCAGCCCGTTTTTGGCAAACTCTTCGCGCAGGATGGCATCCGATTCGCGCACGGCTTCCAACCTGTCACGCGTGATGGCGCCCAGGCAGCGCACGCCCAGTCCGGGACCGGGGAAGGGCTGACGATAGACCATGTTGTCCGGCAGGCCGAGCTGCTTACCGACAACGCGAACTTCGTCCTTGTACAAAAATTTGAGGGGTTCCACCAGCTCGAATTTCAAATCTTCGGGCAGACCGCCGACGTTATGATGCGCTTTGACGGGACCGCTTTCGAGGATGTCGGGATAAATGGTGCCCTGTGCGAGGAATTCGATACCGTCCTGCTTGCGGGCTTCCTCTTCGAACACGCGGATAAATTCCGCACCGATGATCTTGCGCTTCTTTTCGGGTTCGGCAACGCCCGCCAGTTTATCCAAAAAGCGGTCGACCGCGTCCACATAAACAAGGTTCGCATTCATTTGATTGCGGAACACTTCGACGACCTGCTCGGGCTCGCCTTTGCGCAGAAGCCCGTGATTGACGTGGACGCATACGAGGTTCTGCCCGATCGCCTTGATCAGGAGCGCCGCCACGACGGACGAATCCACCCCGCCGGAAAGGGCAAGCAAAACTTTCTTGTCCCCCACCTGCGCCTTGATCTCCGCGATCTGCTCCTCAATAAATTTGTCTGCCAATGCCGCGTTTTCGATGCGCGCCATTTTTTCGGGACGCTTGTTGTCTGACATAACTCCTCCTCTTTTGCTGCGGACGGCCGCCGGGCGCATACGCGCCTGAAGCCGCGCCCCGTGCTCGGGGTGCGGCGTTCTTTTTTAAACAGACATCCGAATTTTGTCTATAAAATTCCCCTTTTTACAGGGAAAAACAAGTGCAAAGACGCCTTTTCTCCGCAAGAGAAAGGCGCTTTGCACATGAAATTCCAAAATGGAAAACAGCGATATTTTTGTTATTTTCTGCGGAACAGACGCTGTACGAACGTGGGGAGTTCTTTATCCCCTTCCGCGCCTGCATTCTGCTGCGGCTGCGCGTACTGCTGAGGCGCCTGCTGCGGGCGGGGCTGAGCGTACTGCTGCTGAGGCTGCTGCGCATACTGTTGCTGAGGCTGCTGTGCGTACTGCGGCTGAGGCTGCGGCTGCGCATACTGCTGCTGAGGCTGTTGCGCGTACTGCTGCTGAGGCTGCTGCGGCTGCGCATACTGCGGAGGCGGCACCTGCTGGTGCGGCTGGCGGTAGACGGCGGGCTGCTGGCCTGCATAAGTATTGTTCATCGGCGTGCGCACATACGAAGGAGAAGGTGCGGGCTGCGCCGCCTCTTCGGGGGAACGCTCAGGCAAGCCGCGGTTGACAAAGAAATTGCGGCTGCTTGCGTTGCGCTCGTCCTTGGGATTGTACATATTTTCGATGTTCGGGAAGCCCGTCGCGATGACGGTGACCTCCACTTCGTCGTTGATGTTGCTGTCGATGCAGGCACCGAAAATGATATTTGCGGAATAATCGACGACGCTCTGCACGAGGGTAGCGGCGGTCTGCACTTCGTCCATCGTCAGGTCGTTGCCGCCGACAATATTGAGGATGACACCTTTCGCCCCTTCGATGGTGGTGGTGAGCAGAGGGCAGTTGACCGCGAGGCGAACCGCTTCCACGATCCTGTTTTCACCCTTGGCGACGCCGACGCCCATGTGCGCCAGGCCCTGGTCTTTCAGGATGGTGCGCACGTCCGCAAAGTCGAGGTTGATGAGGGCGGGATTGACGATGAGGTCGGCAATGCCGCGGATACCTTGTTTAAGGATCTCGTCCGCAACGCGCAGCGCTTCCACCATCGGCGTGTTTTTGGGAACGACGCAGGTGATCTTGTCGTTCGGGATGATGATGAGCGTATCGACGTATTTTTTGAGATTTTCAAGACCTTTTGCAGTGTTGTCCATGCGCTTTTTGCCCTCGAACCCGAAAGGTTCGGTGACGATCGCGATGGTCAGGATCTTGAGATCGCGTGCGATCTTGGCGATGACGGGAGCCGCACCCGTACCGGTACCGCCGCCCATGCCTGCCGTGATAAAGAGAAGGTCGGTGTCTTTGACCGCTTCGGTAAGCACTTCTTTGCTTTCTTCGGCGGCCGCCCTGCCCACTTCGGGTTCGGCGCCCGCGCCGAGGCCCTTGGTCAGCGCAGAACCGATCTGGATCTTATTTTCCGCTTTGGATAAGAGCAGGATCTGCTTGTCCGTGTTGACCGCGACATAGCTTGCGCTCTGGATCCCCGCTTCGATCATGCGATTAACGGCATTGTTGCCTGCTCCGCCGACGCCGATGACCTTGATTCTTGCCACTCCGGACAGACTATCCAAACTGTTGAACATGGTTTTTAACCTCCGATTCCGTTAAATAACTTGTA
>CALVHV010000050.1 GCA_944328845.1 uncultured Clostridia bacterium | reverse complement strand
GGTTCTTGCAGAAACTTTTCTTTGAGCATTTCTTCGCCCCGCTCCTTAAAGTATTCCTCTTCTCCGTCAAAGAGATAGATGGGCGCCGCCCCCTCCTCCAGACTCTTTTTAAACAGAACAAATTTCATGATTCAGGCAATTTCCTTTACGGAAATTATATCATTTTTGCGGCAGATTTGCAAGTCGCCGTATGTATGAACGGAAAGATTTCCTTCCGAGCGTTCCAAAAACACCTGCCCGTTGCTGATACAGAAGGAAGCGATCTCTTCCGAACGCGCGACGAGAAGATCGCAGTCGGGCAAAACGCCTTCCTGCGGAAGGTCGTCGGCGAGGACAAATCTCGTGCCGTCCGCGTACAGAAAGAGCGCATCTTCGCCGATAAAATCGGCGTATGCACCGCCCACGGCAAAGACGCCGTTCGCCTCCTTGACTTCTACAGTATGGAAGGAATGGACATAGTCCCAGTCCGCACCCACGTACATACAATCCACGCTGCAGTATTGCAACAGCACGGGCAGCGCGGAACTTGCCGCCTGCGCGCCGCCGAGAGGTATAAATTCATCCACATGGTCGATCCCCTCTTTGAGAAAGACCTGTTCGACGTGCTCCGCACGCAATTCTCCGAAGGAGAAAAGAGAAGTCTTCCCCTCTTCCCGCAAGAGGACAAACCCGCTCCCGTAATAGCCGTGCACGGTGAGAAGGGTCTCAACGCCGATGGGAAGATTGCGAAAGAGCATACAGACGACGAATATCACGCACAGCACCGCCGAACAAACGCCCTTGACCCAACGCTTGAGATTGACTTTGTCCGTCAGGAGCCAGATGCCCAGATACCAGATCGCCGCACATCCGCCGAAGGAAAACCCGCACAAGAGCAAGACCTTGAGATCGAGCGCCAAAATCGGCAAGACAGCAACGGAAAGAAAGTATTTCGGAACAAACAGAAGCCATGTTGCGGCAAACGGCAGGACGCACGCGAGCACGGTGCAAAGAAACAGCAGGGAAAAGACGGCGCTGATGACGGGAATGAATAAAAGGTTGAGGACAAGACCGATCCCCGACGTGTACCCGAAACTGTCGATGAGAATGGGAAAGGTGCAGACCTGCGCAGACACAGCCGTACCAAGCGCGGAAGCTGCCCGTTTCGGGAAATGCGGGATGCGGCCGAGCAGGCGGGTCAGGTGCCCGCCCAGGACGATGATCCCCGCCGCCGCAGCGAGCGAAAGCTGAAACCCGACGGAAAAGAGATAGACGGGATCGGCGATCAGAACAGCGAGCGCCGCAAAACTGACCGAAGTGAGGCGGTCGAGCCCCGTTCCTGCGGCGCCCGTGATCATCAGGACAACGCACATCACGAGTGCGCGCACCGAGGAAGGCGAAAATCCGCAGATACCCGAAAAGAAGATAAGCACCGCACTTACAATCGAGATACGTACATATGCCGGCAGACGAAATCTCTTTAAGATCGCCGAAACGAGGGCGCAGACAATCCCGATATGAAGTCCCGAAACGGCAAAGATATGCGCTACGCCGCCGTAACGGA
Organism: uncultured Clostridia bacterium; assembly: GCA_944328845.1. Lineage (GTDB taxonomy): Bacteria > Bacillota > Clostridia > Christensenellales > Borkfalkiaceae > Borkfalkia. The sequence goes on along the minus strand of CALVHV010000050.1, from coordinate 13,111 downwards.
AATTTTGCAAAACATCTTCGTCCATAAAGCCGCTGTTGCCCGTGAGCATGGCGTAGGCAAGAGATGCGTTTTCGTCATCCATACCCGCGTACAGGACTTCCCGCACATGATCGTTGACCGTCCCGAACAGATCGACGCCGTTTTCCCCGATCTTTTCGATCTCCTCCGCGGAAACAAATGCGCGGTAGCGCACCCTGTCGAGCACAGCCGAAGCGTTCAGCCTGCCATACGACCACAAATCATGCGTCTCGACTTCCGCCGAAAAGGAGAGCAGATCGCCCGCGGAAAAGGTGCTCCCGCCGCGATAGACATAGACACGTATCCGATAATTTGTGGTAAAGAGTTCGCCCGTATCTTCGCAAAACAAGGTCAAATCCCCCACCGTATAGCAATCGTATTCCTGCGAAGCGGCGGTTTCTTCCACCTCCCCGAAAATCAGGCAATCCCCTTCGACGATCGGCTGCGACTCGAAATTTCCGATACGAACGGAAAAGGACAGCGCGCCGAGTACAAAAAAGGAGCTCAGCGCAACGATGACAAGAAGAAAATAACTGAGAAATTCACGCGTGAGGCTCTTTCTTCGGATCAGCAGTCCCAGTGCAAGGACAGGCAAAAATGCAAGGGCCCCGTACAGCGCGCGAAGCCCGAAAAGAAAACAGAAAAATATCCCCAAGCCGAAACTCAGGGACAGGAAGAAAATAGGTCTGAAATTAACGACCCTGTCGCCGCAGTATAGAAAATGTTCTTTGGGCAGCTTGTGCCTTCTTCTTTTGTGCCCGCTTTTCATATCACGATATACAGGTAATATTCGCTCCCGATCAGCACGGCGTCGGAAAAAGAGAGCGGCGCCGCGGAATCGAAGCCTTGCGGAACGGACGACAGCTGCGCAAGGGCATAAAGCTCTGCGTAGCTGCATCCCTCTTCCACGGAAAAATAACGAGTGCGCCCTTCCGCGGCTTCGACAAGCAGAACATGCAACGTCCCGTCCCGCGAAAATTCCGCCTGCGCCGTCTGCCGTACAGACTCTGCCTCAGGCGCAGCGGCCGCAGGTGCAAAAACCGCGGCCGCTGTGAGCGCAAGAAGCAGGAGAAACAGCAGCAGATCTGTCAAAAAGTTTTTCATCTCAGTACAGACTGATCCGATCGGAAATGGAACGGACGAAAATATTTTTGGAAACGCCGAGGTTGATACATTCGCCGATAAACTCGATGAGTTTGTCGCCGGGACGGGCGATCTTCAATTCCGCACAGACAAGCGCGTTCAGTTCGTCCGCATACAGGCTCACTTTGTTTTCAAGCAGGCCTTTGATGAGGGCAACGATCTCATAGGGAGTAAAGTCCTCCTCCGATTTGCGGACGGGGTCTCCCGCTTCCACACGGTAGAAATCGTAATCGAGGCACTTATCCGTCTTACGAAGATACGTCCTGCCGCACAGATCCTCACTCTTGAGCTCGCATAGCTTGATCAAATTTTGCAGGCGCTCTTCCACCTTCCCGCCGTATTTGAGGATGCCGAGCGTGCCGAGGCAACGCTTCATCAGGAACTTGTCGCTGAGCGGCTCTTCGGCGGCGGCGATGGCTTTCAGGCGCGCCGTGATCTCGGCGTCGTTCTCTCCGCACGTAACGTACTGCGAAAGATTTTGCATCTGCTCGACTTTTGCGTAGCGGTAATTCTTGCGATATTTTGTGAGGTAATCTTTGCCCGCTTTCTCCGTTCCTGTCAGGCGGTCGAGCACTTCTTTAATGCGCTTGATCTCACGCTTGGGATTGTTGATAAAGTTGATGGTAAACATCCTCACGACGTTCCAGTTGTTCATCTTGAGCGTCTGGATCTGCAAGATATTCCTGTCCTTGGCGCTGGAATTTTTTGCCGTGATGCCGTCGCAGAGAATGGCAAGGATAAAACGTTTTTTGTTTTTGGGGTCAACTACGGCGCAATCGATCTTAAAATCGGAAACGCCCACGTCATAGCGACATTCGTAACCGTACTGACGCAGTTCCTGCGCAATGTATTTTCCGATGCCGGAATGTGCCTTTTTCAGTTCTTCCGAACTGATGGCGAGGGTCGTCTTTCCCTTTTCCGCAAATTCGAGGAAGGCTTTCAGCCCCGCAACCCCCTTGCTGTTTGTCTTGGCAAGGTTGATCATGGCGGAGGTCATAGACGAAAAGACGACCATCTCCTCTCTCGCACGGGACACGGCGACGTTGAGCCGCCTCCATCCGCCCGTCTGATTGAGCGGCCCGAAATTCAAAGACACCCTGCCCGAACGATCAGGCCCATAGCATACGGAAAAGAGGATAACGTCGCGTTCGTCGCCCTGCACGTTTTCGAGGTTTTTGATAAAGAGCGGTTCCTCGCGCTCGTAGGCAACATCTTCCAGTTTATTTTTGACAAGCGCGTCGGCAAGTCTTCTCTCAATGTAGTCCTGCTGCGCCGTACTGAACGTGACGATACCGATGCTGGAACGGCAAAGCTTGGGGTCTTTCAGGCGGCGGACCACCTCATCGACCAGTGCTTCGGCTTCCGCTTTGTTTCGCTTGGTGAAACCGCGGTCGTACACGCCGTCCGAAACGAGCGCCAGCCGCACCTTGCTTTCCAGCGCATCTGGCGAAGGGAAGGTGCACAGCTTGCCGCCGTAGTACATGATATTGGAAAAGGAGATCAGGCTCTCGTGCTTACTGCGGTAATGCCAGTTGAGGTGCTTTTCGGGAAAACCGAGCGCAAGGCAATCGTCCAGGATGCTTTCCAGATCTTCGGTATCGAGGTTTTCTTCGTCTACATAACCCGAACTGAAGAAGGAAGTCGGCGGGAGCTGTTTGGGGTCACCCACGATGACGGCGCTCTTGGCGCGCGCGAGCGAACCTATGGCTTCGCAGGTGGGAAGCTGAGACGCCTCGTCGAAGATGACGACGTCGAACAAGTCAGGTTCCGCCTTGAGATACTGTGCCACGGTGATCGGGCTCATGAGCACGCAGGGCGCAAGGCGGGGGAAGAGCGCGGGGATCTCCGCGATCAGTTCCTTGACCGTCATGCCGCGCATGTTGCTCTTTAAAATGCGCTGGAACGCCAGCACTTCCAGGCTGAGGCTCCCCTCCGTCGACGTGGTAGGCAGTTCGGAGATCAGCTTGCTGCGGATGTGTTCCTTGCTGAGCTTGGAAAACTGCTCGTCCATGTTCCTGAACAGCTCGATCTTTTCTTCCAATACGGAAGAAGAGAACTTGGAAAGCACGGGGTCGGCGCCAATGTTAGTCTCGATAAAGTTGCGGTAGACGTTTTTGCGGAAAGATTCGAGGATGTTCCCGGACGAGATCGCGCCCGATTCCAGCGAATCGGTGACAAAGCTGAGGCCCTCTTCGTTGAGTTCTTCCGAAAGCTTTTTAAAGATACACCAAGAAACGAGCAGGTCGATGTTGTCGATGAGTGCGCCCGCCTTGACGTTGAAATAGTCGAGCAGGTCATCGTCGTGGTAATTTTCCTCGTCGGCGTGGATCACATCGACAAAGTTCTGCATACAGAGCCCGAAGCCCGTCAGCGACTGTTTGAGTCCGTCCAGAATAGGCGCGGCATAGCCGCCCGCAGCAGATCTCACGCAGACGCTGTTAAAGCTGTCCGCATTGTAGTCCATAAAGACTCCTTCCGCAAGAGCGTGCATCTGCTTGAGGGATTCCATAAACTCCTCCCGCTTGCGGAAATTGATCTTTCCGCCGCGATCGGAAAAGTTCTGTACAAGATTTGTGTTCGTCTTGACGAGGGTGAGATCTTCGTAGATCTGCGCAACGATACCGATGTACTTGACTTCGTCCGCAGGCGCAAGTTTGCCGACGGCGCATTTTCTCAGCCTCTTGGCAAGAACGGACAGGATCTTGGAGCTCTTGTAATTCTCGCCCCAGTTGTCCAGTTCCTGCTCGATGACGGCGGGATCCGAGTCGATGTCGATCAGTGCTTTAAAGTTTCTGAAATAGTTGTCCAGCAGCCTGTCCAGGCGGCGGTTTGCATTAAAGAAGACGTAAAATTCGTTTTCGTCGCAGCCGAAATATTTGTCCAGCGCACCGCTCTTGAGCAGGTCGATCAGCTGGATGAGTGTGCGCATTTTTTTCTGCGTGAACGCGCTGATCCTCTGGCGATAGAAATCCAAAAACAGGCTCAGATAGTTTTTGACGTGCTTGATCTCGGCGATCAGCACTTCCGCAGAATAATACACGCGGTTCCTGACGTCGAGCGAATATTCGCTGATGTTGACGTTTTCGAAGGGAGATCTGTGCACGCCGCCGCACTGTTTTGCCGCCGCAGAGATCTCTATCAGCAGGTTTTCGTACTTTTCCAGTTTGTCCTTGGTCAGACTGTCGTAAAAGGTGCTTTCGATATCGAGAACGTCGGGCGCGTTTTTGTTCTTGAGATAGATGAGAATTCCGTCGTACAGCGATACGCCCAGGCGGCGTTTTTTATGCAGTGCCGAAACGGGCTCGTTCAGCGCCCGCCGCACTTCTTCGATCTGCTCGCTCTTCTGATAAAATTCGGGATTGTCCTGTTCCTCGGCGAGGGAGAGCGTCGTTTCAAGATTTTTAAGGAACTGTGCTTTATCCAGCTTTGCCGAGTGAAGTTCCAAACAGAAATTGCCGAGCCCGATGGAATTGAGCCTTTTTTTAACGACAGAAAGAGCCGCCTGCTTTTCCGCGACGAACAAGACGCGCTTTCCCTGCATCAGGCAGTTTGCGATGAGGTTGGTGATGGTCTGGCTCTTGCCCGTTCCGGGCGGCCCGTGCAGGACAAAAGTAGCTCCCGCCGTTCCTTCGGCGATCGCCTCGAACTGCGAACTGTCCGCCATCATGGGCGTGAGGATGTCCGCAGGGGCGTAATCGTCCTCCTCTTTGTCCTCAAACACGTTGTCGGAAAGCTCCATGCGGTTTTCGAGCAACGAACGGACAAGCGCATTCTTGCGGAATTTATCCATGTTCTTGCGGACGTCGTTCCACATGGCATAGCGCGCAAAAGAGAAGTTGGCGAGGTATACTTCGTCCAGCACCTCCCATCCCTTCATGTTGAGGATCTCCATGCGCACCATGGATAAGATCTCAGAGAGGCGGATGCCCGAAGAAATGGTATCCAGCCCGCGGATGTCTATTTTGAATTCGCGGACGAGAAACTCGAGCAGCGTGTTGTTGAACTGCATTCCCTCTTCCGCAAAGCTGACGGAGTATCCCTTTCCGCCCTTACTGCGCGAGATGCGCACGGGGCAGAGCACGAGCGGGGCGTACATCGGCTCTCCGCCGCGCGCCTCGTACCATTTGAGAAAGCCGAACGCGAGGAAAAGCACGTTTGCCCCCGCTTCCTCTTCCGCCGTCTTTGCTTTTTTAACGAGGTAACGCAATACATCCTCTATCTGTGTACGCTCCGAATAAGTACGCAGGCGATGGTTTTTCAGTTCGACATGCAGAAGTTCCGAAAGATAATTGAGATTGCCCGCCGCGGGGAAATAATCTGCCGTCGGCAAAACACTGCGCACATCCGCTGTCTTTTCCAAGAGGAAAAATTCTTCCCCCGACGCAAGACTTTCGTATGTTTCGTTGATCTCCGAAGAAAGAATATGCAGGGAATTGCGCTCCGGGCGGAAATTAAGCAGGGTATTTTTCAGGGACAGGTCCAGCAGTCTGCGTTCCCACTGCTTATTACGCGTTACTTTTCCGTCAAAGCTGAGTTTGCGCGTGCCGGAAATAGATTCGGGCGCCGCGTTGAGGTCGGTGTCCTCTTCCCCGAGAAGTTCGTATCCCTTGATGCCGCGTACTTTAAGCGGCAAAGACTGGATGCGCGCCAGACGGCAGCGGCGCACGTCGAGAACGGTGTCGTAATAATTGTTGTCCAGCTTCTGCGCAAAATGCTTTTCGGATGCGGTATAATTGACGTTTTTCCCGGAAAAGACGTCTTCCACGTCGAACATGCTGACGTTGTTGATGCCATCGGCGATATATTTCTGCAACAGGATGACGTCGTCGCTCACGCTGTCCGCAAAGCAGTTTTCATACAGCCACACGCCGCAGCCGACGCTCTTTTCTCCCACCGTCAGGACAGGATGCAGCCCCGCACATTCAAAGCAGGACGCGAGGAAAAGCGCCAGTTCGAAGGAGGTACAGACGTTGTTCTTTAAGATCTTGGTGATATCTCCGACGGGCACAGGCTCGTTGTAATTGTACTCGGCGGCGGATTTTTCGATGCTGTGTCTCTTAACCGCGATATAGATAGAGGCAGCGATCTGCCTGATCTTATTTTTGTCCCCTTCCTGGTACCCGCGCCATTCGCAGGTCAGCCCCCACTTTTCCAGCTGGGCGGCGGCATCGTTGAGCACGCGGACACATTCCGCCACCTTCGGGCGGACAAAGCACGCGAGCAGTTCCGCGTTTCCACCCCTGCCGCTCCAAAAATCGAAGGGCAAAACGATGACGTCCGCCTGCTCTTCGGCAAGCACGTCCTTTCCGTGCAGGGCGCGGACGCGGACGGTTGTCGTATGCAGGTCGGAAAGTTCGGTCAGATACAGCGGCGATACGATCGTAGACGCCGCGATCTCCACCGAGCTCTCAAAGGGAACTTCGTCCAGGTGTTTGGAAAAAGGAAGGAGAAATCCGTCGTCATTTTCGATAACGACGTCGACATCCTCCATCGCTTCGGAACCTGCGTTAGAAAGCTGCAGCGTGATAAACAGCGGAACGCGGTTGAAATAGTCCGCATAGCCGTAGAATTGCTGAGTACGGACGGTAAGAGAGGTGCTTTCTTTTAAAAGAGTCTTCGACGATTTTTTTCCTGCCATATCCCCTCCTGTAAAGGCATGCACGGGCCGCGCAAGACATTCTGCGGCCGAAAATTTTTACCTGTCTATTATACACCAAATTCCTTTTTTTAGCAAGTGTTGGAAAAAATTCCGTATAAAAAAATACCCCTCTTCCGAAAGAGGGTGCAAAACGGACAAATTTCACCAAAGAAACTCCGCAGGGCAAAAGCCCTGCGGACAAACATTACTTTATGATCCTGAACAGTCCGATCACGGGAAGTTTTTTCTTCTCGTTCCGAACGACGGAGAGAATGCCGAAGATGCAGGCAACGACAAGCAGGACACCGATGACGCCGCCGACGATCCCGAACACGATGCCTACACCGGGGATCCGCCCGAGCAGTCCGCAAGCAGTGCTGAAGATGATGCAGGCAAGGAGAATGACAAGGGATTGATTTGCATGAAATTTAGCAAACTCGTCCTCCGGATAAAAAATGAGCGGAAGGAAGAACAACAGCCCCATAAAATAGGCAAGGCAACAGAGAACTTTTTTCTGCTGTCCCTCTTCGGGCGGCTTTTGCTCCTTTTTATCCTCTCCGGAAAAGCCGTAGTAAAACTCGTCGTCGTTTTTATTCGGATCTTTCTCTGTCATTGTCCCCTCCTTCTTCCGCCTCTTTCGGCGGGACTGTAAATTTTTTGCGAAGATACGGTGCCAGAACGGCAATCAGAATACCGACCGCGACGAGAAAGATCGCCGTCGTCTGCGAAGGTGTCAGCCCCGGGATAAAAGATGCCCCGCGGTCGTCCGTGCGGAAAAACTCCACAATAAAGCGCCATACGCCGTACCCGATGAGATAGACAGACAGCCCGCAGTTTTTTTTCTTTAAAAACAGTACGATTATCACTGCCGCGAGACCAAACAGAAACAGCGCCTCGAACAGCTGGATGGGAACGACCTTCGCCCAACCGTATTGGCCGGGAGAGATCTCCACATACTGTTCCATCCCGATCCACGAATCGGTCAGCCCGCCATGACAGCAACCCGCCGTCAGACAGCCGATCCTGCCGAAACCGTGTGCCAGCGGTACGCACGCCGCCGCAATGTTGACAAAAACGGGGATCCAGTGCAGAGGCGTTTCCCACGTTTTGAAAGCGATCCTGCCGCCGATAAAATAGATGAGCAGCATACAGATCGCGCCGCCGATAAACCCGCCGTAAAACGTAGAACCCGTGCTCTGGTCCAGGACAAATTCTCCCGTAGCGAGCGCGTTGTAAAAGGCCTGGAAAAGCACCGCGCAGCCATAGCCCGCGACAAAGGACACGACCGCCCCGATGAGGATGATGTTCTGCAGTTTTGCAGGCATCTCCCGCCTGTCCGCAAGGACGCGGAAGAGAACGAGCGCCGCGATCACACCGAGAAGAATAAAAATCTCGTAGAGTGTTATGCCCGTACCGTCGGGAAATGTAATGATCTTATAAGGATACATGATGTTTATGCGTTTGTGATGTCGAGATATTCGTCATAGGTAACATTCTTGTCGAACGTCTTGGTGCCGTTGATCTCGATGATCCTGTTTGCGACCGTATTCATCAGCTCCTGGTCGTGCGAAGTGAAGAGCATGCATCCCTTAAAGTTCTGCATCCCCGTGTTGAGAGCGGTGATGGATTCGAGGTCAAGGTGGTTGGTGGGTTCGTCCATGATCAGGAAGTTGCCTCCTTCCAGCATCATTTTGGCAAGCATGCAGCGAACCTTTTCTCCGCCCGAAAGAACTTTTGCCTTTTTGAGCGCTTCCTCGCCCGAAAAGAGCATCCTGCCCAGCCAGCCGCGCAGGTATTCTTCGTAATGGTCGTTGGAAAACTGGCTGAGCCACTCCACCAGCGTAAGGTCGCAGTTTTCAAAGTATTCGTTATTGTTCTGCGGCAGGACGGAGAGCGTGATGGTCTTGCCCCATCTCACCGTGCCCGCGTCCGGCTGCACTTTGCCGGTAAGGATATCAAAGAGCATGGTGATGGTCGTGCTCTTGTCGCTGACAAAACCGATCTTGTCGTTTTTCTGCACGATAAAATCGACGTTTTCAAAATATCCCTTTTTGGTCAGACCTTCTACGAGCAGGATATCGTTGCCGATCTCGCGCTCAAATTTGAAATCGATAAAGGGATATTTGCGCAGGGAAGGCTTGATGTCGTTGAGAGTGAGCCGCTCCAATTCCTTCTTGCGGGAAGTCGCCTGACGGGATTTGGAAGCGTTGGCGGCAAAGCGTGCAATAAATTCCTGCAATTCTTTGGCGCGCTGTTCCATCTTTTTGTTCTGGTCGCGCATCTGCCTTGCGATCAGCTGACTGGTCTGGTACCAGAAATCGTAGTTGCCGAGATACAGCTGGATCTTGCCGAAATCGACGTCGCAGATATAGGTGCAGACCTTATTGAGGAAGTGCCTGTTGTGGGAAACGATGATGATGGTGTTTTCAAAATCCATCAGATAATTTTCCAGCCAGCGCACCGTCTTGATGTCGAGGTTGTTGGTCGGCTCGTCGAGCAGAAGAACGTCCGGATTGCCGAACAGCGCCTGCGCAAGCAGCACCTTCACCTTCATCTTGGCATCCAGGTCCGCCATCAATGTATAATGGTACTCGGAAGGGATATCCAGTTCATTGAGAAGCGTCACCGCTTCCGACTCTGCTTCCCAGCCGTTGAGCTCTGCAAACTCGTTTTCCAACTCTCCCGCTCGGATCCCGTCCTCGTCCGAAAAGTCGGGTTTGGCATACAGTTCCTCGCGCTCGTCCATCAGCTGCACGAGCCGCTTGTGTCCGAGCATCACCGTCCTGACAACTGTCTGGGAGTCGAATGCGTTCTGGTTCTGCATCAGTACGGACATGCGTTCGTTTTTATCCATCGAGACATCCCCTTTGTTGGGTTCGATCTCGCCCGAAAGCACCTTCAAAAAGGTGGATTTGCCCGCACCGTTTGCGCCGATGATCCCGTAGCAATTCCCCTTGGTGAATTTGAGGTTGACATCCTCAAACAATTTTTTACTGCCGTATTGCAGGCTGACGTTGGTTACCTGTAACATCTCTACCTCTTGTTGATTTGATCCCGTTCATTATACCATATCCAAACGGAAAGCACAAACAAAAAAGCATAAAAACCCCGAATCGCTTCGGGGTTTTTACCTCAATTTTCCTTTTGCCCGCCCCCGCCTTTCTTGCGCACACGGACACATTCGTGAAGCAAATATTCGATCTGACCGTTCAGAGAACGGAATTCCTCTTCCGCCCAGGCGGAAAGCTCTTCATAAAGCTTTGCCGAAATGCGCAGAGGGATCTGTTTTTTACCGTTTTTTTCCTCCATACAGCCGCCCCGTCAATACAGCGAACCGCTGTTTACGACGGGCTGCGCATCCTTGTTGCCGCAGAGTACGACGAGCAGATTGGAGACCATCGCCGCCTTGCGCTCTTCATCCAGTTCGACCACGCCGTTTTCGCTGAGTTTGTTGAGCGCCATTTCCACCATGCTCACGGCCCCGTCCACGATCTTCTGTCTCGCCGCGATAATGGCGGAAGCCTGCTGGCGCTGCAGCATCGCCGCCGCGATCTCGGGAGCATAGGCAAGGTGCGCGATGCGCGCTTCGCAGATCTCAATGCCCGCGATCTCCACGCGAGTCTGGATCTCCTGTCTCAAAATTTCCGCGATCTCCACGGAAGAACCGCGCAGGGACTTTTCGTCCCCGTTTTCGGACACGTCGTACGGGTACTGCCGTGCGACCTGACGAATGGCCGCGTCGCACTGCGTCGAAATATACTGCACATAATTGTCCACATCAAAGACCGCACGAGCCGTATTGACCACCTTCCAGATAACGACAACGCCGATCTCGATCGGATTGCCCTCTTCGTCGTTGACTTTCTGTTTTTCGTTGTTGAGAGTCATAGCCTTGAGGGAGATCTTTTTCCCCAGCCCCATCAGCGCACCCTGCGCGGGATTAAAAGAAGAGCTGAAGGGATTCACCCAGAAAAATCCTTCCTTTTTGATCGTCCCGTAATATTTACCGAACAGTGTGAGGACGATCGCTTCGTTGGGGTTGACGATTTTCAGTCCGCACAGCAAAAACGCAAAGACAATGATCAAAATAACACCGATTGCGATCAGAAGGATATCGATCCCGCCCTGCGTCTTGGGAATGCTTTCGGAAAGGATACAAAGTATGATCCCCAAAGCGATGCCGATGACAGACAAGAGCAGCATGCCCCACCCGTTCTTTGCATGCAAGACCTTTTCGTCGACTTGTTTACCGTTTTCCATATTTCCCTCCATGGAATAATTTTGATATCAAAATAATATCATATTCCGCGACGCCCGTCAAGTGTTTCCATAAAAAATTTAAAACAGGAAAAGTAAATCCCCTTTTGACTGAAAGAAACTTTCAAGAAATAAAACGCCGCACCCTACAAAAATGCGGAGTGCGGTACTTTTTTGTTTGATGATTTTACTCTTTGACTCCGAACACGGCAAAGCGCTTTATTCGGTAAGCTTTAAAACTCTTTTTACAGATTGGACAGATAAAACACTTCTGCATCTGTCAGGCGGCGGACTTTGCCCCGCTCGAGTGAGCCGAGCCCCAAATCTCCTATGCGGATGCGTTTGAGAAAATCGACCTGCTTGCCCACTGCTTCGAACATGCGGCGGACCTGCCTGTTTCTGCCCTCGTTGATGGTAACATGGAGTTTTGTGAATTGTTTATCCGTTTCGACGACCTTCACTTTGGATTTCCCCGTCAGCTTTCCGTCCAGTTCCACGCCCGAACGCAGCCTGTTGAGTTCCTTTTCTCCGATACTGCCCTCGATACGGACAAGGTAAGTTTTCGGGATCTCGTTTTTCGGGTGCGTCAGGCGAAAGGCAAGGTCACCGTCGTCCGTAAACAGAAGAAGCCCTTCCGTATCATAGTCTAACCTCCCGACAGGATAGACTCTCCCCGCGTCGTCCGGCAAAAGAGACATCACTGTCTTTCTGTCCTTGTCATCCTTAACGGTGCAGACATATCCTTTCGGTTTGTTCATAAGAAAATAGCTGTGCGTCTGCTTCCTCCGAACGATCTCCCCGTCTACGGAGATCTCGTCCCGTTCGGAAACATCGTCTCCCAACCCCGCACGCTTTCCGTTGACAAAAACCTTTCCCTCTTCGATCAGTTTATCACAGGCGCGACGGCTAGCAACTCCGCACTCTGCCAGAAATTTGTTGATACGCATTTGATTCCGTTCCTTTTTCCCATCTCGCGCAATATGTCGAGAAAGCTCTTTTCTTTCTTCTCTATACTAACGATTTTCTGTGAAAAAAGCAACTGATTTTTCAAAGATATCCTTAAAAATCCCACTTCGTCGCCCGCCTCTACGGGAAGGTTCAGCGTTTCAGGCAGCTGTTCTTCGATTCGGATCTCCTCCGCCTCCCCCTCCGCGAGCGGATAGAAAAAGTCCTCTTTGCAACCGCAGCGACAGGTTTTTCCTTCCACATCCGTATTTACTTCAACAATATAATTCTCTTTGTCGAATATTTTATGCATCTGATAGCGAGAAAAACCATTATCGAGAAGTTCGGCGCTGCGCTCGTACATTTCGGGACTGTTCAACACGACGCAGACGAGCCTCATTCCGTCCCTGGTCGCGGAGGAAACAAGGCAGCGGCCCGCAGCCTGTGTATAGCCCGTCTTCACGCCATCCGCCCCGTCATATTGGTAAAGCATTTTATTTTTGTTTTGCAGGGAACGGGCATACCCGCAGCCACCGTCCGCGATCACATACGAGCGGGCGGAGACGATGTGCGAAAAGCGTTCGTCTTGCAGAGCGTACGCCGCAATTCTGGCAAGATCGAGCGCAGTTGTCTCATGCCCCTCCGCAGGCAATCCGTGCGGATTGCAAAAATGCGTATGCGTGCAACCCAGGCTCTTCGCCTTTTCGTTCATACGGTCGCAAAACTTTTCCAGCGTCTTGCTGTGATGCAAGGCAAGCGCGACGGCGCAATCATTTCCCGACCGAAGCATCAGCCCGTACAGCAGATCGCGCACGGTCAGCCTTTCTCCCGCCTGCAAATAGATGCTCGAGCCTTCTACGCCCGCCGCGGCCTCCGGCACGACGACGACCTGATCGGGGTCGCAGTCCTCAATCGCGAGAATGGCGGTCATGATCTTCGTCGTGCTTGCCATCGGCAGGATCGCCTCCTCGTTGAAAGCGGACAGAAGCCGCCCGCTCTCCACCTCCAAGACCGCCTCACCCGAAGAAGGCACCGCCGCAACGCAGGGCGTCAAGGGCGCAAAAAGCAGAGACAAAAAGAGCAGCGCGCCCCCCAGAACAGCCGTCCCTC
>CALVHV010000049.1 GCA_944328845.1 uncultured Clostridia bacterium | reverse complement strand
GACTGACGATGATGTTGCCGGGGTTGAAGTCGCCGTGGCACAGTTTGTCGTGCGCGGGCAGCGAATCGAGCAGGATGTGCAGATCGTAACGGGTGGTCTTGTCGAACTTGGTCGAGCTGATCTTGCGGTGCATCTTGTCCTTCAGCTTGGTGAGCAGAGGCACTTTCTGACCCAGCACTTCCACCTGCAGATCGACGAACTCTTCCAGATACTGCTGCATCTTGTCCGGATTTTCGTCCATCAGCTGCTGCATGGTCTTGCCCTCGACGTAATCGAGGATGATCGCCCATTCGCCGTTGACCTTGGTCACCTCATGCACGGCGGGAACGTTGAGGGAAGTACCCTCTTCCACGCGCGCCGTGTTGAGCGCCTCGTTGAGGACATCCGACTTGGGATAGCTGTCATTGAACAGCTTGACAAGCGTTTTGCCCTCCCTGTAAATGGTCTTTTTGTCCGTTTTCTGAATGATTTCTGCCATTGTGATTCCCCTCCTTATTTACCGTAATAGCACTTGAGATACATCTGTTTGATCTCGGAAATGAGCGGATAGCGGGGGTTCGCGCCCGTGCACTGGTCGTCGAACGCCTGCTCGCACATCTCGTCGAGGCGGGCAAGGAAGTTCTGCTCGTCCACGCCGTAATCTTTGATGGTCTTTTTGATGCCGACCTTTTCTTTGAGTTCTTCGATCGCCTTGATGAGGTTTTTCACCTTAGCGTCGTCGTCCTTGCCTCCCAGGCCGAGGAATTCGGCAAATTCGGCATATCTCCTCTTGGTATGAGGATATGCGTACTGCGGGAAGGTACCCATTTTAGCGGGAACTTCGGCGCTGTTGAAGCGGATGACTTCGCAGATCATCAGTGCATTGGCAACGCCGTGCGGCAGGTGATGGAACGCGCCCAGCTTGTGCGCCATCGAATGGCACACGCCGAGGAAGGCGTTTGCAAACGCGATACCCGCCATGGTGGAAGCGTCCGCCATCTTTTCGCGCGCTTCGGGGTCGCTCGCTCCGTTCGCATAGGCGCGGGGCAGATAATCGAAAATGAGTTTCGCCGCGACGAGCGCCTGTCCGTCCGTATACGGGGTCGCCATGATGGAAGCATACGCTTCGAGGGCATGCGTGAGGGCGTCGATACCGGAAGCGGAAGTGAGGCCCTTGGGCATGTTCATCATGAAGTCGGCATCGATGATCGCCATCTTCGGGAGCAGTTCATAGTCTGCCAAAGGATACTTGATGCCCGTGGTCTCGTCGGTGATGACCGCAAACGGCGTCACTTCCGAACCAGTACCTGCGGAGGTAGGAACGGCAATGAAGTATGCCTTTTCGCCCATCTTGGGGAAGGTGTACACGCGCTTGCGGATGTCCATGAAGCGCATCGCCATGTCGAGGAAGTCCACTTCGGGATGCTCGTACAGCACCCACATGATCTTACCGGCGTCCATTGCGGAGCCGCCGCCCAGCGCGATGATGGTATCCGGCTGGAATTCCGTCATCAGTTTTGCGCCTTCCTTTGCGCAGGCGAGGTTGGGATCGGGGGCAACGTCGTAGAAGCAGGTGTAACGGATGCCCATTTCGTCCAGCTTATCCGTGATGGGTTTGATATAGTTGTTTTCGTACAGGAATTTATCGGTGACGATGAATGCCTTCTTCTTGCCCATGACGTTTTTGAGCTCGTCGAGAGCAACGGGCAGGCAGCCCTTCTTGTGGTAAACTTTTTCAGGAAGTCTGAGCCAAAGCATATTTTCTCTCCTCTCCGCTAAGGTTTTGATGTTCAGAAGGTGTTTGACACCGACGTTTTCGGAAACCGAGTTGCCGCCCCAGCTGCCGCAGCCGAGGGTGAGCGAAGGAGTGAGTTTGAAGTTGTAGATGTCGCCGATGGCGCCCTGCGAAGAAGGGATGTTGATGAGCATACGGCAGGTCTTCATCGCTTCCTGCCATTTTGCGATCTTTGCCTTTTCGGTGACGGAATTGATATACAGCGAGGAGGTGTGGCCGTAGCCGCCGTCCGCGATGAGGCGCTCCGCCTTGGCGACAGCTTCGTCAAAATCCTTGGCGCGGTACAGCGCGAGGACGGGCGACAGCTTTTCGTGCGCGAACGCTTCTTCCAGTTCGACGCTCTCCACTTCGCCGATGAGGATCTTTGCCGTGGGTTCGACGGTAAAGCCGCAGATCTCGGCGATCTTGGGTGCGCTCTGCCCCACGATCTTGGCGTTCAGCGCGCCGTTGATGATCATGGTGTTGCGTACCTTGTCCTTTTCCTCGTCGGAAAGGATATGGCAGCCGCGCTTTACAAATTCTGCCTTGACTGCGTCGTACACGGAGTCTTCCGCGATGACCGACTGCTCGGACGCGCAGATGAGACCGTTATCAAAGGTCTTGGAATGGATGATGGAGTTGACAGCAACGGTGATATCCGCCGTCTCGTCGATGATGGCGGGAGTGTTGCCCGCGCCGACGCCGAGTGCGGGTTTACCAGAAGAGTAAGCGCTGCGCACCATGCCGGGGCCGCCCGTGGCAAGGATGATGTCCGCCGTCTTCATCAGCGTGTTGGTCATCTCGAGGGAAGGAACGTCGATCCAGCCCACGATCCCTTCAGGGGCGCCGGCCTTGACGGCAGCGTCCAGAACCACCTTCGCCGCGGCGATGGTGCAGTTCTTTGCGCGGGGGTGCGGGCTGATGATGATGCCGTTGCGCGTCTTGAGGCAGATCAGCGTCTTGAAGATAGCCGTCGAGGTGGGGTTGGTGGTAGGAATGACCGCCGCGACCACGCCGATGGGCTCGGCGATCTTTTTCGTGCCGAACGCCGCGTCCTCTTCGATTACGCCCACCGTCTTGGTGTGCTTGTAGGTGTTGTAGATATACTCTGCCGCGTAATGGTTTTTGATCACCTTGTCTTCCACGATGCCCATACCCGTCTCCGCGACCGCCATTTTGGCGAGGGGGATGCGCTGGTTATTGGCAGCGAGTGCAGCCGCAGCAAAAATTTTGTCTACCTGCTCCTGGGTGTAGGTCGCAAAAATTTCCTGCGCCTTCCTGACCTGTTCGATCTTCGCCATCAAAGCTTCGACCGAGTCTACGATCCTTTCGTTCTCCATTTGACCTCTCCTTGCTAAAAATTATTTTTCGCTGTTTAAAATGACCGCGAGGCGTTTGGACAGAATCGCAAGCGATGCCGCCATATCCTCGTTTTTAACCGCTACCTTTTGCGGAAGGACCAGATGTGTGGGCGCAAAGTTCCAGATGGCGCGCACGCCCCCTTCCACAAGCTCGTCCGCTACCTGCTGCGCCGCCTCTTTGGGGACCGCGATGATCCCGATGAGCACGTTCAGCCGCCGCACGAGCCGCGACGTTTCCGCCGCGTCGAACACCTGCACGCCGCCGAAACTCTTTCCGATGAGTTCGGGAGAAGAATCGAACGCCGCAACGATGTTCAGTCCGTAATTTTTAAATCCGCCGTATCCCACGAGCGCCCTGCCCAGTCCGCCTGCGCCGACCAGCACCGCGTCCGTCACGTTGTCGTACCCCAAAAAGCAGTTGATGTCTGCGATCAGGTCGGCGATCTCGAACCCCAGCTTGGGTTTGCCTGCCACCGAACTGATGACGGCGAGATCTTTGCGCACCTGCACCGCGTTGAGGTTGAGCTCCTCCGCGATCGCCGTGGATGAGATCGTCCTCTCCCCCGCCAACTCCTTTTCTTTGAGAAAACGAAGATAGGACGGCATCCTGCCGATGGTCGCTCTGGAAATGTTCGCTATTTCTTTGTTGTTCCCCATTCTCCCGCTCCCCTCGCACAGAAAATCGATAAAAATTTATTGATATCTTTTTATCGATAAAATTTTATCAAATAAGGATATCGTTTGTCAAACGCAGAAAAAAGATTTTTCAGAAAAATAAAAAACTGTTTTTTTCAACGAAGTTTGTGAATAATTTACATTTCCGCATGCTGCAAAACCATGATAACATCTTTTTTTGCGCTTTTCAATAGTTTACCGAAAAAACGGGAAAAAATTCCCTGCCCTTTCCGTCGCGGCTTTTGTACAGGTCCACACGCGTGCGCCAAGAGGAAAGCGGCGGCGGAGCGCCCCGCCGTCTTTGCGGAGCGCTCCGCCGTAATAAAAGTCTGCATACAAAACCGCGGAGGGCAAACGCCGAAAAAAGCCCCGCCCGCGAAAATCCCGCCAGCAAAACGGCGATGGCTCAAGCCGAAAAAAGCCCGCCCCGAAAGCTTTTCGCTTTCGGGGCGGGCTGCCAAAATTAAATTTTGTTCCGATAAAACAGGATGCGCATCGGACACCGAACAAAACGTTTTGTATTTCCAAACCCTGCAAAACTTGTTTGAAAAAAACTCAGCATGTGTTGCAGTTCGTTTGAAAACTAATCATCGTTCAGGTATCGAGCCCTGACGGCAACCGACGAAAGAACGTCTTTCTCCTCTTCGGTTTCAGAGATTTTCTTTAAAAACGAGGACACCCCCTGCCTTTTCGCGCACCACGACCAGCTTTTCGATGTTTTTAAAACGCTCTATGTATTTTTTGTTGATCTTCTCCGTCTTTTCCGCGTTTCCCTTTGCATGGTTTACTTCCGCAAAATAAGAATCGCGCAGGTTGTAGATGGTAAAATAGGCGTTGTTTGTCTTTTCCAGCCTGCACCGCATGACTTTTTTGATGAGTTTTCCGCCCTTTCCCTCCGGCAATTCGTCTATGGCAGCCTGTCCGTTTTCTATCAGGGTTCTCTCCCCCTTTTCCAGATAAAATTTCTTTTTTTCGTCAAAATGCGACCCGATGTCGTTGAGAATGACCACCGCGATGCTCGGCAGAAACCCGCAGCCCATGAGGACAATGCAGACAATGAAAAATACATCGGGCGAAAGGACGCCGAACAGCACAAGGAGTGCCATCCCGCCCGAAAAAATGAACTGAAAAAAGGAGAAGAAAAAGCAGACAGCCTCGTACAGCGTGTACCTGCCGAAATGTTTGGGCGAATAGTAAATGAGAGAAAAGATGCCCTTTCTCTCCGCCAGAAAATGCGTCTCGTACCATGACGAATAGCTTCTGTTGCCGATATTGCCGCTCGCTTCTACCTGACACCAGAAAAAGCAAAAAATCATCTCTATGACCCAGCTAATGATCTCGTTTGTTCCCATCTCTCTCCCCTGCCGCAAGGCGCTTGCGCCGTACGGGGCGCCCTTTACAGTACGATGTTGCTGGTGATCATGTCAACGCCCCAGGAAATGAGCTCTTTTGCCCGTTCCGCGGTGTCGCAGGTAAAACAGTTGATGACGATGCCCGCGGCGTGAAGTTCGTCGATGCGCTCTTTGGTGAGGTTGCTGTGCTCGATGTCCAGCCCCAGGCCGTACTTGTTCAGCTTTTCGATGATGCCGTCCTCGTACATGCCCGTCAGGTATTGCAGCTGCTGGTCGGGCAGAAGCTTGCGCATGACGATGAGATTTTCGTAGCAGAACGAAATGAAGATGATCTTGGAAAGGTCGTACTCTTCCTTGCAGATACGCGCAATGTTGGCGATGTGCTCTTCCGTCATGGAATTTTTCAGCTCGATGACAGCCGTCTTTTCATAGCGGCGCATGACGCAGAGATATTCCTGCAGGGAGAGGAGCTTCTGCATATCCGTATAGCCCTTCCCGTCCCGTTCGAGCAGGCGCACTTCGCGCAGCTGCGCAAAGGTGCTCTCTTCCACGGGCAGATCGATCTCGCCCACGCGGCCCGTCCTGTCGTCGTGAATGATGACATACTTTCCGTCCGCGGTGACGTGGACGTCCGTTTCGACGCCGAAGCAGTCGCGGTTGCCCGCCGCAACAAAGGCGGCAAGGGTGTTTTCCAGTTCCACGCCGCTCAGTCCCCTGTGGGAGACGATGCGGGTGTTCCCTTTGTTTTCCACAAAAATAGGTTTCATGATATTTCTCCTTACATCAAAGGTATATTGTTCTTTTTGCAGTATTCTTCCGTCGCCTTGTCCCAGAGAGAGACCTGGACCTCGCCGATGTGCATCTTATTGAGCAAAAACATGCACAGGCGGGACTGTCCGATGCCGCCGCCCATGGTGAGGGGCAGTTCGCCCGAGACGAGCGCTTTATGGAAGGGATAAGAAAGGCGGTCGGCACAGTTTTCGGCGTTCAGCTGCTGCACGAGGCTGTCCGCATCCACGCGGATACCCATGGACGAGACCTCGAACGCACAGTCGAGCACGGGATAATACAGGACGATGTCGCCGTTGAGCTTCCAATCGTCGTAGTCGGGCGCGCGGCCGTCATGCTTGTTGCCCGAGCGCAGCCTGCCCCCGATCTGCATGATGAATGAGGAGCCGTGCTCGCGCACATACTTTGTTTCGCGCTGTTTGGGAGTGAGGCCGGGATAGGCGTCCTCCAGTTCCTGCGTCGTGACAAAGGAAATGTCGTCGCTGAGATAGTTGTCCAGTGCGGGGTAAGTGCGGCAGAGCGTTTCCGCCGTCGAACGGATGGCGGCGTAAATCTTTCTCACCGTCTCTTTGAGGAACTCGATCGTCCTGTCCTCGCGGCGGATGACCGCTTCCCAGTCCCACTGATCGACGTAGACGGAATGGAGGTTGTCCATGTCCTCGTCGCGGCGGATGGCGTTCATGTCCGTATACATCCCGAACCGCACGCCGAAGCGGTATTTTGCGAGGGCGTAGCGCTTCCACTTGGCAAGCGAATGGACCACTTCTGCCGTTTCGCCCGTCGCCTTGACGTCGAAGGACACGGGGCGCTCGACGCCGTTGAGGTTGTCGTTGAGCCCGCTGTCGCGCGCGACAAACAGGGGCGCGCTGATGCGTGTGAGGTTGAGCGCCTGCGAGAGCTCCGCCTCGAACACCGTCTTGATCTCGCGGATGGCTTTTTCCGTGTCTATCAGGCTGAGTTTGGGTGTATACATAATTTTTTCCTCACTGTATATTTCTGAAAGAAATGTCTGAAAATTTTCGATGAACCCGTCCGCTTCGGCGCGGAGCGCGGGATGGCAGGCGAGCGTCTGCGCATCGGAGACGGCGGCCGTCTGCATGCCTGCCGCGCGCGCAGCGCGTACGGCGCTGAGGTTGTCCTCAAACACCAGGCACTCGCGCGGGGAAACGCCCAGTTTGTCCGCACAGCGCAAAAACACGTCGGGAAAGCTCTTGTTCTTCCCCACCTCGTCCACGGTGACGAAGGCGGAAAACAGTCCCGCCACGCCGCCCGCCGTCAGGACGGGCAGAAAAAATTCTTCCGAAGAGGCGGTCGCCACGCTCAGCCGCTTGCCCGCGGCGTACAGCGCGCGCACCAGCGCGACGGCGCCGGGCTTGAAATACTTTTCGGCGTCCGGCGCGGTGTAGCGATGCAGAGAAAGCTCCCGCCATTCGGAGATAAGCGCCTCTTCCCGCTCGCCGGGCAGATATTTTTCCACCGTGTAACGGGCGCACTCGCGAAACCCGAGATGGGCGATCTCCTCCTGGTAACCGGGCGGGACGGGCATCCCGCGCGCCGCAAAAAACTGCGCGTCCACGTCCTGCCAGATGTGCATGCTGTCTATCAGCGTGCCGTCTATGTCGAAGATGACCGCACGCACCCTGTTCCAATCTATCATACACAAAATTATATCACAGGCAAAGGAAAAATGCAATCGTTCGAAAAGCGCACTTGCCCCCGTCTTGAAAAAAGGCTTGAAAGTTCGGGCGGTTCGTGGTATACTGTCTGCAAAGGAGATCGCCATGCCCTTCTGGTCAAGAAAAAAGAAAGATGATACAGCGGCGCCGCCCTCCCCCGCTCCCGCGCTGCTGAGCGTGTTCCTCTCGGGCGGCAGATTCGACGAGGACATCCTCAGCACTCTGCCGCGGGATACGCAGGTAACGGGCAGGGAGGCAAACGCGGACAAATTCCCCCTGCTGCGCTTCAGCGAGGAGCCGACGGGGAAGTATTACCTGTTTGCGGACGCCGACTGCCGCCCCGCGCCCGAAGCGGGCGCATTTTACGCGCAGCTGGAAGAAAGAGAGGAAGAACTGCTCCTCTTTTCTCTGCGGAAAGAGGATGTTTTGCCTCCTTTTCCGCAGGACGTACCCTCCTTTTTTATGCAGGAGCGATTTCCGCTCGCGCGGGCGGGCTTTGCCGTGAGCGCCGCATTGTACCGCCGCGCGGCGGCACTGTGCTCGCCAGCCACCGCGCTCGATCTGCTGCTGTGTGCCGAAAGCGCGGCAAGCGTGCCCTCCCCGCTGTTCAAGGCAGACCCCCTGCCGTGGAACGAAGAGCAGGTACTGGGCTCGGTGCGTTTTTTCAACGCCGCCAAGGCGGGAATGGACGCCGAAAAATACCGCTATGCCTTTTCCTTTCTGCGAGAACGCATCACGGGCGTTTATGCCGCCCTCTGCGCGCAGGGAGACAGGTCTGCCCTGTGTACCTTTGACGAGGCGCTCAAACGGGAATGTCCCGCCCTGCGCGTTGCCGCCTTCCGCTCTGCCCCCCTGCAATTTCTTTCTATCCTGCAAAAGAAAAACTTTGAACGGGGTCTGTTGGCGTCCGCAGGGGCAAAACTTGCGCTTTTTTCCGAAAAAAAGCAATAAATGCGAATATTTCCCCATCGGGAATACGGAAACTGCTCCGTACTCCCTCTTTTTTTTACAAAAAAGGGAAGAAATTTTAAAAATATCTTGAAACAGGCGCCGCAATGTGCTATACTTTCCTCACAAGGGGGAAAAAGAAATGGCATTGAAGATCACGAGGACAAACATGGGCGTGGTGTTTACGCCGCGCGACGAAGAGGTTTATTCCAACACTTCGGGGGTACTGTATCCGCGCGTCGTCCGTCTGGACTGCGCAGGCGCGGAGAGCGGCGCGCTGCTTGCCACTTTCGACCATTCCACCGTTGCCGAACCGCCCGTCGTGCCCGTGATGAAGAGCACGGACGGCGGCGTGACGTGGGAAAAATTCAGCGAGGTGCACGACACCAAAAACGGCTACGGCATCCGATTTCAGCCGGACTTTCTCGAACTGAAACAGCCCTGCGCCGATCTGCCCGCGGGAACTCTGATCCTGGCGGGCAATTCCGTTCCGCTCGACTTTACAAGCACGGAACTGCTGCTGTACATCAGCCGCGACCACGGCAAGACGTGGGAATTCCGCTCTTCCATCGTGCAGGGCGGGCCGCCCATCGAACAAAATTTCGACGCACTCGGCCCCGTTTGGGAGCCAAATCTCTATTTTGACAAATACGGACGGCTGACCGTAGCCTTCACCGACGAGCGCCCGCACACCGACCCGCGCTTTAACCAGACGCTTGCGCTCGTCGCTTCGGAGGACTGCGGCAAGACGTGGGGCGAAGTGCGCTACACCGTGTCCGTGCCCGACCGCAGCCTGCGCCCCGGCATGCCCGTGGTGACAAGGATGGGGAACGGGAAATACATCCTCGTCTACGAGATCGTGGGCTGCCCCTGCTGCGACATCTACTATAAGCTCTCCGACGACGGCATCGATTGGGGGGATCCCCTGCTGCGCGGCAAGCGCGTGGAGACGCCCGAAGGCAGATACCTCGGCAGCATGCCCACCGTGCTGTGGATACCGCAGGGCGGCAAGGACGGGACGGTGATCGTCTCCGCCAAACGGGACGGAGATACCCTGGGAATGCGCGACCCCGGATACTACCTCGTCAACTACGAAAACGGCGAGGGAGACTGGCACGCCCTTCCCATGCTGATCACCTACAACACGGATACCCTGCAGGCGGGCTGGAGCATGGGCATGGCGCTTGCAGACCGCGATACCCTCATCCAGCTGGCGCCCACGCCCATGAACAGACGGCTGATGCAGATCACTTACGGCATCGGAAAGCTGGAAACGGTAAGATGACAGTATTTTTACAATACGTCCCTTAAAAAACGATGCAAAACGCATACAAAAACGACGCCGCCGCGCAATATTTGCGCGGCGGCGTCGTTGTAATTTTTAAACGATTTTTTGAAACGAAGCGGCAAAATCAGTACGCCCTTGCAAACAGGACGACGTGCTTTGCCTTTTTGCCGCAGCAGGCACACGTTTCCGCGTGCTCGTCCTCGACGAGGACACGGGCACTGGCGGCGGTGAGTTCCTTGATCTTATCTTCACACTCGCGGCAGCCGCACCAGCCCGCCTTTACAAAGTTGCCCCCTTCCACGCCTTTGAGGATGCCGTCCACGCTGTCTGCCGTGACGACGCGCTTTTCCTTGCGCTCGCGCGCGAGGGCGAGAAGGTTTGCCTGGATCTCTTTGAGCATTGCCTGCACTGTCTGCGCGGCGTTTTCCAGAGAGACTTCCGTCTTTTCGTGTGTATCCCTGCGGACAAGCACCATCTTGCCCGCCTCGATGTCGCGCGGCCCAAGCTCGATGCGCAGGGGTACGCCCTTCATTTCCCATTCGTTGAACTTCCAGCCGGGGCTGTTGTCCGAAACGTCCGCGTCCGCGCGGATGCCCGCCGCAAGAAGGTCGGCTTTCAGCTTTGCCGTCGCCTCCAAAACGCCCTCTTTCTTTGCCGCGATGGGGACAATGATCGCCTGCACAGGCGCCACCACAGGCGGCAGGATGAGGCCGCGCGCGTCGCCGTGCGACATGATGAGCGCGCCGATAAGGCGGGTGGAGACACCCCACGACGTGGTGTATCCGTATTTATGCGTGCCGTCCTTATCCAAAAACTGGATGTCGAACGCCTTGGCGAAGTTCTGGCCGAGGTAGTGGGAGGTGCCCGCCTGCAGGCTCTTGCCGTCGTGCATCATCGCTTCCATGCCAAAAGTGGCAACGGCGCCGGCAAACTTTTCCTTTTCCGTCTTTCTGCCCGTGAACACGGGGATGGCGAGGCAGGTCTCGGCAAATTCTTTATATACGCCCAGCATTTTCATCGTCTCTTCCATCGCCTCTTCTTCGGTGGCGTGGACGGTGTGGCCTTCCTGCCACAAAAATTCGCTGGTGCGAAGGAAAGGACGGGTGGTCTTTTCCCAACGGACGACGTTTGCCCACTGGTTGATGAGGATAGGCAGGTCACGGTAAGATTGCAGCCACTTGGAGTACATTTCCCCGATGATGGTTTCGCTGGTCGGACGGATGACGAGCGGTTCGGCAAGCGTTTCGCCGCCGCCGACGGTAACGACGGCAACTTCGGGCGCAAACCCTTCCACGTGCTCCGCTTCTCTCGTCATAAAACTGTACGGAATGAGCAGCGGGAAATAGGCGTTCTGATGCCCCGTCGCCTTAAAGCGCGCATCCAGCTCTTTCTGGATGTTTTCCCAGATGGCGTAGCCGTACGGGCGGATGACCATCGTCCCCTTGACGGGCCCGTAATCGACGAGTTTTGTCTTTAACACGACGTCCGTATACCAGCGGGGGAAATCCGTTTCGATGTCCGCGATCTGGTTGACGAACTGCTCCTTATCCTTTGCCATATGATCCTCCCAAAACAGCAAAATATGGTATTTTTCCGAATGATTATACCATATTTTTTTGATGATTTCAATTTATTTACGGGCGCCGCGCGCCCTTTTTTTCAGTCGTTGCGAAGCTGCTGCGTCTTCCAGATGACGGCGACGGCTCCCGGCCCTACATGCGAGCCGATGACGGGTCCCATGATGCTGATCTCGGGACGGAACGCCCATCTCTGTTCGATGAGGTCTGCGAGCTCGCGCGCGTCCTCTTCCGCGTCCGTATGGACGATGCGGATCATGCGCTCCTGCTCCGTCGGCTGCAGGCGCTCCATCTTGGCGAGCGTGCTCGCAAACGCCTTTTTCATGCCTTTACATTTTTCAAGGACGGTGAGCTTTCCTTCCTGTGTAAAAGAGAGAACGGGCTTGACTTTTAAAAGCGTACCCGCCGCCGCAGCGATGGCGGAGACCCTGCCGCCCCTTTTTAAGTAAAACAGATCGTTGGCGATGATGCTGTACTGAATGTGCAAAGGCATCTCGCGCAACGCCTGCGCCGTCTCCTGCGCACTACTGCCCAGTGCGCGCAAGCGCACCGCTTCGCGCACGAGTACGCCCTGGCCTATGGTTGCGGCAAGAGAATCGACGGGATAGATCGTGCAATCAGGATACTTTTTCTCCATGTCCGCCGCAGCCTGTGCCGCAACGCTCGCCGTAGGCGAGAGCCCGCCGGACAGGGAAACATGGATGATCTCCTTCGCGCCCGCGGCGATGAGTTTTTCGAAATGGGAGACGTGCGCCTCGTAATTGAGCATGGATGTGCGGGAAAAACCGCCCGCACGCAGCTGCGCATAGAAATCGACGTATTGGGCATAGTCGGTAAACGCGTCCTCGTGCTCGGTGAGAACGCCGTCCTTGTCCATCGTGTAATGCAGCGGGACAACGGCTATTCCATTTTCAGCAACGTAGTCTCTGTACAAGTCGCAGGTAGAATCGCTGGAAATGATAAATTGACTCATAAAACCTCTCTTATTCCACGCGCGCCTCTGCACTCTTCCAGATGACGGCGACGGCGCCGGGGCCCACGTGCGAACCGATGACAGGCCCCATGATGGTCACGTCGGGGCGGGTCCCCCAGCGTTCCTCGATGAGGGCGGCAAGCTCGTTTGCCTCCTTTTCGGCGTCGGTATGTACGATCCAGATCAGCCTGTTCTCTTCGACGGGCGGATACTTTTCCATCTTGGCGAGCGCACCCGCAAACGCCTTTTTCATGCCGCGGCATTTATCCGTGACGACGAGTTTTCCCTCCGTGTTGAAGGTAAGCACCGGCTTGACCTGCAGGAGCGAGC
The DNA here is from genome assembly GCA_944328845.1 of uncultured Clostridia bacterium. GTDB lineage: Bacteria > Bacillota > Clostridia > Christensenellales > Borkfalkiaceae > Borkfalkia. Next base: position 2,093 of record CALVHV010000049.1, on the reverse strand, counting down.
CCGCCACCGCCGCGATGGTGGATACCCTGCCGCCCCGCTTTAAATAAAAGAGGTCGTTGGCGATGATGTCGTACTGGATGTGAAAGCGCAGGTCGTTGACGTAGTCGTACGCTTCCTGCACCGTCTTCCCCTCGTTGCGCAGGCGCAGCGCCGCGCGCACGAGCGCGCCCTGCCCGATGGTGGCGGACAGCGAATCGACGGCAAGGAGGTTGAAATCGGGATAGTCCTTGCGGATGTCCGCCGCCGCCTTCTGTGCCACCGTCACCGTGGGAGAAAGCCCGCTGGAAATGGTAAAGTGCAGCACGTCCTTTGCCCCCTCCTGCGCCATTTTGAGGAAGTGGTTGTAATGACTCTCGTAGTTGAGCATGGAAGTGCGCGAAAAGGCACCGCCGCGCAGGCGGTTGTAAAAATCGACGTACTGGGAGTAGTCGGTAAATGCGTCCACATCTTCCGTAAACTGACCGTTTTCTTCATACACAAAATTCAGGCTGACGAAACGGATGTCGTTTTCCCGCACGAAATCCGCATACAGGTCGCAGGTGGAATCGGTAGACAAGATAAATTTCTGCATATAAAAACCTCTTCTGTCTTTCGGGGATGACCCCGATTTCATTATAGCATATCTTTTTCGGGCGCGCAACTTTTTGTTAACGGAAACAAACAAAAACAAACAAATCGACAAAAAGCGCGAAAGCAACTTTCTCAATGTTCATTTTCACAAAAAAACGTATCTTTTTTTCAAAAAGAACTTGTAAATCACGAAAAAATACAGTATAATAAGAGGCAAGAGATCAGTTTTGGAGGAAAGAATGGATCAAAAAGAGTGGATGAGCCTGAAAAGCGGCACAGATGTACGCGGTGTGGCGCTGGAAGGCGTGAAGGGAGAGCCCGTCAACCTGACAAACGAGGCGATCTCGGGCATCATGAAGGCGTTTTGCTACCGCCTTGCCGCAGCCACGGGCAAGGACAAGCTGACCGTTGCCGTGGGTCACGATTCCCGCCTTTCGGCGGAGCGGATCTCCGACTGCGTGTGCGACGCCGTTACGCAGAGCGGGTGCGACGTACTCTTTACGGGGCTTTCCTCTACCCCGTCCATGTTCATGCTGCTGCAGGACAAAGAGTTTGCCGCCGACGCTTCCGTCATGATCACGGCGAGCCACCTGCCCTTCCATAAAAACGGGCTGAAATTCTTCCTGCCGTCGGGCGGGCTGGAAGGAAAGGACATCACCGAGATCCTCACCCTCGCAAGCGAGGGAAAGGCGCTCTCCCCCGCCAAAGCGGGAACGGTGAAAAAGGAGAGCTACATCGACCGCTACAGCGAAGGGCTTGTGAAGTTCGTGCGCGAAAAGACAGGCAGGGAAAAGCCGCTGGCGGGCAAAAAGATCGTTGTGGACGCAGGCAACGGCGCGGGCGGATTTTATGTGGAAAAAGTGCTTGTCCCTCTCGGCGCAGACACGGCGGGGAGCCAGTTTCTCGACCCCGACGGACGCTTCCCCAACCATATCCCCAACCCTGAGGACAAGGCGGCGATGCATTCCGTTTCCGAATGTGTCAAAAAGAACAAGGCGGATTTCGGCATCATCTTCGACACCGACGTCGACCGCGCGGGTGCAGTGGACGCGCAGGGCGAAGAGATCAACCGCAACAGGCTGATCGCACTCATCTCCGCCATCCTGCTTTCCGAAAAGCCCGGCACCATCGTCACCGACTCGGTCACCAGCGACGGGCTGACACAGTTCATCCGTGCGCACGGCGGCACGCACTGCCGCTACAAGCGCGGATACAAAAACGTCATCGACAAATCCAAACAGCTCAACGAGGCGGGGGAATATTCCCCTCTCGCCATCGAGACGAGCGGGCACGACGCCCTCAAAGATAACTACTTCCTCGACGCCGGCGCCTATCTCGTCACGCGCATCCTCGTCTCCCTTGCAAAACTTTCGGAGGAAGGCAAGAGCATTTCCGATCTGATCGCCGACCTGCCCGAACCCGCGGAAGCGGCAGAGGTACGACTGGGCTTTACCGAAGCGGGCCATGCCGATTCTAAGAACATCGGCGCGCAGGCCATCGAGGAGATCAAGGGCACTGCCATC
>CALVHV010000048.1 GCA_944328845.1 uncultured Clostridia bacterium | reverse complement strand
GGTGTGGAAAAGATGGTAATAAAAAATATAGCTGACGATCTCGTCCAGCCGCGCGCCGTCCAGCGTGCGAAGGCGGATCTTTCGGTTTTGCAGTTCTTTGACGTACTGTTCCTTGACGCGCGCGTACATTTCGCGGATAAATTCCGCATTCGCGGGCTTACCCGTCAGGCGGGAAAGGCGCGCCAGCTGCGCCGCAAAAATGTGAACTTCCATTTGGTCGATGATGTTTGGCACGTGGATCCTCCCGCACGGTTTTTCCAACATTATAGTACAATCGGCGGCAAAAAGCAAGGAAAACTTTTGCCCCGTAAATTTTTGCGCACCGATTGACATTTTGCGCCGTCGGTGTTATCATGAAAAAAAACTTCTGGAGAAGGGTATGCAATATCGTAATCTGGGAAAATGGGGTTTGAAAGTCAGCGAGATCGCCATCGGAAGCTGGATGACCGATCTCAACGGTCTGGGCGCATCCGAAACGGCGCGCCAGAGCATCCGCGCCGCCTATGACGGAGGCGTCAATTTTTTCGACTGCGCCGACGCATACAGCGGCGGGGAAGCGGAAAAATTTTTGGGAAACGCCCTGCGCGAATACAAGCGCAGTTCGTACGTCGTGTCTTCCAAGGTGTTTTTTCCGATGGGCAGGGGAGCCAACGACTGGGGACTTTCGCGCAAGCACATCATTGAACAGCTGGATACCTCCCTCAAAAACATGAAGCTGGATTATCTCGATCTTTATTTCTGCCACCGCTTCGATCCGACAACGCCCCTCGAAGAGACGTTGCAGACCCTTTCGGACATGGTCGCGCAGGGCAAGATCCTCTATTACGGGGTCAGCGAATGGTCGCCCGTGCAGATCGTCAAAGCACTTTCCGTCATCAAGGAACTGCACCTTCGCCCGATGAGCGTCATCCAGCCGCAATACAACATGGCAGACCGCTATATCGAGGACGAGATCGTGCAGATCTGTGAAGAAAACGGAATCGGCATCGTGCCTTTCTCGCCGCTGGCGCAGGGGCTTCTGACGGGCAAATACCGCAAGGGACAGCCTCTCCCTGCGGGTTCGCGCGCGACGCACCAGGCGGACAAACAGATCAACAAGCTGCTTACGGACGAAAATCTGGACAAAGTGGAAAAGCTCTCCGCCGTCGCCGCCGAGTTGGGCGTGCCGCTGTCCGTTCTGGCACTGGCGTGGATCCTGCGGCTGCCGCAGATCTCTTCCGTCATCACGGGCGCAAGCAAGCCCGAACAGCTGGAAACCAACCTCGCCGCCAGCGGGCTGCGTATCCCGCAGCAGGCTTTGGAGGAGATCGAACGTATCCTCGACTACCATCCTTTTGTCAGAAAAATAGGCTGAAACTTTTTGGGGCGGGCGCCGTTTGGGCGCCCGCCTCTTTTGCGTATGCGAGGGGGCATGGCGGGATGTTTGTCTGCTTTTTTACGGGTAAAAGGGGCGGGGAAAGTAAACATTTCACCGCATTGGCGCAATTTTCCGAAGAAAGTCCCTTGAAATTTTTCCGAATGTGTGCTAAAATAATACAGAATATACATACGCTCTGATTTCCCTGCAGCAGATAGGGAGATCCTGAACAGAAAAGAGGAAAAACCATGCCGAAACTGATGGGGATCGATGTCGGATCGACCACGGTCAAAGTCACCGTGCTCGCCGAAGATCTGCAAATTTTATACACGAGTTACGAGCGGCATTTTGCGCGCGTCAAGGAGTGCGTTCTCAACCAGCTTTCCATCGTAGAGCAAAAGTTCGGGGCGCAGCCGTTCTGCGTCAGCATCACGGGTTCCGCGGGGCTCGGCCTTGCCGAGCGCTCCAAGATCTCCTTTGTGCAGGAGGTGCAGGCGGCGTTTACAGCCATCCGCAAATACTATCCGGACGCGGATGCGGCGGTGGAACTGGGCGGCGAGGACGCAAAGATCATCTTTATCACGGGCGGCACCGAACAGCGCATGAACGGTTCGTGCGCGGGCGGCACAGGCGCCTTTATCGATCAGATGGCGACCCTGCTCAACCTCACCGTGGACGAGATGGACAAGCTCTCGCTGCAGGCGGAAAAGGTGTATCCCATCGCTTCCCGCTGCGGCGTGTTTGCCAAATCTGATATCCAGCCGCTGCTCAACCAGGGCGCAAAAAAAGAGGATATCTCCGCCAGCATCTTCCAGGCGGTGGTCGATCAGACCGTTTCCGGCCTGGCACAGGGCAGGCGCATCAAGGGCAAAGTGCTCTTTTTGGGCGGGCCGCTCTACTTCATCAAGGGGCTGCGCAAAGCCTTCTGCGACACCTTGCATTTGGACGCAGAGCACGCCGTTTTCCCCGAAAACGCGCCCTGTTTTATGTCTATCGGCGCGGCGCTGTATTCGCAGAACGTGCAGGCGCTGGAACTGGAGGAGATCATTTCCCGTATCTCTTCCGTGCGCGAGAGCGACGACGTCGTCACAGGCGAACCGCTCTTTGCGGACAGGGCGGAGTATGACGAGTTCGTCTCCCGCCACAAAGCGAGCGACCTCGCCTTTGCGGACATCCGCGAATACGAGGGGGACGCCTATCTCGGCGTAGACAGCGGTTCCACGACGACCAAACTGGTGCTCATCACTCCCGACTGCAAACTGCTGTATCAACACTATCAGTCCAACAACGGTCAGCCGCTGGACATCGTCGCCGAGCGCCTGCGCGAGATCTACGCGCTGAGCGGCGGGCGGATACGCATTGCGGGAGCCGCAGTCACAGGCTATGGCGAGGACATGATGAAAGCGGCGTTCAAGGCGGATTTCGGCATCGTCGAGACGGTGGCGCACTTCAAAGCCGCCGTGCACTTCGATCCGCAGGTGGACTTTATCATCGACATCGGCGGACAGGACATCAAGTGCTTCAAGATCAAAAACGGCGCCATCGACAACATCATGCTCAACGAGGCGTGCTCCTCCGGCTGCGGCTCCTTTATCCAGACCTTTGCCAAGGCGATGGGCATGGAGATCGACGAATTTTCCAAACTGGGGCTGTTTGCCAAACACCCCGTCGAACTGGGCAGCCGCTGCACGGTGTTCATGAACAGCTCCGTCAAGCAGGCGCAGAAAGAGGGCGCAAGCGTGGAGGACATCTCTGCGGGGCTCTCTTCTTCCATCGTCAAAAACGCCATTTACAAGGTCATCCGCGCCAAGACGCCGGACGAACTGGGCGAGCATATCCTCGTGCAGGGCGGCACCTTCCTCAACGACGCCGTGCTGCGCTGTTTCGAAAAGGAGACGGGCAAAAGCGTCGTCCGTCCCGGCATTGCGGGGCTGATGGGCGCCTTCGGCGCGGCGCTGTACGCCAAGGAGAACATCCGCGGCGCAAGCACCGTCATCACGGAAGAGGAACTCAAAAACTTTACATACACTTCCAAGAGCCATACCTGCAAGGGCTGTACCTCCCACTGCAACGTCAACGTCATCGGCTTTTCGGACGGGCGCAAGTTTATTTCCGGCAACAAGTGCGAAAAGGGCGCGGGGCTCAAACCCCATTCGGACGAGCTGGACGTGTACAACTACAAGTACGAGCGACTCTTCGAAAGCGTTGCGGGCGAAAAGGGCAGGCGCGGCAGGGTAGGGCTGCCGCTGGTACTCGGCTTTTACGAACAGCTGCCGCTGTGGGCAGGGTTCTTTGAAAGCTGCGGCTTCGAGGTGGTGCTCAGCGAGCGTTCCTCGCGCAGTCTGTATTTCAAGGGTCAGCATACCGTCGCCAGCGACACTGTCTGTTATCCCGCCAAACTGGCGCACGGCCATATCGAAAGTCTTTTGGACGCGGGCGCAGACTTCATCTTTTACCCCTGCGAAAGCTACAACCTGGACGAACACGATTCCGTCAACCATTACAACTGCCCCGTGGTGGCGTACTATCCCGAACTTTTAAAAGCTAACAACGAGCGGCTGACGGGCGATAACTTTATCATGCCCTATCTCGATCTCAACGACGAAAAAACGACGGTGCGTGCCCTTAAAAAAGCGTTGGCGCGCTACAAGCTTTCGGGCGCGGAGATCAAAGCGGGCCTGCGCGAAGGGTTTGCCAGACTGGAAAAATTCCAGTCGGACATCCACGAAAAAGGGGAGGAGATTCTCTTTAAAGCACGCAAGGAAGGGCGGCCCGTCGTCGTGCTGGCGGGCAGGCCGTATCATGTCGATCCCGAGATCAACCACGGCATCGGCAAGCTGCTCACCTCGCTGGGCATTGCCGTCCTTTCGGAGGACAGCATCTTTGAAAAGGGGAAACACGTCCTCGTCAACGTGCTCAATCAATGGACGTACCACGCGCGGCTGTACCGCGCGGCGGAGTATGTGACCGAGCACGACGACGTCAACCTCGTGCAGCTCGTTTCCTTCGGCTGCGGGATCGACGCCATCACCACCGATGAGGTGCGCGCCATGCTGGAAAGCCGCGGCAGACTGTATACGCAGATCAAGATCGACGAGATCAACAACCTTGGCGTGGTCAAGATCCGCCTGCGGAGCATGCTCGCCGCCATAGAAGAACAGAAGAGGCGTTCCGATGAAAGAAAAAAATAATACACCCGTCGCGGATTTCCGCGATACCTACCCCAAATTTACGCCCGAAATGAAGCATACGCACAAGATCCTCGTGCCCGATATGCTTCCCTTTCATTTCGGCATCATCGTCGATTTCCTCCGCAAGGACGGGTGGGACATCGAGGTCTTGCACAACGATTCGCGCGCGGTCATCGACGAGGGGCTCAAACACGTCCACAACGATACCTGCTACCCCGCGCTGTGCGTGACGGGGCAGTTTATCGACGCACTCAAAAGCGGGAAGTACGACCCCGAGCACACCGCCGTGATGATCACGCAGTCGGGCGGCGGATGCCGTGCGTCCAACTATATCCCGCTTATCCGCAAAGCGCTGAAGGCGGAATTTCCCAAAGTGCCCGTCATCTCTTTGAACTTTGCAGGGCTGGAAAAGGACAGCGGATTTCCGCTCAATGTTCGCACCATTTTAAAGCTCGCCTTTTCTATCTTTTACGGGGATACGCTCATGTCCCTGTATAACCAGTGCAAGCCGTACGAACTGGACGCAGGCGCATCCGACGCCGCGCGGGAGGACTGTCTGAAGGTCATCCATGCGGCGTTCGATAAAAATAAATACCGTGCCTACAAAAAATTGACGAAAGCCATGCTCGAGCGCTTTTCCAAAGTGCGCCGCAGCGGCGAACAAAAGGTAAAAGTGGGCATCGTGGGCGAGATCTATGTCAAGTATTCTCCGCTCGGAAATTCGCACCTGGAAGACTTTCTGCTCTCCGAGGGGTGCGAGCCCGTCGTGCCCGCATTGATGGACTTTGTGCTGTACTGTGCCGTCAACAACCTCAACGACGCCAAACTGTATAACAAGAAAAACGCCTCTACGCCGCTGTTTGCGCTGGCTTACAGATATCTGCACCACGTGCAGAAAAAGATCATTTGCATCACCGAAAAATACGGGTTCGAGCCGCTGCACGACTTCGAGCATCTGCGCCGCTGTGCGGATAAGGTCATCCATCAGGGCGTGAAGATGGGGGAAGGTTGGCTGATCCCTGCGGAGATGGCGGCGCTCGCCGAGACGGGCACGGACAATATCGTGTGTGCCCAGCCTTTCGGCTGTCTTCCCAACCACATCGCAGGCAAGGGTACCATCCGCACCTTAAAGCAGATGTACGAGCACGAAAATATCGTCGCCGTCGACTACGACCCGTCTGCCACAAAGGTCAACCAGGAAAACAGGATCAAGCTCATGCTCGCCACCGCAAGGGAAAATCTGGCGCAGGAACAAAAGCAGGAAAATAAATGACCCGTCACTTTTGATTTGGCAGAGCCCATCATAAAAATTTTGAATGAAGTGAAAAACTGCGGCAAGCTCCACGCTTGCCGCAGGTTTTTTGGCAGAATACGATTGGTGCTATGTTAATTTTTCGAAAGGTATTGAAAAGTCGGTAATATCGTGATATAATTTGATTGCAGAGTTGATTTTTTACACTTTAAGAACATAAGATCGTGGCAGGAAAGCAATCTGAGAAAAAAGATGGGAGTCCAATGGGGATTGATCGTATACAGTAGCTGAGTTTTTGTTGCATTTTTTATTGGGGTTTCCTAAAACAGACGATTGGCAGGGAGGGAAATCAAATGAATAAGAAAATAAAAGGTTTGGGTATCTTGATGGCGGTGCTTCTGTTTTGTTGTGGAATAGTCGGATGTGCGACGCAGGTATTGGGTATGTTTTATTCGTTGGAAGAGGCGTATGAAAACGGTTGGTTGACACAGGACGATTTGCAGGAAATTGCAGATTTGCACAATGCCAATACGCAATGTGCCGAAAAACTGGATGGAGAAATCGCGGAACTTATAAAAAAAGCGGCGGCTTGGGAACTGAAAAATGACGAAAAAAGCCCGATCGATGAGGCAAAAGCAGAGGATTTTACGATTTTGAAATACTATGGCGTTTATCATCAAGACTGTTATGTGGTTATGTTAGATGAGCCGTATTTTGATTTCCCGGCAGTTGAGGTGGATGAGTGGAAAGAGATCGGCGGCGTGCAATTTCATATCACATCTTTTTACGAAATCGAGGTCTGGAAAAAGTGATTTGGAAAGTAAGAGGACAGATCGTCGTATCAGAACGAAAAAGGATAGCGGTGTAAAAGGGGGCTGTATGAACAAAATAGCCAAAGTTTTTGCTTGTTTGGTTGCTGTCGTGTCCATTGCAGGTGCTATATTATGCACGATAGGTTGTACGTCAAGTTTCTACTCAGAAGAACAGCATATTCAAAGGATAAGAGAACGTGCGGAAGAACGCTTTCTGGGGGAAGACAGCGAGTACACGGGTTTGGAAGTGTATCCGATCTATAATGAGTACGATGAGCTGAAATATGCCCTGATCGAATTTGAACCGCAGGGGGGGGGTATTTATCTATATTTGTGGACGGGAAAATGATTGACTATACGCCCGGCATGGAGTCGGCGTATGCGACCGCCGATATTGCCTTTATCAATAAGTCTAATTTTGATTTATAGGAAATGATCGGTGTCAGATCGGAGAGAAAAACACGGCAACATTGTCTGTAAACGAATAAAAAACTGCGGTAAGCATGATGCTTACCGCAGTTTTTTGTCTTGGCGTCTGTTTCGTTCGATGAAAAACAGGGGGCGCTCGTGTTACGCGAGGAAAAACAGGCGCGCGTGTTCGTGTTGTGCGAGGGGAAAACAGGCGCGGCGTGTACAGACACAGGCGCACTTGTCCTTTGTGCGAATGCCATTCTGGCAAAAAAGGTGAACGATAACCTATATTTGACATCATTTTTCCGATTTTTTCGTAAAAAACTCTTTTTTTTTTTTTTTTCTTTTTATCGATTATGTAATAATAAAATATCATAAGATATTTCATTTTAATTTATCATTTTTATATTAAAAATTTATCAAAAATACTGTAAAAATTTTTAAAAAGGTATTGAAAAATGCCGTTTCCGTGTGATATAATTGTGAAAAAATGATAGGAGGAAATTCATGGCTAAACGATTCAAAACGGCAATGCTCGCTCTGTTGGGCGTGACGATGGCACTTTGTCTCGCATTCGGTGCCTGGTTGTGGCTGTCTTCCGCGCGCGTGAACGCGGCGGGGAACGAGCAGGCGCAGAACGTGGAGCATAGCACCGTTGCCGTTCACGATCCGTCTATCGTGCTCGCTTATGAGGACGCGGAGGGAAACACCTACCACGAAGCAGCCGATGGCAGGACAAAGGTATATTATGTGTTCGGTACGCAGATCGCGCAGGCAAAATCGTACGATCTCGTCAACTGGACGCCTTTCGTCAGCAACCTCAGCGACGAAAACACTCTCTTTTCCGTAATTCCCCAAAGCATCTGCAACTACACGGGGAACACGACGGCGTCAAAACTGAAAGAAAACTGCTGGGCGCCCGACGTCATTTATAACAGGGCGATGGGCAAATGGTGTATGTATCTCTCCGTCAACGGGGCAGATTATAATTCTGTCATTGTTCTGCTTGTGGCGGATACGCTCGACGGGGCGTGGACTTACATGGGCGAAGTCGTCTATTCCGGGATCAGAAGCACCAATGTCGCGTCTACCGATTTTGAAAAGGTGACGGGAAGCACAACGGTCGCAGACAAGTATTGGGTCAAACGGGGTTCCTGGCTGTCTTATGGTCTTAACGCCATCGACGCCGCCGTGACGTACGACGAAAACGGAGATCTCTGGATGTCTTACGGTTCGTGGTACGGCGGTATTTATCTGCTCAGGCTGGACAATTTTACGGGCCTGCGCGATTATTCCAGCACGTATGAAAACGTGACGGACGGAGCGATCGAGAACAACGGCACGTTCACCGTCCGTTCGGACGAATATCTCGGCATTCACATTTCGGGCGGGCATCAGTCGTCCGGTGAAGGGTCGTACCTTCTGAAGATGGGGGATTGGTGGTATCTCTTCCTCTCTTACGGAGGGTATGCGCCCGACGGCGGGTACAATATGCGCGTTTTCCGCAGCGATAATATTGCAGGTCCGTACGTAGACGCGGCGGGCAATCTTGCCGTTTCCGACGGAACGGTGATCACTGACAACGGTTCTACGGGGCTCCGCGTCATGAGCGGATACACCTGGAGCTGGTGGGATTTTTCTTACATTTCGCAGGGGCACAATTCCGCCTTTGTCGATGATGACGGCAATGCCTATCTCGTCTATCACAACAAATACACGGACGGGACCATTTTCCATGTCCTCAAAGCGCATCAGCTGCTCGTCAATGCGGACGGCTGGCTGGTGACCGCTCCGTTTGAAGCGACAGTCGCAGATACGGCTGTTTCCGAGGCCGATGCCGTGGCAACGGGCCTTACTGCCGATGAGATCACGGGGACGTACGGCTACCTCTTTATGACGCGCAACAATGGCACGTACAGCAACGTTTGCAGGGAACAGACAGCGCAGTTGACGTATACTTCGGCGGAAGGGACTTTGCTGAAGGGCTCGGTTACGGGGCTGAGCGGGATCAATGCAGGGCAGACGGAAGGGACCTGGACGTATGACAGTGAAACGGGGGCTTTCTCCATTACGCCGAGCAAAGATAAGTATACCTACAACGGATATCTCCTGTACCAGAATCTGGAGGGGACAAATATCCGTACGCTCGCCTTTACCGTTGTCAGTACGGCGGCGGGAAGCCTTTCGCAATATACATACTGGGGATACAGATATCCCACAACCGAACAGCAGGCGCAGTATGTGGTCAATTCGCTGGCGATCCCCGATCGTATTGGGACGGGGGCAACCGTGCAGACGGGCGTCAAATCGAACGGATTGTGGAACAACGTCAAAGTGACTGTTTCTTACGAAAACGGCACATTTACGGCGGCTTATCTGGACGGAGAAACGCCCAAGACTATCACAAAAACCATTGAGACTTCTGAAAAAACGGCTGAATACGGAAATATCAGTGCGGGACAAACTTTGCTTCCCGTGGATACGGCAAACGGCATTTCCATTTCTTTTGACTATTCAAATTATTCGAGTGATTGGACGCCTATATTGGAAGGGGAAAATTTTAGAATCAATCTTTCCGTTATAGAATATGCGGCGACAAATATTTATGAAGGGGCAGCAACCAATTCCGGATTGGTTGGTTCTGCTGCGAATCACGAAATATTTTATACGCAGGGAACGGCGCGTGCTACAATTTCTTTTAATACAGACGGATCGATCTGCTTTTTCTTAAACGATACGCTTGCGCTGACATATTCTGCATCGGCAAAGTTTAACGATGGCAGTACCTCGATCGGAGATGTCTGCAGGGCTGTCCTTTCCGAATTTTCCAACGGAACAGTAAAGACCGCATACGATCTTTCGAATGTTGTGATAGATAAGGCACTTTCTTCGGCGATTACTACGGAAGTGATCTACGAGATCGATGACGGATATTATTCGGTTACATATCATGCATCGGAAGCGGCAGTCAATACCAATACGGGTTGGTGGGCAGGCGCTCTCGGTGAAAAGACCTTGCAGGAGGGAAACAATGCATTGGTCTATCGCTATACCAGAACTCATAACTATACGGATAATGCGATTCAGATGATGAAGCCGAATGATACGTACGCTACTTTTTATCCGTTCGGACCGTTGAGCGAATTTGATACAGATTGGCAAACGGGCGGGAGTGTATACTACATGCTGAACGGAGAGCCGTTGACGGATACGTCGGATATCAAAACGGGCAATGTCGCAGGCAGTTCGGCAGAATTTTGGTTTGGCGTATATGAGATATCTTTTATAAGGTATGATAATACTCTCTATGTCATATGCGATTTTATCAGGACCACGGGGGATTATCATCTCTCTGCCGTTTATTCGTTCGAAAATATAAGCGAAAGTCTGGTCGTAAGATTCAGCGGGTATTGCAATGATATCACCGATTGTACCGTGGCTGCATCCGAATCGATCGTTTATTCGGACACTTTGCCCGAAACGGACCATGTACATTCCTATACGCAGACGGAACGGACGGGGAACGACTGTGTCGGTTATACGGTGACGTATACCTGTTCTTGCGGCGATTCGTATACGGAGACGGATTATACCGGCGTGACGGGCCATTCCTATACGGTAAAACGCACGGAACCGACCTGCTTGAAAGAGGGGAGCATCGTCTATACCTGCTCCAAGTGCGGCGATTCCTTTACGGTCGTTTTGCCTTTGGCAGAACACAGCTGGGCGGAAAGCTGGTCGAAAGACGGCGCTGAGCACTGGCACGAATGTACCGTCTGCCATGAGAAAAAGGATGTTGCGGCACACGTTTGGGATGAAGGACAGGTCACCTCGCAAGCGACTTGCACGGGCGAAGGCGTGATGACATACACCTGCACCGTCTGCGGCGGGACCAAAACGGAGCCCATTGCCGCGCTCGGGCACGACTACGAATGGAAAGTTACGTTTGCGCCGACCAAGGAGAGCGAGGGTACCCTGACGGGCGTCTGTTCTGTCTGCAAGGACGAGCAGTCGATCACACTTCCCGCACTGAACGCGGAAGACTACGACGTAGAGAGGGTAGCGGCGACGTGCGAGAGCGCGGGCAGCGAGATCTATACATACGTCAAAGATGGTGAACGCTATACGGCGGCGACCATCACCCTCCCTGCGCTCGGGCACAGCTGGGGCGAGTGGTCGGTGACGAAGGCTCCGACGGAAACAGAAAAGGGACAGTTGACAAGGACGTGTACGCGCGACGGCGCACACACGGAGATGTACGAACTTCCCGTTCTCGGCGATGTAAGTTATACGGCAGAAACGGTGCCCGCCTCCTGCACTCAGTCGGGGAGCATCACCTACAAACTGACGAAAGACGGACAGGAGATCGCTGTGGCAACGGTGACGCTGGAAGCGCTCGGACACAACTGGGATACGGCATGGAAGACAGACGGTGAAGGACACTGGCACGAGTGCACGGTCTGCGGTGAGGCATCGGAAAAGGCTGCGCACAGCGGCGGTGAAGCGACGTGCGCGGCAAAAGCGGTCTGCGAGGTATGCGGCGCAGAATACGGCGAAGTTGACCCCGATAATCACCAAGGGGAGACCTATGTCGAAGGGTATGTTGCGCCTACGGAAGACAAAGATGGATATTCGGGCGATATATATTGTTCCGATTGCGATAAGCTCATCCAAAAGGGTACGAACATCCCCGCGCTGAGCCACGTTCACGAGATGGAAAAAGTGGAAGCGGTCGCTGCGACCTGTACGGAAGAGGGCAACATCGAATACTGGCATTGTTCTTCCTGCGGCAACAATTACGCCGTTGAAAATCCTGACGGCAGCGATCTGCCCCTGACGAACGTCGTCCTTCCTGCGCTCGGGCACAGCTGGGGCGAGTGGTCTGTGACGAAGGCGCCGACGGAAACGGAAAAGGGACAGTTGACGAGGACGTGCACGCGCGACGGCGCACACACGGAGACGTACGAACTTCCTGTTCTCGACGAGGCAAGTTATACGGCAGAAACGGTGCCCGCTACCTGCGCGCAGGCGGGGAGCATCACCTACAAACTGACAAAAGACGGGCAGGAGATCGTTGTTGCGGCCATCACCCTTCCCGCACTCGGGCACGACTACGAATGGACGGTCACGCTCGCACCGACCAAAGAGAGCGAGGGCACGCTGACGGGCGTATGTTCTGTCTGCGAGGATGAGCAGGAGATCACCCTTCCCGCGCTGAACGGGGAAGATTATGAAGTGAAGACGGTGGCTGCGACGTGTGAAAGCGCGGGGTCTGAGACCTATACGTATGTCAAAGACGGCGAGCGCTACACGGTTGCGACCATCACCCTTCCCGCACTCGGGCATGATTGGGATGAGGGAGTCGTGACGACGCCCGCCACCTGCACGCAGGACGGCGTAAAGACGTTTACCTGCACGAGGTGCAGCGCGGAAAGAACGGAGACCATACAGGCGACGGGACATTCGGCGGAAGAGATCGCGGCGGTGGCTCCCACCTGTACGCAGGCGGGCAGTACGGCAGGGTCCAAGTGCTCTGTCTGTGGCGAGATCTTGCAGGCGCCCGAAACGGTTCCTGCGCTCGGTCACAGCTGGAGCGAATGGACGGTGACAAAACAGCCCTCGTATACGGAAGAGGGTGAAGAGTCCCGCACTTGCAGTGTCTGCAACGAAACGGAGACTCGCGCGGTGGCGGCGCTCGGACTGGGCCAGAAATTTGCCGATGAAGCGGCGGCCGTCGAGCAGGCAGAGACCCGCGCCGAAAAGTTTGCTGCTATTTCTCAGGCGCTGACAACGTACGGACAGCTGTCCGCCGACGAAAAGGCGGCGGTCGCCGAGGCGTACGCGTCGCTCGAAGCGCAGATCTCTGCGTACAATGCGTCCGTGGAAGAGATCAACGGCGAAGCGGAAAGTGCGATCGAAAGGGCACTTCGTGTCTTCTCGTCCGCCATCCTCACGATGGGCGCGCTTGCGGCGGTTTGGTTCGCCGTAAAGAAATTCAATTAAGGAGGCTGCCATGAAAAAGAAATTTATATGGATCGCCTTGCTCTGTTGCCTGCTCTCCGCACTGCTCGCGGGGTGCGGCGGCACGGGAAAAAAGGACATCTATGCCACGCTCAATCAGCTCGCTGCCAAAACCCCGCAGACGGTCACTTTGCAGACCTCCGTTACGGCGGGCGGCGAAACGTTGACGGGCGAATTTGAAGTCAAAACGGAAGAAAACGGGTACCGCGTGACTTATTCCTATCAAAAGTTCAACACCTTTGAGGAAGAAGAGGGCGAGTACCAAATTCCCGGGACGGATGTGTCTTCGGTGGAAGGCAATATGCTCGTTTCGGACGGCAAGATCATCGAACAGAACGGCTCTGCCTCCGATATCACCGTCGAACAGATCACCGCTTCGGGCGTGAAGTTTGCGGCGTCCTGCTTTACGGACGTAAAGCAGACAGAGGGCAGCTTTCAGGCAAAGGTCTCTGATCCTTCCGCCTTTTTGCAGGAAGAGATCTCCTGCACGGACATGACGGTCTCCGTCTCGTACGGGGAGATCATCTCTTCGATGAAGATCGCGTACACTTCCGCAGGAGGCGCGCAGGTCGAACTCGAATACACGTTTGCGTAGATCGCAGGCGGCAGACAGGGCGGGGGCGCCGTGAGGCGCCTCCGCTTTTTTGCACTCTTTTGCGCGTACGGCTTTTTTGATTTTGCGGCGGATTTCCCCGAGGGAAAAGGGAAGAGGTTATCAAACGGAAACAGATTTTTTGTGCTCTTTTGCGCGCGCGGGCTTTGCAGATTGACTTCTATGGAAAGGAGTATTATAATACTCGCAAGGAGTAAACGCGAATGATAGAAAAAAGGCGCGGCGGAATGACCGCGGAAGAATTTCTGGATCTGTTTGAAAAATCTGCAAATGAGCTGGACGTGGAATATTCTTATACGTTGGCGCGGGACCTGGAGAGGTTCCGCAGCGATCCCGTTTTAGGCTATCGCACGGCGGGCAGCCGCGCGGAAGCGGATGCGGGGGAGTTCCTGTATGAGAAAATGCGCGAGATCGGGCTGAAAACGGAAAAACACCCCGTCGTACTGGACGGATGGGAGTTTTTCGGTGCCACATTGCAATACGAAAAGGAAGGAGAACTGCGCTGCGTCCGTCTGGGCGGGTATCAGACAAACATGACCGTCAAAGATTTGCATACGCAGCTGGTAGACGCGGGCAAGGGCACCGAAAAAGACTTCTTAAAGGCAGACGTGCGCGGAAAGATCGCCCTCATCCGCATCAACCAGCGGGACGAGTGGTGGATCAACTATCCCGCCTGTCAGGCGTACCTTGCAGGCGCCGTCGCGGTGATCGCCGTGCAGGACAAGGGGTACGGGGAAGTGGATCCCGCTTCCCTCAATGCGCAGGATATCTGCGGCCTGCCGCAAGCCCCCGCCTTTTCGATGTCCAAATCGGACATGGCGGACGTCCTCGCCGCGATGAAGAAGGGGAGCCTGGACGTGACGCTGAACGCCGATTCGCGGGTGACGGAAAAGGTAACGACCTACAATATCGTGGGCACCATCCCGGGGCAGACTTCGCAGATGATCGCCGTGTCCGCACATTACGATTCGTATTTCCACGGCTTCGAGGACGATAACTGTGGTGTTTCGATGATGCTTTCGCTGGCGCGGGCGCTCATCCGCTCGGGATATCGTCCGCAAAAGACGCTGGTTTTCATCGCCTTCGCGGCGGAGGAGTGGGGCAAGATCAACTCCCGTTACGATTGGTCGGCGGGCGCTTTTGCAGAGATGACGCAGGGGCAGAACGACTGGCGGGGAAGGATGATCGCGGACATCAATTTAGAGCTGCCCGCCATTGCGCACGGGAAAAAGCACTATATCCGCAGTGTTTACGAGTACAAGCATTTTCTGCGCGATTTTCTCAAAGACCCCAAAGTCTTTGACGAGTTTTACCCGGAGGGGGCGGA
>CALVHV010000047.1 GCA_944328845.1 uncultured Clostridia bacterium | reverse complement strand
GAACCTGCTGCAAGCATTGAGCGCCTTGTCTTTACTGGCTGAAACGGAAAGGACACTGAACGAGGCAAAGGAAAACCTCGCCCTCGTCTTTGCCAAGCGCGTGGACGAGGGAAAACTGGACACCGACGAGGCGGTTTCCGTCCTCAAACGCTGGTTTTATGACAATCCGAAGGAGTTTTACGGGTTATGAATCTCAAAGAAGAAATTTATCGCTATGCATTGTCGCATAAAAAGATCGATACGCACTGCCATCATATGGGGCACGTGTTTTTTGAGGAGATCGGTTTAAAAGACATTTTCGGGAGCTCTTACATCGCCTGGTGCCACAGACCTTTCCAAACGGATGCGCAGCGCAGGGAATTGTTCGAAAACATCTGCGACCGCAGCTATTTCCTGTGGCTGGAGCGCGCCCTGCGACAGATGTACGGCATCGCGGAGCCGCTCAATGCGGACACGTGGGATAAGTTCGACAGGGCGGTGCGCGAAGCGGACAGAAAGGACAGAAACTTTTCCCGCCTGCGTTCGCTGTGCGGATACGAGCACATCGTGCAGGACTGCTATTGGGAGTACGGCGATAACCTCGGCGACGGGCAGCTGTTTACGCCCGCTTTCCGCATCAACATCTTCCTCAACGGATTCGACAGGGAATTTGTCGATCAGGACAGGTGCTGCATCACCAAATATTTCCCCGAGCCGGTCAGGGACATCGAAGAATACGTCGCCCGCCTGCGCGCGATCATTCAAGAAAAGCACAAGGCGGGGTGCGTGGCGCTCAAATGCGCCATCGCTTACGAGCGCGGGCTCGATTTTTACGCCGCGGACGCGAAGGCCGCGGAGATCGCCCTGCGAACGGACAAAGCCTCTCTGACCAAAAAGAACAGGGATGATTTCCAAAGCTATATATTCTATCGCCTGTGCGACATCGCGGCGGAAGAGGATATGCCTTTCCAGATCCATACGGGTCTGGGACAGATCGAAAAGACGCGCGCGCTCTGTCTTACAAAAGCCGTCAAGGCGCACCCCGCCACAAAGTTCGTTCTCTTTCATCTCAGCTTTCCGTACGTGGACGACGTCATCTCGCTGGCGCACAATTTCGATAACGTGTACCCGGACATCTGCTGGGTGCCGCTGTTGTCCGTGCATAAGGCAAAAGAGACGCTCAACAGTCTGTTGGATACCGTCAATGCGGACAAACTCTGCTGGGGCTGCGATACGTGGACGGCGGAGGAAAGCTACGGCGCCGTGCTCGCCGTGTCGCACGTGCTTGCCGAAGCGCTTTCCGAGCGGATCGGCGAAGGCTTTATGAGCTTGGAAAGGGCAAAGAAAGTGTGCGATAAAATTCTGTACGAAAACGCAAAAAAACTCTATCGGCTTTGAAAAAAGGGCGGAAAAGAGGGGAAAGAAAGGCCCGCCGCGCCCGCGCGTCCTTCTAAAAAAGGGGCTTTAAAAGGGGCGGCGTGCCCGCCGCTCCTGCCCGAAAGGCGGCGCGCGGCGCCCGAAAAACAACTCTTCGCGTCTTCCGCAAGAGAACAAAAGGAATTTTCCAAACATTTCCTTCCTTGTCCGAAAAAGAAAATTGTGTTCAGTATAGATTACATATTTCGCAATTTGAAACAGTATAGTTTCCACATTGCAAAAAAAACATGTTACAATAAAATTATAAAAGATGTAACGGAAGTAAGGGCTGTTGCAAAAAAATGAAAAGGAGAATTTGTATGAGAACAAGAAGTAAAATGCTGATTACTTTGGTAATTGCATTTGTAATGTCGCTGGCTATGGCCGCGATCGGGCTCACCGCGTTTGCCGCGCCTTCCGCACGGTACAGCGAACAGTTCGGAACATGGTCGGGGGACGAAAAAAGTCTGACGGCCGATTCCCTTATCCCCGTCAACCAGACAAACCCCAAGGCGATCGTCGTCGATTCGGCGCTGAATACGTCGGAGAGCTTTACTCTCTCTTTCAAGACGGTCATCCCCGCGGCGGACACGGACGATGTGGGCAGCGTCGGCTTCTTTGCAAGGGCGGCTGCCGGCGGCGCAGGCAAAGTCGATAACCCCATGAGCGGCTTTATGGTGGAAATTTTCAGGACCAATTTCAGGCTTGTCTACAACACCGCGCCCGGCGCCCTGCAAGTTGCCTGGGGCAGCCCCGTGCAGCACGGCGCAAAGACGGGCGACGTCGTCACCGTTGAAGTAGAGGTGAAAGGGGACATCGTCAACGCCAAACTCAAGAATGCAGAAGGCACCTTGCTGACGGAGGCGTCCTGCGCTTCGGGCATCGCATATTCCGAAACGACGTATGCGGGCTTCTCCGTGGAAAAGACCAACGCTTTCACGGCGGAACAGAACGCCGCGTACCAGGGCAAGTATGCCGCTTTTTCGGACATCACCTATCAGGCGGCGGAATCTCCCGAAGAGCCGGAAGATCCCACGGCGGACATCAAGCCCGTCAACGAGCTCAATGCAAACTTTGCCACCACGGCGGGCGGCTTTAAGGGCGATGCAGAGGACAAACACGTCGTCACCAGCGAATTCCATCCGCAGATGAACAGTTCCGTCATGATCTCCGGTTTCGGCGGCGTGTACGGCGAAAACTTTGACGTCACATACAAGGTCAAGAGCCCTTCCCGGAAAGAGATCGACGGGGCGGGCGGCAACGACCCCAACGCGGGCTTCTTCTTCCGTCAGCGCACCTCCTGGGATCTGTACAGCGGCATCTATGTGCGCATCCAGAAAGATCAGATCCTCATCGTCAACGACCTCAACAATACGGACGCCGATCAGACCATTCCTTCTCTGGTCAGCGGTAAATTCAAAGAGGCACTTGCTCCTTCTTCCTTCCTCACCGTTCACATCAACGTGCAGGACGACGTCATCACCGTCGACGTCAAGGACGCGGACGGCAATCCCGTCGTGCTCGTCAACGATGCAAAGGAAGACGTCACCTCTCTTTCCGTCAAGGCGCGCAACTCTTACGATCCGACCCACGTTGCAGGCTTTGCGGGCGAGCACATGACGGCCATCTTCAGCGATATCAAGATGACCGCGGGCGATAAAGAATTTATGGCATATCCTTTCGATCCCGACAAGACGATGGATCTGGCAGATCTCGAGATCGGCGGCAACGGCATGACCCTCGTCGAACTGGTCAAGGGCGGGGAAGGCATCCAGCCGGACGACGAAGAACTCATCGGGCAGTTCCCGTTCATCCTGTATGCCGAGTATGATATGCAGGTACACGACGTAACGGCAAATCTGGCGGGCGGACAGGAACTCCCTGCCGGCATGAGCGCCAAGTTCGAATACAGGGTCGCGCCCACCTGGGAGTATGTCCCTTGGGTGGCACAGCAGAATGCGGGCAGACACGGTATGGCTGTCAGCATCATGGACGAGGACGGTTATGTGTATGCACGCGTGATCTTTGCTTATAAGATCTATGCAAAGAGCGTCACGCTGACGGGCGTTACGGCGACGGACAAGACGTACGACGGCTCCACCGAAGTCGCTCTGACGGGCGGCACGCTCAACGGCGTCATCGAAGGGGACAAGGTCGGCTTCGAACTGGGCGTGGGCATTGCCAACCAGTCGGGCGTCGGGCAGAACATCCCCGTCACCGTCAGCACCGCAGTTTTGACGGGCGAATCGGCAGCAAACTACTCTCTCTCCCAGCCGGAAGGGATCACCGTCAACATCACCAAGGGCAAGGCAGAGACGCCCGAAAGCGTGTTTATCGAGGATAAGACGGAAACGAGCATCACGGTAGAGGCCATTTACGGTGCCGAATACAGCATCGACGGCGTCAACTGGCAGGATTCCAACGTCTTCGAAGGGCTCAAAGCGGGTACGGAATACACCGTCCGCGTGAGGATGAAGGCGAGCGATAACCAGGAAGCTTCGGATGCGGTCGAGACGGTCGTCAAGACCAACGGTTCCGCAGACAAGGGCGGATGCGGCTCCACGGTCGCCGCAAGCACGACGGTCGCGGCGTTCGCCGTTCTCGCCGTCGCAGCAGCAGCTGTCGCGTTCGCGCGCAAAGAGAGAAACTGATCGCTAACGGGGCAGGAAAGGGGGTCTCCCCCTTTCCTGCAATAAATTCAAAAAGAGGAGTATTCCATGAAAGTTCTTAAAAAAATCGGAACGGTTTTGCTCGCATCCGTTTTGACTTTGGGCATGGTCGCCTGCGGATCGACAACGCAGGACGATAAGCCCGTCGTACGCGACCCGTCGGATACAAGCGATTATAAGATGAACGAGATGACCACCATCAACGTGGGCCTGTCCTGGAACGCAGACTGGTACTACGACGGGATCGATCACCAGAACAACCCCGTGTACGATCTGTACAGGAGCGCGGAAAACATCAACGTGGTCAACAAATTCGCCCTGCCTTGGGACGGATATTCCCAGCAGATCACCAGCGGATTCATCACGGGAGACATCCCCGACGCGTTTTTTGCAGACCAGTCCATGCTGGACGAGCTGATCCGCAACGATCTGATCGTGGACATGAAGCCTTATTATGACCTGTGGGCAACGGACGAACTGAAAGAGACGCTGGAATACAACGACGGCAAAAACTTTGCCTATGCCGAGCGTGACGGCAAGCTGTACGGCATCCCCGCCATCTCGGACGACTGCGACCGTCCTATCCTGTGGATCCGTTCCGACTGGCTCGCCAACCTCAATGCCAAGGGCGTTCCCGCGGGCGAGACGATGTACGACAAAGAGAACAACCTGCGTTTCCATACGGACGGGCCCAAGACGATCGAAGAGTTCTGGGACATGGCGTACGCCTTTGCGCTGGAAGATCCGGACAACGACGGCGTCAAAAACACCTACGGCCTGTCTTTGTCCAAGTATCTGGACGATCTCAGCCTTCCCATCTTCAACGCGTACGGCGCCTATCCCGACGTCATCCAGAAGCAGGAAGACGGTTCCTATAAAAACCTGGCGCTGGAACCGGAGGTCAAGGAAGCGCTGCGCGTGCTGCAGACGGCGGTCAAGGACAAAGTCATCCCCACCGACTATTACAACTGGGACGGGCAGGCAGCCCTTTCCAAGGCAGGCAACGGCGTCATCGGCATGGCATTTGCCGTACCGTATTCCCCGCTGTGGCCGCTGAACAACGCGCTCTCCAACGACAAGACGGGCAAGGCAGACTGGATCGCCGCGCCCATGATCACGGCGGACGGAAGCGAATTCATCCCCAGCCGTACTCTCAACGCCACCGGTTACTACGTCGTCAGAAAGGGGTACGAGCATCCCGAAGTGGTCATCAAAATGCTCAACAACATGGCGTCGAGGGATCCCGAAAACGAATGGTATCAGGGCATGTACGAGGTGAACAGCGATCCTCAGAACAGCAACGCCATCAACTGGATGCCCATCCGTCTGGACCGCTCCACGGTCAATTTCGAGCGCAGCAGCGCCTTTATCAAGGCGATCGACGCGAAAAACGAGACGGGCGAGTACGATATTTCGGACATCGATCTCGGCGATATGCCGACCTGGGAACTGGTCAAGAGATACGAAGAGAACAGATCGTTTACGGACAGCCCGCAGGGCTGGGCGTACTGGAAAACGTTTATGGAAGGGGTTCCCGTCGCAAAATCGTACGGGGATAACGGTTCGGCAGGCATCTATACCGACTGGATCTATCCTCCCACCAAGACGCTCAAGAGCAAGGGCCCTTCTCTGGAAACGATGACCAATACCTTCCGGATCAACGTGATCTCGGGCAAGCGTTCCGTCGACGATTTCGACCAGTTCGTGGAAGACTGGCTGAACGGCGGCGGCGGGCAAATTTTGTTGGAAATGGAGAAAGCCGGTTATTGACCGGTTTTCTTTAAGGGAGATAAACAATGAACGATACGACGTTGTGCGAACAGGAAGCACAGAGGGAAGAACAGACCCCTCCGCCCGTCAAAAAAGGGAAATTCAAGCTGTATGTGGAAAAGGGCTTCTTGTCCTACGATTTTATGATGCTGCCGGGAATGCTGTTTCTGCTCATCTTCAACATCATCCCCATGTACGGGCTGATCATCGCCTTTCAGGATTTTATTCCCAGCAAGGGGCTCTTCGAGCAGGAATGGGTAGGCTTTCAGAACTTTGTCGACCTGTTCGACAGGCCGGAAACGTGGGGCGTTATCGGAAACACCTTTAAGATCGCCATTTTAAAGATCATTTTTACCTTTCCCGTTCCCATTATCTTTGCGCTGCTGATGAACGAAGTGCGCGTACTGGGCTTGAAGAAGGGGATCCAGACGGTCGTCTACCTTCCCAACTTTATTTCCTGGGTCATCATGGCAGGCATCATTCTGGATATGTTCTCGCTGGAAAACGGCGTGGTCAACAACGTATTGGGCTGGTTCGGCATCGGCCCCATCGAGTTTTTGGGGGAGACAAAATACTTTGTGCCCCTGCTCATCTACACCGAGATCTGGAAAAGTTTCGGGTGGGGGTCCATCATCTATCTCGCCTCCCTCTCGGCCGTCGATCCCACACTGTACGAAAGCTGCGTCATCGACGGGGCTAGGCGGTGGAAACAGACGCTCGCGGTCACGCTGCCCGCAATGGTGCCCATCATCACGCTGAGCGCCGTGCTGAAACTGGGCGACGTGCTCAATGCGGGCTTCGACCAGATCTTCAACCTTTACAACGAAAACGTGATGGACGGCGCGGACATCATCGACACGTTTACATACCGTCTTTTCAAAGACGAATATGCGTGGTCGCAGAGTACGCTGATCGGCCTGATCAAATCCGTTGTCTCCATGGTGTTTATCCTCACGGGATGGGGCCTGGCAAGAAAGCTGACAAATTACAGCGTTTTTTAAGGAGCAGTCATGATCGAACACAGAGTCAAAGGAACGGAACCTGCCCTCTGGGCAAGCATCCTCATCTATATTGTCGTTATTCTGATGGCGCTCTTCTGTATCCTGCCCCTCATCAACATTCTCGCCGTCTCTTTCAATGCAAAGCAGTCGGCGGACATGGTCTTTCTGTGGCCGCGCGACTGGTCGTTTGAATCGTACAAGATCATGCTCTCGCGCGACGAACTGTTCACCTCGCTGTGGGTGTCCGTCAAGAGGGTCGTGCTGGGCGTGGTCATCAACACCATACTCACCGTGCTGACGGCGTACCCGCTCTCCCGCGACGGCAGGGTATATAAAACGAGAAAATTCTACGTGGGCATCCTCGTCTTCTGCATGCTGTTCAACGGCGGCATGGTCCCCACCATCATCCTCGTTACCGTGTGGCTGAACCTCGGCAACACCGTCTGGGCGCTTGTGCTCCCGGGCGCCGTGCCCATCTTCAACGTCATCCTGGTGATGAATTTCATGCGGCAGATGCCCAAGGAGATCGAAGAGGCGGCGTGGATGGACGGCGCTACCAGCTTTAAAACGCTGCTGTATGTCGTCATTCCGCTCTCCGTCCCCGTCATCGCCACTGTCATGATGTTTTCTTTCGTCGCGCATTGGAACGACTGGTTCAGCGGCCTGCTGTACATGACGGATGTTGCCAAGTATCCTTTCCAGACG
This sequence comes from uncultured Clostridia bacterium, assembly GCA_944328845.1. GTDB lineage: Bacteria > Bacillota > Clostridia > Christensenellales > Borkfalkiaceae > Borkfalkia. The sequence goes on along the minus strand of CALVHV010000047.1, from coordinate 7,544 downwards.
TATATCCAGTCCACCATCACGGCGCCGGATATCAGCAACATGATCGACCTGGAAAACTACGCCAATGTTTCGGACAAGACCATCAAGGCGGCGCAGACCATCGTCGGGCTCATCCCGATGATCATCGTGTACCCGTTTGTGCAAAAGTATTTTGCTTCCGGCATCACGCTCGGGGCAGTGAAAGGATAAGGAGGTCCGTTTTGAAAAAGAGCATTGTAACCATTCTCATCGCGGCGACGCTGCTTTTCGGCGCTCTTCCCGCGGCGCCCTTTGCGGCGTTCGCTGCCGAGCCCGTCACCTATTACATCAGCAGCAGCGAAGGGGACGACGCAAACGGCGGAACGTCTCAGGATTCGCCCTGGAAATCTTTTGCCAACCTCAAAAACAAGGTGCTGCAGCCGGGCGAAAAGGTGCTGCTCAAACGCGGCGACGTCTGGCAGGACAGACTGGAGATCATGGGCCAGGGCACCGAAGATGCGTATGTGGAGGTCGGCGCTTACGGCGACGAAACTCTGGGCAAACCCACCATCCGTCAGAACGGGGACAGGGACGACATCGCCGTGCTCGTCAAGGATTTTTACTATGACGGAAGCAAGGTCGTCAAGGAAAACATGCGCTATATCCGCATTTCCGACCTCAACATCGAAGATACGCGCATGGGCATCTACGTCCGTACCTATCTCACCAACAACGACGGGCAGAACCGCAACATCGAAATTTCCGACTGTACTTTCCACAACATCGACTCCGTCGAAGTGATGGAAGAGCTGAACAAGTTCGTGGAAGAGGTGGAGGCGATGAACCCGCAGCCTTCGCCAAACTATCCGGACGACCCGTACGCATTCGATTCCAACGTCGCTTCCAAGATCGGCACGACGATCAGCGAAAAGATCGCGGCACTTCTCAACGAGCCGAAGGGCGATCTCCCGTATATCCAGAACGGAGAATATAAGGAGACGGGCGGCGGCGCAAGCGAATACATCTTCCCCGCGGCGGTGTTCGTGGGCGGGGACAAAGATCCCATCCAGCCCGAAAAGCCGGAAACGGTTGAAAACGCAAAGCCCGCCCTGCAGTATTTCTCCGTAGAAAACTGCGAGATGGACGAGTGCATTGCGGGCGTGATGAGCTGGTACTATGCCTACAACGGCACGGTGGGTTCAAACGGCTGGCGCGAAACGCTGAAATACGTCAGGGTGCAGGACGTCACCATCACGGGCGCCGTCAACGGCGGGCTGGCGATGAACTGCGTGGACGGCGGGGCGGTACTCAACGAGGAAGGGGACGGCATGCAGCCCAACGAAGAGGGCTGGGGCGAGATCCGCAACTTCCGCGTCCTGTCCGGTTCGGACAAACCTTACCACACCTTCCCCAACGGCACCACGGGCGCCATCTTTGAAAGCAGCAAAAACTTCCTCATCACCGAATGTGAATTTTCGGGCATGACCAACCAGGGCAATGCGGACGGGTGCGGGTTCGACTTCGAATCCAACTGCGAAAACATCGAACTCAGCTACACGGTCATGCAGAACAACGAGGGCGGCGCCATCCTTATCATGGATAACGGCAACGGGTATCACAAAAACCTGTTCATCCACGACAATCTGATGTATACCAACCTTCAGCACGCGTTTGCCGCAGGCAACAACCGCAACAACAACATCGAAGTCGCCTACGTCCATATCTACAACGCGGGCAACCAGAACGTGCGGTTGGAAAACAACACCATCCTGATGCAGGAGAGCATCCGCACGGGCAGCACCGAACAGAAGTACAAGATCCATGCGGTCGGGCCCAAGCCCGCCACCGAGCCGGACGGAACGGTCAACTTTATCTGGCAGAACAACGTCGAAAAGTTCTACGAGGGCGGGAACAGGGTCGACCTCAAGACCTATTTCGAAGGGACGCTGGATGCGCAGGGCAAGATCGTGCTGGACAACGTCTGGCTGCACAGCAACATTTACCGCGCCATGCGCATCAGCGTAAACGGTTCGGGAAGCGTCAAGGGCACCGTTCAGGCGCAGAGCAACAGCGGCCTCCTCTCTTCTCAGCAGGCGGCGGCGTTCACTGCCGAAGACGGGTATGTCGACATCGGCGCCCTCAGCGGGGTGCGCTGGAACATCCCTTATAAAAAGATAGAGATCGCGGTGGAAGGCGGAAAGAGCGGGGATAAATACGAGCTTGAATTTGTTCCCGATACGCAGATCGCCGTAGAAAAACTTTCGGATACGCAGCTTTCCGTCACCCTGGAAGGGGAGAGCAAGGCAGTGTTTGCGGACGACGTTTCGGCAGAGATGTTCACGCTGCACGGCAAGGCGGAAAAGTGCAAGGTCCTTTCGGCGGAAAAGACGGGGCTGTACCGCGTCGTACTCACGCTGGATCAGCCTTTGTCCGAAGGTACGTTTGCCGTAACGCTGCGCAACGACGCTTTCATCACCTGTTTCGACGAGATCTTTTCGGGAACGCAGCCTGACAGCACGGTCAATAAAGACAGCTGGTATTATCCCGTTTCCGTAGAGATCACAAAGCTCCCGCAGAAGCGCAACTACGAGCAGGGCGAGGAGCTGGACCTGATGGGACTGAAACTGACCTTGCGCAACGGCGCGGGCGAGGAAGAGAGCCTTTCTCCCGCCAAGTGCACGGTGAGCGGCTTTGACAGCAACACGCCGGGAAGGCAGACGGTCACTTTGCGTTACAAAAACAGCATTGCCATGTTCGACGTGCAGGTGATGGAAGGCGGTTCTTCCCAGACGGGCGGCGGATGCAGCGGCGCTGTCGGTGCGGGCTGTGCCGCGGGCGTCGGGCTCGGGCTTGCCGCATTGGGTGCGGCGGCTCTGGCAACCTGCCGAAAGAGAAAAAAACAGTAAAAAAGGGGTATTTCCGACGGAATTTTCCGTCGGAAATACAATATGGATATGAAAAAGAACTGGATCTGTCATGCGGGGACGTCGGGCGAAAGCAATCTCCTGCTTCAGTTCCGCAGGGAGTTCGAACTCCCGCGCGGGGGAGAGGCTGTCGTGCGCATCCATGCCAATCAGCAGTACAAACTCTATCTCGACGGCGTCCTGCAGGGGCGCGGCATCGCGCCTTCCTGCCTGGCGCACCCGTATTATGACGAGTATAAACTCGTCTGCCCCGCAAAGTTCTGTCTTGCCGTCGTCGTGTACGGGATGGGGGAAAATATTCCGCTCGTCACCGAACAGAACAAGGGCCCGACCTGCCTGAACGCAGAGGTGTGCATCGGCGGCAAACGGTACGTCACGGACGAAAGCTGGCGCTGCCGTCCCGACCCCGCCTATTTTCGGGACACGATGTCCTCGCTCGATCCGATGGCAAACCGCATCAGCGCGTGGGGCGGGTTCAAGGAAATTTACGATACCTGCCTTCAGGACGATTCGTGGATGCGGGCAGGCTATGACGATTCGCTCTGGCAGAGCGCGCAGCCGTGCTCCGGGGCAAACGAGCTGTACGGTTCTCCGTCCGCGGCGGAGGCGCCTTCGCCCGTCCTCGCGGAAACGCTTTCTCCTTCCGTCATCCAGACGGACGCCAACCTCGGCAGGGCACAGGTGCAGGGGGAACAGGTCTTTCTGTATGCGGATAACCCCGGCTCCTTTCCCGCGGCGATCTTCGATTTCGGCAGGGAAGTGGTGGGGTATCTTACCCTGCGCGTGCGCGGGGAAAGGGGCAGCAGCCTCTCCCTCTGGTACGGGGAAAGCCTGGATATGCTCCGCACGGATACTTTTCTGCTCAACGGGGAAGAACAGGTCTTAAAGCCCTTTCAGAGAAAGGCGCTGCGCTACATGAAGATCTCCGCCAACGGCGGACAGGCGCCCGCCGTCATCGGCGGCATCGAGTTTGACCTCGTTCACTTCCCTCTGAAAGAGAAAGAAAAACTGCATTTTGAGGATACGTTGTTGCAAAAAGTGTACGACGTATCCCTCTATACGACCAAATTGGCAAGTCAATACCACTTTGAAGACAGCGTCTACCGCGAGCAGATGCAGTGGCTTCTGGACAGCAGGATCATGTCTCTCGTCCATTACGAATGTTTTGGGGAAACGCGCCTTGCGGAAAAGGCGATCCGTCAGTTCTGCCGCACCCAAAGGGAAGACGGCAGCATCCGCGCCGCGGGCCCGCAGGAATGTAACCAGCTCCTGCCCGATTTCTGCCTGCACTTTGTCAAAATGATCGAGGAGTTTTTGCACTATTCGGGCAAGAGAGCGGACGAAGAGATCCTGCAAACGCTGCAAAAGCTGTTCGGCTGGCTGCGCGCAAACGAAAACGCCGAGGGGATGCTCGACGTGGACGGAAAGGCGGGCTGGTGGTGTTTTCTCGACTGGGCGCCTGTCGATAAGCGCGGCTGCGTCACGGCGCTCAACTGCCTGTATTACGGGGCGCTGCAAAGCTACGCAAACATCCTCAAAGGGGAGGAGCTCCCTTTTGAAGAGTGGTCAAAAAAGGCGCAGGGTCTGCGCGGGCTCATCAATGCCCGCATGTTCGACGCGCAAAAAGGGCTGTATTGCGACTGTTTTGCCGAAGGCAAGAGGAGTTCTTCCTGTTCTCAGCAATCCAACATGTACGCCCTGCTCTGCGACGTCGCCGAACAGGCGGAGGCGATTCTGGATAAGATCTGTGCCGAAGATTTTGCGGGCGTCAGGATCAACGGCGCCTTTCTGATGTGCCTCGCCGTCGATCACCTTTTGGAACGCGGCCGCATCGCGCAGGCAAAGCAATGGATAGACAAGTATTGGGGCGAAATGCTGCGCCGCGGCGCGACTTCTTGGTGGGAAACTTTCGATATGTCCACTCCGCCGGCAAGCGTTCCCTATGCGTACAGCAAAAACAATGCCACGTACCTGCACGAGTACATACCCGTCAGCTACTGTCACGCATGGGGTGCAGGCATCGCCTATTCTCTCGCAAGGGCAAAAAGGGCAGGTAAATTATGAAAGATCACAGATACGAAACCATGCTCCCGCACGAATTTCTCGCGGCGGTGGAGGAATGCCCCGTCTTTATCATTCCTACGGGGCTTTTGGAATGGCACGGCGACCATCTCCCGCTGGGGCTGGACGCGCTCAAGATCCACGCCATCGCGCTGAACATCGCCAAAAAACTGGGCGGCGGCATCGTGCTGCCTCCCAACTACATCGGAAGGCCCGGCTTTTCAAGTTATACGGGCACGCTTACATACAGCGAAGGGCTGGTGCAGCAGCTGTTTTACGAGATGTTCGGCCAGCTGAAAAAGGTGGGCGCCAAGGTCATCGTGCTCCTGTCCGGGCATTACGGATCCTTGCAGGAAAGTGCCGTTCTGCGTGCGGGCGATATTTTTTCGCACGAAAATCCTGACGTCGGCATCCTTGCCAAGCCGGAATATTTCGATGCAAAGGTAGGGGACACGCTGCCCTGCGACCATGCGGGGCTGTGGGAAACGTCCATGTATCTGCATCTGTATCCCGAGGACGGCGCGCGGGTCAGGAGCCATCTGCACGAGCAGGTCGCCCCGATGAAGCGGTACCCGTCCCCGCCCAACGACTATTATAAAGAGAGCGAGACATGGACGTGGGCAAACGACGTCCTCGGCGCCGACGAAGAGCTGGGCGCAAAGGCTGTGGAAGCGATCACGGACGTAACGGTGCGGGAGATCAGACAATTGCTGGCAGAAAAGGCAGGTGGGAAATATGCAAAGTTTTAAATTCGAAGGGGCGGAATTCACCCCGTTTGCCGCAGAACAGGCAGGCGTTTTCATCCATACCCGATTTGAAAGGGAAGAAAGGGGCTTTACCGTCCGCATCAGCGTCGAAAACACGGGGCGGGAAGAGCTCCCGCTCGGCAAACTCCCCCTCTTTGCCAAGGTCCGTCTGAACGGCAGGTACGAAAAAACCTATTCGGAATGCAGGGAACTTCTCGGCGAACTGGGGATCAACGACAGCAACGTATCGCGCGCCTCTTACAACCTGTTGGGGTTTACGGATGCCGAAGGGAGCAGGGCGGTGCTGTTCGGGTTTGACAATCTGAAAGATTTCTATTATAATTTTATCAGTGAACCCGCGGGGGACGGATTCGATGTCTCCGTCCTGTGCGATTTTCAGGGCGCGTGCCTCGGCGCGGGGCAGAAAACCGAGCTGTCCGATCTCAAGGTGTATTTTTCGCGATCCATCTCCGATCTTTTGGATGTGCATGCGCGGAACATCCTGCAAAAGATGCCCCTGCAAAAGCAGGTAAAAAATACTTTCGGCACGGGCTGGTGCAGCTGGTATTATTATTACGGCACCGAAAACAAGGCAGACATCTACGAAAACATGCAAGAGCTGCAAAGCGCGCAGACGGGCAAGGAGATGGGCTTTTTCCTCATCGACGACGGCTGGAACCAGAAAGAGAAAAACGTCTGCGTGTGGGGGGACTGGACGGCGGGCTTCAAATTCCCCGAGGGGATGCGCGCGGTGAGCGACAGGATCCACGCGATCGGCCTGCGTTCTGGGCTGTGGCTCGCGCCCTTCGCCGTCAGCAGGAACAGCACTCTCTTTGCCGAACATCCCGATTGGATGCTCGGCGGCGACGAAAAGATCCTCAATCCCAACGAGGGCGTTTTCGGGCTGGATCTGACCCGTCCCGACGTGCTGGAATATATTCGCGAGACGTTTACGCGCGTCTTTGACGAGTGGGGTTTCGATCTCGTCAAAATAGATTTTCTGCTGTACGGAGCAGGGGAAGGCAGTCGCTTCGATCGCCGCAGTACGGGCGTACAGGCGTTCCGCAAGGGGATGGAAGTCATCCGCGAATGTGCCAAGGGCAAGGCGATCCTCAACTGCGGAAGCCCCGTCCTGCAATCGGTGGGACTGTGCGACGCGATGCGCATCGGCTCGGACGTGGGCAGCCGCTGGTACTTCCCGCTCAACGAGGCGTGCTGGCCGTACGGAAACTGCAGCATCAAATGCTCCACGCGGTACGTGGCGTACAGAAACTGGATGAATTCCCTGTTTTGGGTCAACGATCCCGACTGCATCGTCGTGCGGGACAAGAGCAACGGCATCGAACAGGAGCGGTTTTGCAGCTTTTTCCCGTACATGGACATCCGCGAAGAGGATTTCGGGCTGACGGACAGCGAGGCGGATCTGTGGGTCAAGATGGTCGCGTTTACGGGCGGGCTGAAATATCTTTCGGAAAAGTGGAGCGAACTTCCCGAAAGAAGAAGGGAACTCGTCCGCAAATACATGCAAAAACAATACGGAGCGTGCAAGCTCGTCGACGAATACCGTTTCCGCGACTTGTACGTTTTCAAGAGCCGCGAGGGGAACAAGGTGGCCGTGTTCAACGTTTCGGATGAAGACGTCGCGCTCGTTATGCCCGCGGAGAAATTGCAAAACGCCGAGGCGCTGAGAGAATCGGACAGCGGCTGCCCGATCGTTCGCGAGGAGGATACATATAAATTCCCTCCGATCAGGGCGCGCAGCGGATATATTTTCGAATAAAGGAGAGAAAGAGATGAAGATAGAAAAAAGTCCCGAAAAGATGACGGCAAAAGAGCGCGTGCGCAGGACGTTCGA
>CALVHV010000046.1 GCA_944328845.1 uncultured Clostridia bacterium | reverse complement strand
TACGACGTCAACTATCTGTCCGAGGGCAACCTCTCCTCGCAGGAAGAGGCGGTAAAATTCCTCGAAGAGCAGGGGTTCAAGACCTTTCACCATACCAAACTGTGCAAGACGCCGCAGGAAGTGAAGGACGCCATCGCCGAGATCGATCTCTCCCGCAAGAGCATCGACGTGCTGACGGACGGCGCCGTCGTCAAGGTCAACGATTTTGCCGTGCGCGAGGCGCTCGGCTATACGGATAAATTCCCGCGTTGGGCGATCGCCTTCAAGTTCGAGGCGGAAGAGGCGGTCACCACCGTGCGCAAAGTCACCTGGCAGGTGGGCAGAACGGGCAAACTCACGCCGCTGGCGGAGGTGGACCCCGTCGAGCTTGCGGGCGCCACCGTGCGCAAGGCAACGCTCAACAATTTGGGCGACATCCGCAGAAAGGACGTCAAGATCGGCAGCAAAGTGCTCATCCGCCGCAGCAACGAGGTCATTCCCGAAATTCTGGGCGCATACGAGCACACGGGCGAGAGCGTAGACGTCGCCCCGCCTTCCGTCTGTCCCTATTGCGGCGCGCCCGTCGAGGAAGTGGGGGCAAACCTCTTCTGCACCAACAGGGAATGCCGCCCGCGCATCGTGGCGCAGCTCGCAAACTTTGCAAGCAAGGGCGCCATGGACATTGAGGGCTTTTCGGAAATGACGGCGGAACTGTTCGCCGAAAAACTGGGCGTGCGCCGCCCCTCCGATCTGTACGCGCTGGACAAAAAGTCGCTTTCGGGCTTGGAAGGGTTCGGAGAGAAAAAGGTGTCCAATCTACTCTCTGCCATCGCGGCAAGCAAAAACGTGCCGCTGGACAGGTTTATCTTTGCGCTCGGCATCGACGGCATCGGCAAAGTGGCGTCCAAAGACCTCGCGCACCGTTTCGGCAGCCTGCAAGGGCTGGAAAGCGCCACGGCGGAACAGCTGGTGGAGATGGAAAACATCGGCGAAAAGACGGCGCAGAACATCGTGCGTTGGTTTGCGGACGAGGACAACCGCACGGAAGTATCCCGTTTGCTGGCGGCAGGAATCAACCCTATTTTACAACAGGTGCAGGCGGGCGGGATCTTTGCGGGGCAGAACGTCGTTCTGACGGGCACGCTTTCCCGTTTCAAGCGCAGCGAAGCGCAAAAGCTCATCGAGCAAGAGGGCGGCGTGTGTCAGAGCGCGGTCACATCCAAAACCACGCTGGTGGTGGCGGGAGAAAGCGCGGGCAGCAAGCTGGACAAAGCAAAGGCTTTGGGCGTGCGCGTCATCGGCGAAGAAGAATTTGTAAAAATGCTCGCAAAAGAATAAGTTTTTCGGAATTTTTAGTCGTATATTACAAGCAAGCCAAATTTTTGGCTTGCTTTTTTTATTAAAAAATATAATTTGAAAAAATTTTTGTCCATTAAATAAGACAAAATTTAAATTTGGTGTTACAATGGAAAAAACAATGAAAGGAGATATTTATATGCGAATTTCTGATTTGGAAAAAAAGTACCCAAACATCAAGTTTTATAAATTAAAACTAAAGCCTCAAAGAAATTTTTATATTGTAGAAAAAATAGAAGATTTTGCCGAACTTGTCAGTGTTGCAGGTTATGTAGAGATAGAAATTAACGAAGAAGACGCAAGGAACGATCTTTTGGTAAGGTTGATAAGTGCGTATATAGAAAATATGATTTATCCAAGAAGTATAGATACTGTATCTAGAAATTTGCTTGTATCCTTCTTCGAATATGTAAAGGAGAATATGTCAATAAAATTAAAGAATCTCATAGAAAACATAACACATACAGTTACCAACTTATACTTATATGGAATTGATGCCCCCATTATGTTTGGAGATGAAGAGGAAGATAGTAATTTGCTTTCAGAGGATGAATATGATAAAGGTATAGGTGAAATAGAAAAAATTTATAATAAATATAACAGCTCTCTTAAAAAAGAACAAGAAGACCATGATAAAGAAATCAATGATTGTATTTTGAGTTATAAAGAAGAATATCTGCAAGCAGAAACAAAAACGGCGAAAGATGAAATCCTGAAAAAAGTAAAGATGGAATTAAAACGTAAATTTAATTTAGATGGAAGAGGTGATGATAGAGCAAAGAAAATAGCAATAAAAATGTTATATGAAAATAATAATTGAGCAGTAATTAAAATTAAGATTATGTCTGATCCACAAAAAAGAAGATAAAAACATTAAAGTGCTTGTCAATTTTCCGCTTTTCTGTTATAATAGGGAAAATTCGAAAACTGGGGGAGTATGGCTGTTGCCTGACTTTTCCCGTTTCGCCGTTTTGCGCGGGAAAAGAGGAACGGTAAAGACGCCTTTTCGGCTTTTTCTTTTGTCAACTCGAAAGAAAAAGTGGGAAAAAATTTTCTGAAAAAGCAAAAACCACGCTTTTTGCTTTTTCCCATTGCGCGGAGAGCGTGGCGGAAAAAGGTGAATTTGCGCGATTGATTAAAGGAGCGCCCTTGAACATCGCGCAAAGAGGGAAAAAACGGCGCAGAGCCGCTGCGCGGCGAACGTCGGTTGTTCCCTCGAATCACGGAAATTTCTTTCATCGGCTTGAAAGAAATTTCGTGAACAAGGAGGATTTTTATGTTCAGCATGACCGGCTACGGCAAGGGCGAATACAAACAGGGCGGCATCGAACTGACGGTGGAGATCAAGACGGTGAACAACCGTTATCTGGACGTTTCCGTCAAGAGCCCCAAAATTTTTAACGCTTACGAAGAGGCGGTGCGCGCGCTCGTCCGCGAAAAGCTGACGCGCGGGCATGCCGATCTCTTTATCAACTTTGTGGACAAACGCGAAAAGGCGAAAGACCTGTATGTGGACGCCGCGGCGGCAAAGGGATACCACGATGCGGCAAAAAAGCTGAAAGGCATGTTCCCCGACCTTGCGGACGATTTCACGCTGACCGCACTTTTAAAGAGCCCGGACGTCGTCCGTCAGGAGGAAGTGCAGGGCGCGGACGAAGAGCTGCTTGCGGCACTGCGTGCGGCACTGGGCGCCGCGCTGGACAGCCTCAACGCCATGCGTAAAAAGGAAGGGGAAAAGCTGGCGCAGGATATGCTCTCGCGCATGGACGAAGTGGAACGGCTGGTGGGCACCATCAAAGAACGCGCGCCGCTGGTGGCGGAAGCGTACCGCACCAGGCTTTCCGAGCGCATCCGCGAGGCGCTTTCGGGCGTCGAGTACGACGAAGCGCGGCTGTTGACGGAAGTTGCCGTCTTTGCGGATAAATCCAACATCGACGAGGAACTCACCCGCCTTTCTTCGCACATTTCGCAGTTTCGCAGTATCTGCGGGGAAGAGCGCGTGGGCAGGAAACTGGATTTTCTGGTGCAGGAATTCAACCGCGAATCCAACACCATCTGCTCCAAGAGCAACGACCTTGCCGTCACCAACGCGGGGCTCGCTCTCAAAAATGAGATCGAGAAGATCCGCGAGCAGGTGCAGAACGTAGAATAAAGCAAAAAATCTTTTCGAGGTAGAAAATTATGATAAACGAACCGGTAGTGGACAGATTGGTAGAAAAACTCGGCACGCCCGAAAATCCCGCATCCCGCTATGCGCTGTGCGTGGTGGTGGCAAAGCGTGCCCGTCAGATCATCGATCAGGAGCAGAGCCAGGGCATCCACGAACTGCCCGGCGGGGTCAAGGAGATCGCGCTGGCTTGCCAGGAGATCGCCTCCGGCAAGATGACGATGACCAAGGACTGATCATTTTACAAAAGCCGCAGAACTGCTCCGCATCGTCGGGGCGTTCTGTTTTTTAGGGGAAAGCATGACAGCGGAAGTGATCGTAGACATCGCCCACAGCGAGGTGGACAAAATATTCGAATATCGTGCCGTGGACGGGGTAGAGGAAGGCTCGCGCGTGCGCGTGCCTTTCGGCAGGCAGACGGTGGACGGCTATGTCATGCGCCTCAAAGAGAGGAGCGAGTACGGGGACGACCGCCTGAAAAGCATCCAGTCGGTCATCGACCGCGCGCTTACGCGCGAGACGCTGGCGCTGGCGCGGCGCATCAGCGAGCGGTACCGCTGCCCGATGGCGCTCACCCTGCGCCTGTTTTTGCCTTCGGAAATGCGCCGCGGCGAGGTGCGGGAAGCGTTTATCAACGTCGCGGTGCCGGGCGATCCCGATTTTGTGCCCTCCTCCCGCGCCAAGGCGCAGGCGGCGGCGCTGGACTACGTGAGGGAGTCGGGCCGCGCGCCGTATACCGCCCTGTGCGAACGGTTCGGCGCGTCCGCGGTGCGCGCGCTTGTCGAAAAGGGCGCCCTGCGCGTCGAGCAGGAAAAAGTCAACCGCAGCCCGCTTGCGGGCGCGCCCGCAAGCGGGCAGGCGCGGCAGCTCACCCCCGCCCAGGAACGGGCGGTGGAGAGCATCTCCCGTTCGGACAAGACCGTCCAGCTGCTGCACGGCGTTACGGGCAGCGGCAAGACGGAAATTTATTTGACGCTCATCGCCCGCACCCTGCAAGAGGGCAAGAGCGCCCTCTTCCTCGTCCCCGAGATCTCCCTCACCCCGCAGATGCTGCTGCAACTTCGGGCGCGCTTCGGCTCTGCCGCCGCCATTTTGCACAGCGGGCTTTCCGCAGGCGAAAAGTTCGACGAGTGGCACCGCCTGCGCACGGGCGAGGCAAAGATCGCCATCGGCGCGCGCAGCGCCGTGTTCGCCCCCGTCGAAAAGCTGGGCGTCATCATCCTGGACGAGGAGCACGACGGCAGCTATTCCAGCGAGACCAACCCCCGCTACGATACGGGCGAGATCGCCAAGTGGCGCGCCGAATACAACGGCTGCAAACTCATCCTCGGCAGCGCCACGCCGTCGGTGGAGAGCTATCTCAAAGCGACGGAAGGGGAATACAACCTCGTGGAACTGCCCGAGCGCATCAACCAAAATCCGCTGCCCGAGATGATCGTGGCGGACATGCGCAGGGAAGTGCGGCGGGGCAACAACACCCCCTTTTCTGCGGCGCTGCGCGAGGAGCTGGAAAGCTGTCTGCAGAGCGGTAACCAGGCGATCTTGTTTCTGAACCGCAGGGGGTTTGCGCAGAGCGTCGTCTGCCGCGACTGCGGCCACGTCGTCAAATGTGAGCAGTGCGACGTCTCCCTTACCTATCACAGCGAGGAAAACTGCCTCAAATGCCATTTCTGCGGCGCAAGCTATCACATGCTTTCCGCCTGTCCCGAATGTGGCGGCGTGCACCTGAGTTACACGGGCACGGGCACGCAGAAGGTGGTGGGGGAGCTGAAAAAACTCTTTCCCGCCGCGCGCATCCTGCGCATGGACGTCGACACCACGGGAGGCAAGGAAGGACATTATAAAATTCTGAAGAAGTTTGCCGACCGCGAGGCGGACATCCTCGTCGGCACGCAGATGATCGCAAAGGGTCACGATTTCCCTTCCGTCACGCTGGTGGGCATCCTCGACGCGGACATGAGCCTGCATTTTTCCGATTACAGGAGCGGCGAGCGCACCTTTCAGCTGGTCACGCAGGTCTCGGGCAGGAGCGGCAGGGCAAAGGAAAAGGGGAAAGTCGTCCTGCAGACGTACGATCCCGACAATTACATCCTGCGCTTTGCCATGGACTACGATTACAAGGGCTTTTTCCGCCACGAGATCGGGATGCGCAAAGCCACATCCTTCCCGCCCTTTGCCAGGATCGTGCGCGTGATGGTGACGGCGGAGGAAGAAGGAAAGGCGCTGGACGTTTTAAAGCCCGTCTGGTTTTCCCTGCAGGAGCTTTACGCGCAGAACAGGGAAAAGTTTCTCTTTTTCAACAAGATGAAATCTCCCGTCAAGAGGATCCAGAACAGGTACCGCTATCAGGTGCTGATGCGCCTGACGGACGATACCCTTCTTCCGCAGATCTACGAGCGCGCCCTGCGCGAAAAGACGCGCGACGTGCTTGTGTACGTGGAAGAAAACCCCGCAAATTTAAGTTAAAAGGTCTGCTTCGGCAGAAAAGGAGATACTATGGCGATCCGCAACGTTGTCCAGGTAGGGGACGAAATTTTAAGGAAAAAATGCTTTGAAGTGACAGCTTTCGACGACAAGCTCGCACAGCTGATGGACGATCTGCGCGACACGGTGCGCAAGGAAGAGGGGGCGGGTCTCGCCGCGCCGCAGGTGGGCGTATTGCGCCGCGCGGTGGTGGTGGACGTTCCCGAAGGGTTTTACGAACTCGTCAACCCCGTCATCGTGGAGAGCAAGGGAGAACAGCGCGGGCTGGAAGGCTGCCTCTCCGTGCGCGGAAAGCGCGGCATCGTCACCCGCCCGATGGTGGTGAAAGTGGAATATTACGACCGCCACGGCAAGCGCAGAAAGCTGGTCGCGCGCGGTTTTTTTGCGCGCGCGATCTGCCACGAACTCGACCACCTGGACGGCGTTCTGTACATCGATCGCGCCGAGCGGGTAGAGCGTTCGAACGATTAGGAGGCCGGACATGAAACTCATCTACGCGGGCGCACCCGCCTTTTCGGTGCCGCCGCTGCGCGCCTTGCGCGAGGCGGGTTTTACGGTGCTTGCCGTGCTCACCCAGCCGGACAAGCCCGTGGGCAGAAAGGCGGTGCTCACGCCCACGCCCTTAAAGTCGTACGCCCTGGAAGAGGGCATCCTCGTTCTCGATTTTGCGCGGGTGCGCGACAACGTCCCCGCCCTTTCCGCGCTCGGCGCGGATGTGCTCGTCACCTGTGCGTACGGTCAGATCCTCACGCAGGAGGTGCTGGACGCCTTCCCCGCGGGCGTCTATAACATTCACGCCTCCCTGCTCCCCCGCTGGCGGGGCGCTTCTCCCATTCAGCACGCCATCCTCGCGGGCGATCGGGAGACGGGCGTTACCGTCATGCGTACGGACATCGGCCTGGACACGGGTGACATCCTGCTGCGGGAAAGCTTCCCTCTCTCGGAAGAGGAGACGTCCGAAACGCTCTCCCAAAAACTCAGCGAGGCGGGCTCCCGCGCGATCGTGCAGGCGCTGCGCCTGCTGGAGAGCGGCGGCGCGCAGTTTGTCAGACAGCCGCAGGAGGGGGTCACTCTCTGCAAAAAGATCGGCAAGGCGGATTGCGAAGCGGACTTCACGCAGAGCGCGCAGTCCGTCTGCCGCCTCATCCGCGCCATGAATCCCCAGCCGCTCGCCTTTTCCCGCCTGCACGGAAAAATAGTCAATTTCTACTTTGCGCAGGCGTGTGCGGAGGAAGGGGAAGGCGTCTGCGGACAGGTGATCCGCGCGGACAAGAGCGGCATCTACGTCAAGGCGGGCGAAGGGTGCGTGCGTATCTTGCAGCTGCAGCCGGAAGGGGGCAAGTGCATGCGCGCGGCGGACTTCGTCAACGGCAGAAAGGTCTCCGTCGGCGATATTTTCGGGGGCTGACATGACAAATCCGCTCTACGATCCCTACGCCGTCCTGCAAAAGGTGTACGGCGGGGGCGCCTTTTTGAAACAGGCGCTTTCGGATACGCCCGTTGAAGAACTCAACCGCGCGCGTACGGTCAAGATCTGTTACGGCGTGTTGGAAAACGATCTGTACCTCGATTTCTGCATCCGCTCGTTCGCGCCCAAAAATCCCAAACTTCCCGTTCGCATCCTGCTGAAAATCTCGCTGTATCTTTTACTGTTTTTGCAAAAGCCGAGGTACATGGTCACGGACAACGCCGTCTCTCTCGCCAAAAAGCTGGGCAAAGGGGGTGCGGCGGGCTTTCTCAACGCCTTTCTGCGCGCCTTCGACGCATCCAAACTCGTTTTGCCCGCAGACAGGGCGGAGCGGCTTTCCGTGCAGTATTCTGTGCCGCTCTTTGCCGTAAAGCGCATTCTCGCGCAGTACGGGGAGGAGGCGGAGAGCGTCCTCGCCCATGCGCCCGCGCGCACTTTTGTGCGCTTTGCAAGCGCGCAGGCGGCGGAAAAGTATGCCGAAGGGGCGGAAAAGACCCCTTTCGAAAATTTGTTTTCGTACGCCCGTTTCCGCAGGGACGAGGGGTTCGACAGGGGAGAATATACCTTCCAGTCGGTCGGCTCGGTCGCCATCTGTTCGGTCGTCGAGCCGTGCGAAAATCTTTTGGACGCCTGCGCCGCGCCGGGCGGCAAGAGCGTGCTTTTGTCGCAAAAATGCGGGCACGTCACCGCGTTTGAGCTGCACGAACACCGCGCACAGCTCATCCGCGCCTATGCCGCGCGCATGGGCGCAAGCATTGCTGTCATCTGCCGCGATTCTTCCTTGCACGATGCGGAATACGACGGGGCATTCGACGCCGTGCTGGCGGATGCGCCCTGCTCGGGTTACGGCGTCATCGGGGAAAACCCGGACATCAAATTTTTCCGCAAGGAAGAGAGCCTCGCCGAGCTGACAAAGACGCAGCGCGCCATTCTGGACGCCTGCGCGCCCTACGTCAGGGCGGGCGGCGCGCTGTACTATTCCACCTGTTCCCTCTTTGCCGAGGAAAATGACGGCACGGCAGGCGCCTTTCTCGAGGGGCATCCGCAGTTTGCCGTGCAGGAGCTTTTCTGCTCGCTCGCGCACAGGCGCACAAAATACGGCTTGCAGTTTCTGCCTCACATTTCCATGGGGGCGGGCTTTTACGTATGCAAATTCCAAAAGGTCGACTCATGAAAGAAATCATTCAGGATCTTTCCGCCGCAGAGATCGCCGCACTGGTGGCAGAATACGGCGAACAGAAATACCGCGCGGGGCAGCTGTACCGCGGCATCATGCGCGGCAAGCGCATTTCGGACATCTCCGAGCTTTCCAAACCCTTTAAAGAAAAGCTGCTCGAGCGCTTCGAGGACGAGCCCGTGCGCATCCGCGAGGTGCTTACCTCGTCGGACGGCACCGAAAAATATCTGTTCGAGCTTGCGGACGGCAACATCATCGAAGGGGTGCTGATGTCCTACAAATACGGCAGAACGCAGTGCATTTCCACGCAGGTGGGCTGCCGCATGGGCTGCGCCTTCTGCGCATCGGGGCTGAACGGGCTGATCCGTAACCTCACCGCGGGCGAGATCCTGGCGCAGATCCTCGTCGTCAATGCCCGTTTCGGCGGCACCGCGGAAAAGCGCGCCGTTACAAACGTCGTGCTGATGGGCAGCGGCGAACCGCTGGACAATTACGACAACGTCGTCAGGTTTTTGAAAAACGTCACGGCGGAAGGCGGTATCTGCATCAGCGCGCGCAACATTTCTCTCTCCACCTGCGGACTGGTGCCCAAGATGTACGATCTCGCCGAAGAGGGCATCCCCGTCAATCTCACGGTGTCCCTGCACGCCTCGTCGGACGAGGAACGCGAGCGCATCATGCCCGTCGCCAAAGCGTATAAGATCGCGGATATCTTAAAGGCGTGCGATCATTATTTTGACAAGACGGGCAGACGGTATATCTTCGAGTATTCCCTCATTGCGGGGGAAAACGCGGATAAGGAGCATGCCGCAAGGCTGGTCTTTCTGCTGCGCGGGCGGCCCTGTCACGTCAATCTCATCCGCCTCAACGAGGTGAAAGAGCGGCATCTTCGCGGCATTTCCGAAAAGGAAGCGTACCGCTTTCTGGGCGAACTGGAAAAGGGCGGGTTGTCCGCCACCCTGCGCCGCAGGACGGGCGCGGATATCGGCGGCGCCTGTGGGCAGCTGCGCGCCTCCCGCCTCAAAGAAGAGTGAATCCCGCGGGCAAAAAGCTTCGCTCTTGGCAAAACGTTCACCTTCCACTTGACAAAACGTTCACCTTATAGTATCATTATAAGGTAAAACAGACTTGCCGCACGCCTTGCCTTCTCTGCTTCGGCGTGCGTTTTTTTCGGGAGAGAAACTATGAACGACATCCGCATTGCACCATCCATCCTTTCCGCCGACTTTGCCGCCATGGGCGCGGCAGTGGAACAGCTCGAGCGCAGCGGCGCCGACCTCATCCACTGCGACGTGATGGACGGCTCCTTTGTGCCCAAGATCACCTTCGGGTCGGACATGATCGCCGCCGTCAGAAAGCACACCTCTCTCCCGCTGGACGTGCACCTGATGTGCGTATCCCCGCAGAACAAGATCGAAGAGTTTGTCAAGGCGGGTGCATCCGGGCTCACCGTGCATTTCGAAGCCTGCATCGACAAGACAAAGAAAATTTTGCAGTTCATCCGCTCGTTCGGCGTGCGCGCGGGCGTTTCCGTCAGTCCCGATACCCCCGTCAGTTCGGTGTACGACGTGCTCGAAGAGGCGGACATGCTCCTCATCATGAGCGTATATCCCGGCAGGGGCGGGCAAAAACTGATCGAACGCACCCTCGCCAAGGCAGAGGAGGCGCGCTCCTTTTTGGAAAATGCGGGGCTGAAGCGGGACATCGAGATGGACGGCGGCATCAACGAAGAGAACGCCGCGCAGGTCATTTCGTCGGGCGTCAACATCCTGGTGGCGGGCAACACGGTGTTCCGCTCGCAGGACATGGCAAAGACCATCGCGCAGCTGCGCGGGGCAAAGTGATATGCAAAGGGGCGTCATTCTTTTAAACGGCGAACCGTACAGTGGAAAGATAGAGGACGAAAATGCCTTTGTTGTCTGCTGCGACGGCGCCCTGCGCTGGGCGCAGGGGAAGGTGCACATCGACGTTACGGCGGGGGATTTCGATTCGCTCGGCTACGTGCCGCAGGGCGCGCAGGTGTACCCCGCGGAAAAGAACAGCACGGACGGCGAGATCGCGCTGGAACTGCTTCTCTCGCGCGGCTGTCGGCAGATCGACATCTACGGCGGTGGCGGCGGCAGGGAAGACCACCTGTTCGGGAATTTACAGCTGCTCGTCGCGGCGCATAGCGCGGGCGCGCAGGCAGTCATGCACACGAAGTATACGGATATCGGCTGCGCATCGGGCAAAATTTGCTGGAACGGACAGCGCGGCAAGACCCTTTCCCTCGCACCCGTGGGGGAGCAGGCGCATATAATGGAGAGTGAAGGGCTCAAGTACCCGTTGCAGGACTTAACGCTCACGGCGGGCAGCTGCCGCGGGATCAGTAACGTCGTCCTGGCGGACGAGGCGCACATTCTCTGCGACGAGGGAACTCTCTTCGTATTTTTGGTGCGGGAGGATTCGAAGTGGTAAAGATCATCTGCGTCAAACCGCCGCGGGCGATCCGCTGCGTTCTGCGGCTGGTGCGCCGCGCGGCGGAAAAATGAGCTTTTCCTACAAAAGATGACCGCGAAAGAAAAAACAAGGCGGCGCACACAGTGCGCCGCCCGATCTTTATGCGGGGCTGTTGGCTTTTGCCGCGACTTTTCGGGCATATCGAACGGAACAAAAGGAGAAAAAATGATCACATTGCAGCAAATACAACAAAAGATCGCGGAGGCGATCGCGGCAAGCGGCATGACGCAGAGCGCGCTCGCCGCAGCGCTGGGCGTCAGCCAGCAGACGGTGTCGCATTATGTAAAAGGGGACAAGCTTCCCGCTCTCGACACGCTCGCCAATCTGTGCCGCGTTTTGGATGCGGACGCAAACGACATCCTCTGTATCAGATAGGGTAGCTTTTCTTTGCCGCCTTTTTCTCAGCGCCCCCTGTCCGCGGACAGGGACGCCGAGCCGCGCGCGGAAATTTCCGTGCGGCGAAAAAACGGGCTTTTCCGCAAAAGGGGATCACGAAAGAAAAAACAGGGCGGCGCACGCAGTGCGCCGCCCGATCTTTACGCGGAAGAGCCGGAACGGGGTTCCCGTTTTCCGTAAAAAACAAAAAAGTACCGATTTTGCGCAAAAGCGTGCGTTGAAAAGCGCGCCGCGGCGTGCTATAATATCGGAAAAGACATAAAATCGGCGGGAGGAACGGGAATGGACTATTCGGTAGAGGAATTGAAAAAGCTGGCGGAAGAAGAGGGCTTTACCAACGCAGGGCAGCTGAACATCAAGGCGCTCGTGTTTATGCCCGAAGTGCGCGAGATGTGCAGCGCGGACAAATGCCATGCCTACGGCAAAAACTGGAGGTGCCCTCCCGCGTGCGGGAGTCTGGAAGAATCGGCGGCGCTTGCCGCGCAGTATTCCTTCGGCATGATCGTGCAGACGGTGGGGAAGATGGAGGACGAGTACGACTATGAGACCATCGAGCGCGCGGGCGCGGAGCATGCGAGCAGTTTTATTTCGCTGATGAGAAAGCTCAAGGCAAAGTATCCCGACGTTCTGGGAATGGGGGCGGGCACCTGCCGCCGCTGCAAGAAGTGCACCTATCCGGACGCGCCCTGCCGCTTTCCCGAGGATTCCTATTCCTCGATGGAGGCGTACGGGCTGTGGGTGAGCAAGGTGTGCGAGCTTTCCGGCGTTCCGTACAATTACGGAAAAAACACCATCGCCTATACAAGCTGTTTTCTTCTCAAATGATTGCCGTAAAAAATATTTCGGGCGATCTGTTTATCGAGTAAAAAAGCGCCCTGCCGTCGGGATCAGCCGACGGCGGGGCGCTTTTTCATACATAGCGGCGGAACGAAAAAAACCTTCCCGAACAGGGAAGGCTTTCAAAGTTCTCATGCAATTACGCGCGCTCTACTTTGTCGCTCTTCAGGCAACGTGCGCAAACGTAAGCGGATTCCACTTTTCCGTCCTTGACGATCTTCACTTTCTGGACATTCGCCTTGAACGTTCTTCTCGTCTTGCGGTTACTGTGGCTCACGTTGTTGCCGGAATTCTGCCCCTTGTTGCAAATGCTGCACACTCTCGACATATTCACACCTCCACGGTCATAATCTGACAAAAAATTGAGCGCGAAAAAAGCGCCCCGCTCAAAACGAGCATAGATACTATACCAAAACGCGCAAAAAAAATCAATCGATTTTGCCTCTTTTTCGCCAATTTTTCATGAAAAATAAAAATAATGTCGGGCAAAGTAAATTTTCTCTTGCAAAAAACGGGAAAATAGTATAGAATATAGGCGATACGGGAGTATACGTTTATGTCTGTCAATACGAGTAATGCCTACGGCAAGATCACAATTTCGGATATAGCGATCGCGCGGGTTGCTTCTCAGGCGGCGATGGAATGCTACGGCATCGTCGAAACCGTTTCGCGCCGTTTTACCGACAGCCTCTCGGAATTGTTTAAAAAGCAATCGCAGGGCAAGGGTGTCAAAGTCACCACCAACGGCGACCGCATCTATATCGACGTGTATGTGATCATCAAGTTCGGCGTTTCCATCAACGCCGTTGCGGAATCTTTGAAAGAGAGTGTGAAATACAGAGTCGAAAAGTTTACGGGCATGATCGTGGATACGGTCAACGTAAACATCATCGGGGTCAAGCTGTAACTTCCCCACATGAAAGGAGCAGAAATTTCCATGCCAAAAACGATCGGCGGCACCGAATTCCGGAAGATGATCCTCTCCGGCGCAAAGGTGCTTGAAATAAACAGAACAAAGGTAGACTCACTCAATGTTTTCCCCGTGCCGGACGGCGACACGGGCACAAACATGTCCCTTACCATACAATCGGCGGTCAAGGAGCTGGGGCTTTGCCCGTCCAACCGCCTTTCCGAGCTGTGTGACGCCGTTTCCAAGGGCGCGCTGAAGGGCGCGCGCGGAAACTCGGGCGTCATTCTTTCGCAGCTCTTCCGCGGTATCTGCGCGGAGATCAAAAACGGCGAAGAAGTGACCATCAAGGGCTTTGCCAAGGCGATGGAAAACGGCACCAAAGTTGCCTATTCCGCCGTCTCCAAACCCAAGGAGGGCACCATGCTCACCGTGGCGCGGCTGATGAGCGAGTTTGCCAAGCAGTCGGCGTCCAAGTACAAAGATTTTTCCGAGTTCCTCTCCGACGTCATCAAGCGCGGCGAAGAGGCGCTGGCACAGACCCCCGAACTTCTGCCCGTCCTCAAAAAAGCGGGCGTCGTCGATTCGGGCGGCATGGGGCTTTTGTGCATTTATAAGGGCTTTCTCGCCGTTCTCAACGGGGAAGAGGTGGAAGAATACGTCGCGCCCGAAGCGGGCAAGAGCGACGAAGAGGTGTTCGGCGACAATTCGGACATCATCAACCTCGACCTGGGCGAGATCGAATTTGCCTACTGCACCGAGTTTTTTATCATCAATCTGAAAAAATCCACCACGCTCGCGGACATCGACAAGCTCAAGGAAAAGCTGATGAAGATCGGCGATTCGGTCATCTGCATCGGCGATCTGGAGCTGGTCAAGGTGCACGTTCACACCAACACGCCGGGCGTCGCGCTCACCTATGCGGTGGAGCTGGGCGAACTGGACCGCGTCAAGATCGAAAACATGCTCGAACAGAACCGCGCCCTGCGCGCCAAGCGCGAGGCGGAGAAGAAGGAAATGGGTATGCTCGCCATCTGCACGGGCGAGGGCATCGCCGCCATCTTCAAAGATCTGCTTGTCGACCGCGTCATCGAGGGCGGACAGACGATGAACCCCAGCGCGGAGGACATCGCCGACGCCGTGCAGAAGATCAACGCGGAGCACGTGTTCGTGTTCCCCAATAACAAGAACATCATCCTCGCGGCGGAGCAGGCGAAAGCGCTCGTGCAAAACCGCACCATCCACGTCATTCCCACCAAAAACGTGCCGCAGGGCTTTGCGGCGGCCCTCGCCTTCAACAGCGAGATCAGTGCGGAAGAAAACAAGACGGACATGATCCATTCCATCGACAACGTGCGTGCGGGACAGGTTACATACGCCGTCCGCGCCACCAACGTCAACGGTTTCAGCCTGAAGGAAGGGGACATCATCGGCCTCGACGACAAAAAGATCCTCGCCAAAGGGGACAACGTGGACGACACCATGCTGCAGCTGATCGAACGCCTCAAAGACAGTTCGCACGAGATCATCACCCTCTACTACGGCAAGGATATCAAGGAAGAGGACGCGGAACAGCTTGCGGAGCGTGTTGCCGAAAAGTTCCCCGATTGCGACGTAGACATCCATTTCGGCGGTCAGCCTATCTATTATTATATCGTGTCTTTGGAGTAACGCGCCTATAGAAAGACAGGGGGAGAGAATGAAGAACAGATTGCTTTTTTGCGTTTATCTGCTCGCACAGCTTGCCGTATTTATTCTCATTCCGATCGGATTGCTTCTCCGTATCCCTCTCTGCCTGTATATCGCAAGCCCGTTGGCGTTCGTTTGTATCATTTTTCTCATCTTATTTCTGAAAAAAACGGGCGGAAAGCAAAAATAAACTCTGTTATGACGGGATCGGAGCGGTCGGCCTGTGCGCTGAACCGCGGCCGATCGCTTGGGAAAAATCGCGGCGGGGATTGACCCGCCGTTTTCTTTATCGGAAGCACATTTGCGGCGGCGCCGCGGAAAAAGGGTCCAAAGACATGAAACTTACGCAGATACGGGGCATTTCCGAAAAGCGGGAAAAAGACCTCAACAAACTGAATATTTTCACCGCGGAAGACCTTGTCCGTTTTTTCCCGCGCGACTATCTCGACCTCACGCAGACGGTAAAGATCTCGCAGTGCTATCACAACGACGTGGTTTTGCTCGCCTGCCGCGTGGCTTCGCCGCCGCAGGCGGTGTACGCGGGGCGACGCCCGTTTATCAAGGTGTGGTGCGATCAG